>WGSK01000018.1:0-41364 GCA_014871655.1 Collinsella sp. | reverse complement strand
CGCCAGGACGCGTTTGCCAACGCCGTCATCGAGATTAAGACCGAGCTGGCGCCGTTGGTGCTGCTCGACGAGCTCATGAAGATCGAGGCCGAGCTGGGCCGCGACCGTTCCAAAAAGGCCAAGGCCAACGGCCCGCGCACCATCGACTTGGACCTGCTGTGGATGGACGGCGAGACCCACGGCGGCAAAAAGCTGCGCCTGCCGCATCCGCTGATCGGCGAGCGTGACTTTGTGCTGGTGCCGCTCGAGGATCTGATGCACGACCCGGCGCGGTTCTTCCGCTACAACGGTGTCGAGGTCAAGGAGCCCGAGGACCGCGTGGGCCATATCGTGGGCGAATTGGGGCGTCTGTAGATGATCGAGATGAATGCTGTTGCCGCTGGCACCGAGCTCGACGCGGCGCGTGACGCGGGTCGCGAGGGCGTGTCCGCGGGCTGGTGCGCGTGGAGCGTGGGCGATGCTTCGCTGACGTTTTCGCTGGTTGTGCGCCCCGATGTGAACATGCACGCCTTCCACGGCCTGCCGTTTGTGGCCGCGATGGGCATGATGGACGCGCTCGTGGGCACGGCTTCGACGCCGGGGTTGGGCCTTGCCGGTAAAGTGGGTATCCAGTGGCCGAGCGATATCGTGTGCGGTGCGCCTGCGTTTGAGGCGTCGCTCGCGCGTGTTGCCGTGAACGGCGGTGCCGGTGCTGCGGGCATGTTTGCCGCGGTGACGGTTGATATTGAGCGTGCGGCGCTGGGTGAGCTTGGCGTGGATATGGCAGATGAGGCGCTGATCGAGGCATTGGCCGCCGCCGTGCTGGTCCGCGTGGATACCTGGGCTGCCGTCGCGAACACCCCGCAGGGCGCCGCCGGCCCGCTGGCTCCGGTGCTGGGCGAGTACTTTGACATGGTGCCACTGCTGGGTCGTCAGGTCGCGGCGGTGTCGCCCAACGGTTTGCCGCTTGCGGTCGGTGTGTTTGCGGGCCTGGACATCTGGGGTCGCGCGACCATTAAGACCGACGCCGGCGAGCAAGAGTTTCCGCCCGAGGCCGTGCGCATTCGCGGTGTGTAGCGCGCGGCGCCCACGCTCAAAGATAACGATGACAACAAGACCCTCCTCGGCTATGCCGGGGAGGGTCTTTACGCGACTACAGGGTGGCATCGCGATTCTATTCCTCAAAACTGAAAATCTTTCGATTTTGAGGAATAGAATTAAGCCAGCTCGGCCTTTAACGAGGTATATTCGTTGCAGAGCCTATTCCTCAAAACTGAATAATTTTCGTTTTTGAGGAATAGCGATAGAAGACCGCAGGGAGGCACCAATGAAACTCATCAATAGAACGTCATATATGGACACGTTGACGAGCCTTATTGGCGTACCGGACATCAAGGTCATAACGGGCATTCGCCGTAGCGGTAAGTCAAAATTGCTCGAGGCCCTCCGCGATTACGTGGAGGCAAATCTGTCCAATTCGAATGTCATCCATATCAATTACAACCTCGACGAGTTCGAGGGCCTGCTCGAATATCATGCCCTGCTCGCCTATGTGAAAGAGCATCGAGTGTCCGACAAGCAAAACTTCCTGCTTATCGACGAGGTTCAGATGTGCGACGGCTTTGAACGCGCGATCAACAGCCTCCATGCATCCGAGCAGTACGACATCTTCATCACCGGATCGAACGCCTTTTTGCTGTCGAGCGATCTGTCGACGCTCTTTACGGGGCGCACGTTCGAGATCGAGGTTTTCCCATTCTCGTTTGAGGAGTATCGCCTCTATAGTGACGAGGGCGAGGTCGATCGCGACTTCGATGGGTACGCGAGAATCGGCGGTATGTCCGGCTCTTACCCTTATCCACTGCAGGAGCAGCGCTACCAATATCTCTCCAATGTCTTCAAAACGCTCATCGTGAGGGATATCGTGCAGCGGCATAACGTGAGAAACGAATCGGCACTGCTGCGCATTGCCGATTACATGATGGACAACGTCTCCAACATAACGTCGGCACGCAACATTACAGATGTTTTGAATGCGGATGGGCTAAAGATTACGAACAAGACGGTCGGCACGTACATGGGGTACCTGTGCGATGCGTTTGCCTTCTATAAAGTTCGTCGGTACGACATTCGCGGCAAAAAATACCTTAAGAGCGGCGAGAAGTATTACCTGGCAGACCACGCGTTCAAATACGCACTGCTTGGTACACGTGATATGGATTGGGGACGCGTATACGAGAACATGGTGGCCATCGAGCTGCTGCGCCGCGGATACGAGGTATACGTCGGTGTGCTCTATAAAAAGGAAATAGACTTTGTAGCAATCAAGCGGAGCGAGAAACTCTATATTCAAGTGAGCGACGATATCGGCTCGGATAAGACATTTGAACGCGAGATTTCGCCACTGCTGAGCATTGGCGATGCGTATCCCAAGATGATTCTCGCCCGCACGCATCACGAGGCCACGGATCGCGACGGAGTGCAGATCGTGGACCTGGCGAGGTGGCTGTGCGACGAGGCCTAGCAGAAAGCCTATTCCTCAAAACTGAAAATTTTTCGATTTTGAGGAATAGGCTTGGCGAACGTTTGCGGGGGCTGTGGCATCGGGCGTGCTCGACTTAAGCCCCTGCTCTATCCCAGCTCCTGCATGCGGCGGTAGATTTCGCAGATACCCTTGATGGTGAGCTGTCCGTCGACCACGTCGAAGGCATCGGTCGAATCGGCGACGATGCTGGCGAGACCGCCCGTGGCGATAACGGTGGCATTCTCGCGGCCCAGCTCGCGCTTCATGCGCGCGACCAGGCCCTCAGCCATGGCGGCGGCGCCCGTTACGGCGCCGACCTTGATGCACTCCTCGGTATCGCGGCCGATGGCGTGCTCGGGCGCCTCGAGCGGCACGCTGGCGAGCTTGGCGGCACGGGCGGCAAGCGCGTCCATGGAGATGCGGATGCCCGGCGCGATCGCTCCGCCAATGTAATAACCGTCCTCATCGATGACGTCGATATTGGTCGCGGTGCCAAAGTCCACCACGATTGCCGGCGCGCCGTAGAAAGTTTCGGCCGCAACGGCGTTAGCGACGCGATCGGCGCCTACGGCCTGGGGACGCGCCGCGCGCAGCTTGGTCACCGCGGCCGTCTGCGGCCCGATGACGATGGCGTCCGCGGCAATGCGGTCGGCCACGGCGTGCCACTCGCGCGAGAGCTGCGGCACCACGCCCGCAAAGGCGATCGCGTCGACCGCGTCGAGCGAAAGGCCGTACATCTTAAAGAAACCCATCAGGCGCACATGGATCTCGTCGGCGGTATAGGAGCGGTCGGTGGGCATGCGCCACGACTGCACCAGCTCGTCTCCGTCAAACAGGCCCATGGCCGTCTGCGTGTTTCCCATATCGATAGCGAGCAGCATGTCTACTCCCGGTGTCGGCATAAAAGGACGCGCACCATTGTATACGTGCCGTCGACGGCGCTCGGCTGCGATTCGTTTACGGTGATAGGGGCTGAGGGGTTTAAATATGAAGGAATTATGCTCTACGAGATTTTCCTTGCCGTTTACCGAACTCCCGCGTAATATTCTTTCTTGCGCACATGAGGCGCCCAGACATTGCGGGGTGGAGCAGTCTGGTAGCTCGCCGGGCTCATAACCCGGAGGTCGTAGGTTCAAATCCTGCCCCCGCGACCAAGAACTTGCAGCTCGTCGGCCTAGCCGGCGAGCTTTTTTGTTATTGCGGGACCGTGTTTTCGGTCCAATTCTCGGCCTCTCAAACAAAATCTCGACCTGTAACATCTAGACCCGATTTGGGCGGCTAGGTGTTACAGATCGAGATATGCCGGTGGGTTGGGTCGTGTTTGTCTAAATCTGTAACACGAGGGACGGTTTTTGCCGAGTAACCGTTACAGATTGAGATTTTCTAGCAGGCGGGTTTGGTTTGTCTCGATCTGTAACAGATAGGGGCCAAAAGTGGGCCTAGCTGTTACAGATCTAGATTGTTGAGGATGGGCCGAGAGGAATGTCTCGATCTGTAACAGTAAGACCCAGTTTTGCCGCGTAACTGTTACAGATTGAGATAAACCGACGGGCCGCCACGCCCATCCCCATCCACCTGCCGCTACCTGCTGTCCGCCGATTTCCGTTGCGCTGCTGTATTCCCATGCCATATCCTCTAGACAACTACGCGGCATCATCGCCGCCGCGCCTACAAGAGAGGAATGTCCATGACCGCACCTGCACCCAAGCTGCTCCAGCCCATTACGGTTGGCCCCCTTGAGCTCAAGAACCGCATTATGTTTCCGCCGCTGACCACCGGCTACGAGGAGCGTGACGGTTCCATCGGCGAGCGCAGCCTGGCTTTTTACGAGCGCTTGGCCCGTGGCGGCGTGAGCTACATCGTCATCGGCGACGTCGCTCCCGTCATGACCGCAAGCCCCACGCCCAAGCTGGCAACCGACGCCCAGATCCCCACGTTTAAGGCGCTGGCCGACGCCGTCCACAAGCACGGCGCCAAGGTCGCGCTGCAGCTGTTCCACCCCGAGTACGATGTGCCCGGTGTCGGCCGCATGGTCATGGGATCCATGGCCGCCGCCAAGGCCGCGCAGGAGGCCAAGGCCGCCGGCGACGAGGAGACCTTTGCCGCCAAGATGGCCGAGTCCAACGAGATCCGCAACCAGGCCTACGCCAAGCTGCATCACGACATGCAGCACTTTGTGAACGAGGCGAGCGTAGAGCAGCTCACCCAGATCAAGGAGGCCATCGCTGCCTCGGCCGCTCGCGCACAGCAGGCCGGGATCGACGCTATCGAGGTCCACGGCGACCGCCTGGTGGGTTCGCTGTGCTCGGCCATCCTCAACCAGCGCACCGACGAGTACGGTGGTTCGTTCGAGAACCGCGTTCGCTACGCGCTGGAGGTCGTCGCCGCCATTAAGGAGGCCGCGCCGCAGCTGATGGTGGAGTACAAGCTCCCCGTGATCATGGAGAACCCCGACGGCACGCCGCGCGGCAAGGGTGGCCTGCAGCCCGACGAGGCCTGCGAGTTCGCCAAGCTGCTCGAGGGTACGGGCATCGATATGATTCAGGTCGCACAGGCCAACCACACCGGCAACATGGGCGACACCATTCCGCCCATGGGCGCCATGCCCTACAACTGGACGCTGCCCGTGGCCGAGCGCGTCAAGGCCCTGGTCTCCGTGCCGGTGGCAACCGTCGGCCGCGTTGTCTCGGTTGAGGCCGGCGAGAAGATTCTGGAAGACGGCGCCGCCGACATCATCGCCTATGGCCGCTCGCTCATGTGCGACCCCGACATTGCGCTGAAGGCCGCCACGGGTGAGCCCATCCGCGAGTGCCTCAACTGCAACAAGGGCTGCGTCGATGCGATTCAAAACCGCAAGTACATCTCGTGCGTGCTCAATGCCGAGAACGGCGATGAGGCAACCATCGCCATTAAGCCGGGCGAGGGCGACAAGAAGATCGCCGTGGTGGGCGGCGGCATCGCCGGTCTGGAGGCCGCGCGCGTGGCGGCCAAGCGCGGCTACGACGTGACCGTCTACGAGGCGAGCGATCATCTGGGCGGCCAGATTGTGCTGGCGGCCGCGCCTCCGCGCAAGGACGAGATCATGCGCTCGGTCGAGTACTACGAGAAGATTCTGCCCGGCCTGGGCGTGAAGGTCGAGCTCAACCATGCCGCTACCGCTGAGGACCTCAACGCCGCCGACGCTGCGATTGTGGCCGTGGGCGCACACGACGTGGTCATCCCCGTTCCGGGTGCCGATTCGGAGAAGGTCGTCTCGAGCTGGGACGTGCTGGCCGGCAAGGTGGAGCTCAGCGGCCGCGTCGCCGTCATTGGCGGCGGCCTGGTGGGCACCGAGACTGCCGAGTACCTGCTGCAGCACGGCTGCGAGGTGGCGATCGTGGAGATGCTCGACAAGATTGCCGCGGGCGAGTCCGAGACCATTCTGCCGCTGATTATGAGTGACTTTGCAGAGCACAACGTGGAGCAGCATGTTAATACCCGCCTGACCGCCATTACCGACGAGGGCGTGGAGGCTGTTCGCACCACCGAGGACGGCGCCGAGGAGCCGGTGAAGATCGCCTGCGATTACGTGGTGATGGCCGTGGGCTCCAAGGCCAACGCGTTTGACCTGGATGGCGTGACGGTGCCCGTGACCTGCGTGGGCGACTGCTCGGGTGAGCGCACCGCCGACATTGCGAGCGCCATTCGCACGGCGTATCACGCGGCCAACGAGCTGTAGTTGAACATCGCGGCCAGGCGGGGCGGTAGCACGGATCCGTCTCGCCCGGCTGTGTCCCGTCGGGTGTCAACCGGTGCGGGGCCTGCAAGCGCAGCAGGTCCCGCCCTTTTTGTTTTGCTCCGATGAATGGCAATGCGCGGTAATCATGAGGAGTGAGGACGTCTACTGCCTTGCAGATCACTCAAAAATATTGGGGGAGGGGTTAATAACTATATCCTCTATACCAAAGGACATAAAGAGATGCCAATTTTGTTGACAAGCGAATGACGATTAGCTGCGAGTCAGCTACCAGCGTAAATAATCGATAAAGAAATGTCGTAATTTGGTGCCAAATGCCCAGATAACGCCGCGTCTATTTTAATTAACTGCTTTGAGCAAACAGTAAAATGCTACTATCTAACTTGCACGTAAGAAAGCAGATTAACGGCTAAGGCTAAGAAGTGGCAGGTATGTCGGAAGCAACTAGGACTCGCACGCATGCGCCCGAGGTTAGGCAGCGCGCCGTCGAGATCCTCCAAGAGGGGGTCGGTCATCGCGCTCTCGCCGCGGAGCTTGGCATTCCCCAGGCCACGGCTCGTCAGTGGGCCCGCGCGTATGCCGTGGGCGGTGCCGACGCCGTTCTCAATGCCGGTTCGCATCATCACACCTATTCGTACGACGTAAAGCTCGCTGTGGTTAAGGACCGTCTGGAAAACGGCTTGACGGTTCGCGAGGCCATGATCAAGCACAAGATTCCCAGCGAGTCTTCGGTCAAGGCTTGGTGCCGTCAGTACCGCGAGAGCGGTGAGTCCGCACTGGTCGATAAGCCGCGCGGTCGCAAGCCGCGCGTTAAAAAGGCGGAATAGCAAACGGGATGGTGCGCCCACAGGGGCGCATTTTTCTTGCCGCCTCTCTGCTCCAAAGCGGACGTGCCCTTGCCCCGTACGCCTAAAACTCCCCAGTTGACCGAAAACCCGCCGCCGCTACTCATCAATTGAGCTATAACGTTAAACAATTGCAGCGTTTTTGCATGGGGGAGTGATGGTATGACGCTACTGTATTTCCTTACCCTGTTTCCGCTGGTACCGGCGCTGGGCATGCTGCTCGCGCGCGGTGACCGCGCCCGCGATGCGGTGGGACTCATAGGCTCCGGCATTATCATGGCGGTGACAGTTGTAGTCGCCGTCATGTTTTTTTGCACGGGTCCGCAGAGCTTTGAGATTGCCCCCGGTACCTCGCATGCGCTCTCGATCATCAGCTCCGTCATCGACGTAATTCTGTGCGCCGTCATCCTGTACAACGCGCACAAATATAAGAGCGTGCTTACCACGGTGCTCGGCATAGTCCAGCTGGTGGGCTCGCTCGTCTTTGCGGCCATGACGCTGCCTGCGGCCGAAGCCGTCACGGCGACGCCGCTCTACCTAGACTACATGAGCGTGATCATGGTCCTCGCCGTCGGCATCGTCGGCAGCCTTATCTGTATCTACGCTTTGGGCTACATGAAGGACTTCCAGGCCCATGACGAGCACGAGGCCGCGCTGCGCGGGCAGACCGCGCCCGACCGTCGCCCGCAGTTCCTGGCGCTTATGTTCCTGTTCCTCTCGGCCATGTTCGTCATCGTGACGAGCGACAACCTTGAGTGGCTGTTCTGCGGCTGGGAAATCACCACCGTGTGCTCGTTCCTTATGATTGGCTACACGCGCACGCCCGAGGCCATTAAAAACGCCTTTACCCAGATCATCCTCAACATGCTGGGCGGCATCGCGTTTTTGGCCGGACTCATGTACCTGCACGTGAACGGCATGCCGCTGACCATCTCGGGCATGATTGAGCTTTCCGGCGCCGGTACCGCGCAGTCCGCGCTGCTGGTGATGCCGGTCATCCTGTTGTCGCTCGCCGCGCTCACCAAGGCCGCACAGATGCCGTTCCACACTTGGCTGTTGGGTGCCATGGTTGCCCCCACGCCCACGAGCGCCCTGCTGCACTCGTCAACCATGGTCAAAGCCGGCGTGTTCCTGATGGTCAAGCTGAGCCCGCTCTATGCCATCTATCCCGTGACCGGCTTTATGGTCACGAGCGTGGGCGCCATCACGTTTTTGCTCGCTGCCCTTATGGCCATCTCGCAGAGCAATGCCAAGCGCGTGCTCGCGTACTCCACCATTTCCAACTTGGGCCTCATCAGTGCTTGCTTGGGTGTCGGCGCGCCCGAGGCCGTATGGGCGGCCATCTTCCTGATCCTGTTCCACACGGTGGCAAAGTCGCTGCTGTTCCTGTGCGTGGGCACGGCCGAGCATCATATCGGCAGCCGCAATATCGAGGACATGGACGGTATGTTCAGCCGCATGCCGCACCTGACGCGCTTGATGATGCTGGGCATCATGGGCATGTTTGTGGCGCCGTTTGGCATGCTCGTGTCCAAGTGGGGCGCTCTGGTGGCGTTCGCGCAGACCGGCAACGTGCTCATGATCATGGTGCTTGCCTTTGGCTCGGCCGCGACGTTCTTCTTCTGGGGCAAGTGGCTTGCCAAGCTTTCGGGCGTCGACCCCACGGCTCAAAACGTTGAGGTCAATGTCCATAAGACCGAATGGATGGCCCTCAACACCATCGCCGCGCTGCTGATTCTGTGCTGCGTGGCGTTCCCGGTTATCTCGAGCGGTCTGGTGTCGCCTTACTTGGCCATGGTGTTTGGCCGCGTGCCGTACGTTATTGGCAAGGACGCCATGTACCTGATGGTGGTTATCGTGGCGTTTATCGCCGTGGTGCTGCTGACTTCATTCCGCGTGAGCAACAAACCGCACGTCAACGTGTACCTTTCGGGCGTGGGGACCGACAAATATCGCCATTTCCGCGGCTCGATGGGGCACGAGGTGAAGGCCGAAAAGCGCAATTGGTACTCGGAGGACGCCCTTGGCGAGAAGCGTATTGGCCCCGCGGGTAGCGTCGTGTGCTGCAGCATCATCTTGTTTGCGCTGCTGTGTTGCGCGTGGATTGGGCCCGAGAGACTTGCCATGAGCGCGCCCTCGGTGCTGCGCGGCAAGTATTTCGAGGGTTCGGGCGTCGTGGGCATTTTTATTGGCACCGTGGCGTTTGCCTTGCTGGCGCCGTTTGTGGGTGGCCTGATCGACGGCGTTGACCGCAAACTGTCCGCCCGCATGCAGGGCCGTGTGGGTCCGCGTCTGCTGCAGCCCTTCTACGACGTTGCCAAGCTCCTGCGCAAAGCTCCTGCCAGCGTAAACACCATGGACGATACCTACATGGTGTGCGCGCTCATCTTTACCGTCGTGGGCGGCGGCATCTTTGTGTCGGGCTCCAACACGCTGCTGTGCGCTTTTATGGTGACGCTCGCCGCGATCTTTGTGGTGCTGGCGTCCGCCTCGACGCAAAGTCCGTTTGCCCAGGTCGGCGCCGACCGTGAGCTGCTGCAGGTCATGAGTTACGAGCCCGCCGTTCTGCTGATGAGCGTGGGCCTGTACCTTGCCACCGACAGCTTCGATTCCATTGCCGTGACGGGGCAGTCGGCCCCCATCGTCGTGTACAGCGCGCCCATTTTCCTCGCGCTGCTCGCGGTGCTTACCATCAAGCTGCGCAAGTCGCCGTTTGACCTTTCGTACTCGCATCATGCGCATCAGGAGATCGTCCAGGGCGTCGCCACCGAGATGAGCGGCGGCACGCTGGCCAAGATGACCCTTATGCACTGGTGCGAGACCGTGCTGTTTTTGATGTGGGTGGGCATGTTCTTTGTCTGGGACAACCCCGTGAGCTGGGTTGTAGCCCTGGTCGTGATGGCCGCGACGTATTTTGTCGAGGTCCTGATCGACAACACCTTCGCACGCAGCACCTGGCGCAGCTGCTTTAGGCTCGGATGGGGCGTGGCGCTGGTGTTTGGCCTGCTCAACCTTATGCCCATCCTCGTCGACGTGTTTATTTAGGAGGCGGCATCCATGGATCATAAAATGTCGCGCTCGCCGTGGGTTATTCATTACGACGGCTCGAGCTGCAACGGATGCGATATCGAGGTGCTGGCCTCGCTCACGCCGCTGTTCGATGCGGAGCGCTTTGGCGTGGTCAACACCGGCAACCCCAAGCATGCGGATATCTTTTTAGTGACGGGCTCGGTCAACGCCCAGAACCTGCCTGTCGTGCGCCAGATCTACAGCCAGATGCTCGAGCCCAAGTGCGTGGTGGCCTGCGGTATTTGCGCGTGCTCGGGCGGCGTGTTCCGCGATGCCTACAACGTGATTGGCGGTGTGGACCGCGCGATTCCCGTGGACGTGTACGCGCCCGGGTGCGCCATTCGCCCCGAGACCGTGATCGATGCCATCGTTGAGGCATGCGGCATCCTGGACCAGAAGGAGGCCGTGATGCGCGCCGGCGGCGATCCGCTCACCGTAGGCGGCGCTGCTACCTGGGACGGTGGCGTTGAGCTGGGCGAGGACGGGTTTGTGGCTGCTGCGGGTGTCGGGGCCGGTGTCGACTCAGGCGCGGCTGACGGCGCACCCGCCGCTGCAAAGGAGGCCGAGTAATGCAAAAGGCTATCTATGCCACCGTCGGGATCGATGAACTGTTGCCGCATATGCAGGCGCTCAAGGGTGCCGGCGCGCGCTTTGTGCAGATGCATGCCGAGCGCTGTGTGGACGACGGATCGTATCGCCTGGTCTATACGTTTATCAACGTTTGTGCTGCTCGGGAGCATATCGCGCAGGACGGCAGCTATGCGATCGAGAACCTGGTGGTTGAGGGAATTGATCAGTACCAGGAGATTCCGTCCATCAGCTCGTATTACCCCGCGGTGTTCCCGTTTGAGAACGAAGCGCACGACCTGTTCGGGCTTGCCATCACCGACATGCTGATCGACTTTAAGGGCTATTTCTACCAGGTCTCGACTGCCGAACCCATGAGCGTCATCACGCCCGAGGTGAAGGCCGCGCGTGAGAAAGCCATGAAGGTCCGTGCCGCCGCCGAGGCCAAGGCGCGCAAGGCCGCTGCCGAGAAGGCCGCCGCGGCTGCGGCTGCTGCAGGGGAGAGCGCTGCGAGTGCCGGCGATGCTTCGGCTGCGGCGAGCGCCCAGTCCGCTGCGGCTGCCGGCTCCGATGCTCGGCACGATGAAACTGCTGCGAAGGCCGCGCTCAAGGCTGCCGAGATGGAGGCAAAGCTCGCTGCCATGGATCCCGAGAAAGCGGCCAAGGTCCGCGCGGCGCTTGCCGCCAAGGTCGCCCGCGACAAGCAGAAAAAGGAGGCGTAAGGTCCATGGCTCATCGCTCCGTAATTCCGTTTGGCCCGCAGCACCCGGTGCTGCCCGAGCCGCTTCATCTGGACCTGGTGATCGAGGATGACCGCGTCATCGAAGCAATTCCGCAGATCGGCTTTGTGCACCGCGGGCTCGAGAAGCTCACCGAAAAGCGCGATATGCATCAGTTTGGCTACATCGCCGAGCGCATCTGCGGCATCTGCGCCGTGGGCCATAGCTGTGGCTACGCCAGCGCCTGCGAGCGCATGCTCGGCATCGAGGTGCCTGGTCGCGTGCAGTATATCCGCACCATTCTGCATGAGCTTTCGCGCATTCACTCGCACCTGCTGTGGCTGGGCCTGCTCGCCGATGCCTTTGGCTTTGAGGCGCTGTTCTATCGTTCGTGGACGCTGCGCGAGCAGATTCTCAAGATCTTTGAGAGCACTTGCGGCGGTCGCGTGATTCTGTCGATTAACGAGATCGGCGGCCTTAAGCACGATATCGAGGACTCCGAGCTGGCGGGCATTGTCCAGACGCTCGATGCCATGCGTCCCGACTACGAGGCCCTGGTGCATACGTTTTTGGACGACAATAGCTGCGGCGAGCGCCTGCACGGTGTAGGCGTGATCAGCAAGAAGGACGCGCTGGAGCTTTCGATGGTCGGCCCGTTCGGTCGCGCCTCGGGCGTGGACTACGACGTGCGCATGTTCGGTGACGGCGCCTATGCGGATCTGGCTGCGTTTGAGCCGATCGTGGCTACCGACGGCGACTGCTATGCCCGCTGCCAGGTGCGTTGTGCCGAGGTCACGCAGGCCATGGACATTATCAAGGAGCTTGTGGGCAAGATTCCGCACGACGGTATCGGCGGGCGCACCAAGCTCACGCCGGCCGACGGTGCGCGCGGCGAGGTTGTGATTGAGCAGCCGCGCGGCGAGGCGTATTACTATGTGCGCGGTAACGGCACCAAGAACCTGGACCGTTTTCGCGTGCGAACGCCGACGTCGCAAAACCTGGCGGGTCTGACACATGCGCTGCAGGGCGTGCTCCTTGCCAACGCGCCCATGATTATCCTGACCATCGACCCCTGCATTAGCTGCACGGAAAGGTAGGCGCGGCATGAGTTTACTGACATTTGCCAAGACGGCCTTGGGTTCTATGGTCAAGCAGCCGGTAACGGTGTGCTATCCGCAGGAGAAGCTCGCGGCGCCCGAGCGCCTGCGCGGGCACATCGTTAACGACATGGACGTGTGCATTTGCTGCGGCATGTGCGCGCGTCGCTGCCCGGCGGGCGCGCTCGCGGTCGATCGAAAGGGCGGAACGTGGTCGATCGATCCGTATGCCTGCGTGGTGTGCGGCGAGTGCATCGAGAGCTGCCCCAAACACTGCCTGACTATGGACACCGCCCGTATTCCGGTTGCGGCGGACAAGACTCCCACGGTAGAAACCAAACCGGAATAGAGCTGGAATAGGGGCCGGTGGGGCAAAAATGCCCCACCGGCCCCGCGCTTGAACGCGCGGTGGAGCCGCCGTGAACAAAACTATGCCGGATTACGGGGCTGGATAGCGAACCTCCGACCATACAGAAAATCACAAAAACAAAACCGCAGGTAGATAGCTTGTTGTTTTTCAAAAATAGGGGGTATGGATGAGGGTCCCGACTTGAGCCCCGTAATCCGGCATAGTTTTGAAATGGCACCATATCCGTAACAGCCCTTGATCTCCCGGGGACGGAGGAAAACGGGTCATTTTGGCCTTGCGAGGGCTGCCACGTGACCCGTTTGCCACGAAATGGGCCCATCTACTACGTTTAGGCTGCTACCCTCAACCATGGCGAACAACGCAAAAACAAAACCGCAGGTAAATTGCCCGCGGTTTTTCATGAAACGCGGCTATGGTCAGGGGTATCGGGTCAAACGTAGTAGACGGGCCGGTTTCGTGGCGAGCGCCATCGACTGCCCCCTTTGGGGACGGAGGAAAGCGGATCATTTTTGCCTGATGGCTCCGAGTCGCACCCGTTTTCCTGCGAAAACGCCGTGTCTCAACTTTGGTGAGACATTTGTCTCACGCCCAAAACAGAATCTGGAACATGTGTCACCTGCCCAAATTGTGTCTCATTTCGTAACTTTAGGCTGTTGCAAGGTCTGAGACCGCGAGAAGGGAGACGCGATGAGTAAGTACACGAGGGGTCTCTTGGCGGTGATACTGGCCGTAGTGCTGGTATTGCCGGCTGCAGCATTTGCCATGCTGCCCGAGGCCAACGCCAGGTCCAGCACAGGAATGGACGGACCGGAAATGGCCGGAAAGGTCATCGACCCCGACACCAGCGGACGCTGGGAAATCTGGGCGGCGGGCCATGGTGGCAATAAGGTGACGACCCAAAACGTCGGTCGAATCTGGACCGACAAGACGGTTAAGGAAACTGGAGAAAACAAAGCGTCAGATTTTGTGACTACGCTTTCGGCGATGTCCTCAACGTCTAATTCGACCGTGACGGTCACCACGCCACTTGACATCGTGATGGTGTTGGATGCCTCCGGCTCGATGGATGATCCTATGGGTGGCGGAGATCGCACCAAGCGTATCGATGCACTGAAGAGCGCTGCGAACAGCTTTATCAATACCATCGCCAAACAAAACGAGGCTATCGAGGGCGTTGATAGGCAGCATAGGGTTGCCATTGTTAAGTTTGCGGGTGATAAGACTGATAAGGTCGGCAATGACACGTACTATCAAGGCCAATACAAGTACAACCACTCGCAGGTAATGAAGGGTTTGACCGATTGCTCCGGCGGCAACGTGAAAGCTCTTAAGGATACAGTTGCTGGAATCAAGCCAAGCGGTGCTACGCGTGCCGACTATGGTCTGGAACTGGCCGGGGATATCACTTCTGGTCGCGCAGATGCCAAGAAGATCGTTGTGTTCTTTACCGACGGCAAGCCAACGAGCTACAGCGAGTTTGATTCTGACGTCGCCAATGCTGCCGTGACGGCTGCCAAGAAGATGAAGGATGGCAAGGCCACCGTTTATACCATCGGCATCTTTAGTGGAGCGGACCCTGTTGCCGATCCCTCGAAAAAGGGGACAAGCGACGTCAACAAGTTTATGCACGCCGTGTCGAGCAATTATCCCGATGCCACGTCGTATGCGAGCGACGAGCTTGGCACGCGCGCGGAAAATTCCGACTACTACAAGTCGGCGACCAATGCTGAAGAGCTCAAGAAGGTCTTCGACGACATCTCGCAGGCCATTACATCGGAGCCGCCTTATCCGACCGAAATCCATAAGGGCTACGACGAGACCAAGTCCGGCTACATCACGTTTACCGACGAGCTGGGCGACTTTATGCAGGTCGACGGATTTACCGAAGTCGTCATCAACGGCATGTCGTTTACCAAGGCGAGCAAGACGGTCAACAAAGAAACCAATACCGACACCTACGAGTTTTCCGGCAAGGCAAAAGACCTGCTCATCACCGTGCAGCGTGCTGGCGATGACAATCCCCGGAAGGGCGATATCGTAACGGTTAACATTCCTGCGTCGTTGATTCCGCTGAGTCACTTTAAGACCGTAGACGGCAAGCTTTCGGTCGACAACGTTAAGCCCATTCAGGTGAAGTATGCCTCGAGCGTGAAGAGCGCCGCACTTGACAACCTGTTTACGCCCGAGAAGGTAGCAGGGCTCAAGAACTACATCGAGCATAATACGACTGTCGTTGACGGCACCAAGACCGTGAGCTTCTACGCGAACAAGTGGAGCGGTGGTGCGCTGGGTGATACGGTTGCGACCTTTGAGCCGGCCGACACCAACCGCTACTACTACTTCCAGAAGCAGACTCCCATTTACGCGGATAAGGACTGCACGCAGCCTGCAAAGAATTCGCTGGCAGATACTGGCACCTATTACTACAAGGATGAGTTTGAGGAGCGGGGCTCGAACGGCGAGGCCAAGCCCGCCACTGCTGTCATCGAGTTTGTCGGCGGCGACGCAGCGAAGTTTGACGGCGCTCTTGTTGCCGACGAGGACGGCAACCTTTCGTTTAGCGTGGGAACCGCGCGTTTGGCCTGTATCGATGAGCTCCACACTACCAAGGGCAGCGTGGGTGGCAACAGCACTGGTACCGCGACCGACGTTCTCAACCCCAAGTGGAACAACGTGTCTGCCAAGGCGACCGCGACGCATGTCAATTCCTACCTGGGCAACAACGGCAAGATCAGCTTTGCGTATGACATGACGCCGGCAATGGTGAACACCAAGGCCAGCTTTGGCCTGACCAAGGTGCTCAAGGGTCGCGACTGGACGAATGCTGACGCGTTTGAGTTTGGCCTGACATCCGAGAGCGGCGCCCCGATGCCTGCGGCTAGGACTGCGACCGTGCGCAAGGCTGACCTGGACCAGGGCAAGGCTGCCATCGACTTCGGCACGATCGAATACACCGAACCTGGCACGTACGTCTACAAGGTCAGTGAAAAGCATGCCGGGACCACGATTGACGGCATCGCCTACAGCAAGAACGTCGCGGAGATCACCGTGACGGTAACGCCCGACAAGAAGGGCGAGCTGAGCGCTGGCGTGAAGGTGACCTCGGGCGAGACCGAGTTCAAGAACGTTTACGCCACGAATCCTGTTGAGTCCAGCGTCACCGACCAGATTACCGTGACCAAGTCTCTGACCGGGCGTGACCTTACGGCCGACGAGTTCAGCTTTGAGCTGCTCGAAATCATTGACAAGGAAGTTAAGCCTGTCGAGACCGTTAAGAACGCCGCCGACGGCAAGGTGACGTTCAGTGCCATCAAGTACACCGAGATCGGCCAGCACACCTACAAGCTGCATGAGGTTAAGGGCAACGCCGGCGGTATTGACTACGATGACGCGGTCTACACCATCGTGACGACCATCGCCGATAACGGCAAGGGCCAGCTGGTTGCCACGCACGAGCTGAAGGACGCCAAGGACGTCAAGAGCATCGAGTTCAAGAACGCCTACACCACGAATGCTACCGAGGCATCGCTTGCGGGTATCAAGAATCTGCAGGTTGACGACGCTCTGACCCCGGCTGATATCACCGGTAAGTTCACCTTTACCGTGACCGGTGAAGAGGGCGCGCCTATGCCTGCGAGCACGAGCGTGCACAACGACGTTGACGGCAAGGTCGACTTTGGCAAGATCGCCTTTACGCTCGACGACCTTAACAAGGCTCTGGGCGAGAAGCCCGAGAAGCGCGAGCACACCTTTACCTACACCGTGACCGAGTCCGGCGAAGTGGCTGGCGTGACCAACGACGCCAAGCTGTCGCGCAAGGTTTCCTTCACCGTGACTGATGACGGCAAGGGCAATCTGAGCGTATCCCGCAAGCCGGACGGCGATGTGGCATTTACGTTCACCAATACCTATAACGTGACGCCTGTCGAGACGAGCGTTACCGACCAGATCACCGCGAACAAGGTCCTGACTGGCCGCAATCTCATGGACAGCGAGTTCTCCTTCGAGCTCGTCGAGGGCGACAAGGTCGTCGCCACCGGCAAGAACGACGCCGAGGGCAACATCACGATGAACGCCGTGAAGTACACCGAGGCCGGCAAGCATACCTACACGCTGCGCGAGGTCAACGGCGGAACCACCAGCAAGGGCATCACGTACAGCGACGCCAAGTACACTATCGAGACCACCATCACCGACAACGGCGACGGCACCCTCAAGGCCGAGCATGTCCTGAAGGGCACCGAGCCCGCCGAGTTCAAGAACACCTACAATGTGACCCCGCTCGATGCAGAGCTCGACTTTGGCCTGAGCAAGGCCATTGACGGCCGAGAGTGGACTGAGGGGGACAAGTTCAGCTTTACCATCACCGCTCCTGAGGGCGCCCCGCTGCCCGATCCTGCAACCGTGACCGTGAACAAGCACGATGCGAAGGATGGCATCGCTGCCGTCAAGTTCGGAAAGATCCGCTACACGGCTGCCGGAACCTACACGTACGAGATCCGCGAGAACGCGGGTAACGCGGCCGGCATGGCGTATGACGGGCATGTCGCGACCGCCGAAGTGACCGTGACTGAGGACGGCGAGGGCAAGCTGACCGCCAATGTCACCAAGAAGGAAAACGGACGCTTCACCAACACATACCGCACTGAGCTTAACTACACCGCGGCCGGCGGCCTCAAGCTCAGCAAGAGCCTCTCCGGACGTCCTATGACTGAGGGTCAGTTCACGTTTACCGTGACGCCTGCCGACGAGGCCTCGGCCAACGCGCTTGGCCTGCTGCCCGGAGCCAACAACTTCAAGTCCCCTGCGACGGCAGAGGCAACGGTCGGCCTGATCGACATCCTGGCTGGCCATGAGGTCAAGTTTACGCAGGCTGACGCCGGCAAGACCTTCACGTACACCGTAGCCGAGAAGAATGACGACAAGCCCGGTTACACCTACGACGACGCCGTGCGTACCGTGACGATCGCCGTCGCCGATGACGGTGCCGGTACGCTTACCGCCACGACGACCGTCTCCGGCGGTCCCGAGGGCACGCATGAGACGGTCCACAAGAGTGGCGAGAACAAGGTCGAGAAGGCCCTGGTGCCGTTCCACAACAGTTACAGCGCTACGACCAACACGCCTGGCGGCACCGCCGCTCAGGTCGTTGCCACCAAGACTCTGACCGGCCGCCCGATGGCCGACGGCGAGTTCTGGTTCGGCATCGCCTATCAGGGTGAGCTTGTGGCATACGAAAACCTCAAGCCCAATATCGGCGGGCACGTGAGCTTTGATACGCTGCACTACGACACTAAGATGCTTGCTAATCTTGAGGCTGCTGGGCTTGCTTATCGTACCGATAAGGACGGTAAGCTTGCCTGGACCATTAACTACACGGCCTACGAAGATTTATTCGGGCTGCCGAATGGCGTTTCCGCTACAACGTGGAGCTTTGGCTTTAAGGTTATCGTCGTCGACAACGGTGACGGTACCCTGACGGCAACGGTCGACTACGGCGGCGTCGAGCCCTTGTTCGAGAACGTCTACGGCGCCGAAGCCGTCGATGCCGCGCTCACCGGCATTAAGAAGCTCAAAGCTGCCGAGGGCCTGACCCCGGCTGACATCACGGGCAAGTTCACCTTTACCGTGACCGCCGACGAGTCTGGTGCCCCGATGCCCGAGCGCACGACCGCAACCAACGACGCGGCTGGCAACGTGGACTTTGGCAAGATCCACTTTACGCTCGAGGACCTCAACCGCGCTCTGGGCGTGACGGACGATGCGACCGATAAGGCCGAGGCAGACGAAGCTGACGAAGCCGAGGCCGACGAGGCAGAGGCCGACGAGGCAGAGGCTGAAGAGGCCGACACCGATGCCAACGCCGACGAGCCCAGCGACGAGCCCGAGCCCGCAGCCCCCACCGCTCCGCGCTCGCACACCTTTACTTACACGGTGACCGAGTCCGGTAGTGCCCCTGGCGTGACCAATGACACCAACGCCACGCGCAAGGTTTCCTATACCGTGACTGACGACGGCGCCGGACATCTGAGCGTCGTGCGCAACGGCGACGACGGTGCGGCCTTCACATTCATCAACACCTACAGCGTAACGCCCACCGACTCTGTCGTGACCGATCAGGTCAAGACGGTCAAGCGTCTGACCGGACGCGACCTTGCAGCCGGCGAGTTCACGTTTGATCTGCTCGAGGACGGCGTGGTTGTCGCTAGCGGCACCAACGACGCCAACGGCACTGTGACACTGAGCCCGATCCGCTACGAGGCGCCCGGCACGCACACGTACACGCTGCGCGAGGCTTGCCCCAATGCGCTCGGCCTGTACAAGGGCGTCACCTATGACGGTACGACCTACACCGTCGTGGCCACCGTCTCTGACAACGGCGATGGCACACTGGCCGTGACGCACAAGCTCGAGGGAACCACCGAGTCGGCTGGTTTTACCAACAAGTATCACGCCATGCCCACCCAAGTCTCCATCGGCGCCATCAAGGTGCTCGAGGGACGCGAGCTCAAGAAGGACGAGTTCAGCTTTAAGCTCGTTGGCGAGGGCATCGAGTCCACCGTCACCAACGATGCCGACGGTAAGATCAGCTTCGACAAGTTTGAGTACGACGAGCCCGGTACGCACGTCTACACCATCAGCGAGGTCAAGGGCGACGAGGCCGGTATGACCTACGACAAGTCCGTCTTTACCGCGACCGTCAACGTGGTCGACGACGGCGAGGGCAACCTCAAGGCGAACGTTGCCTTTACCAAGGGCGACAAGAGCGTCGAGGGTATCGTGTTCAACAACACGTACAAGAAGCCCGAGACGCCCGTGCCGACGCCCGATCCCGGCACGCCCAAGACCGTGACGAACATCGTTAAGACGGTCAAGGGTTTCCTGCCCGCCACAGGCGACCAGCAGGCTGCCGCTCTGCTTATGGCATTTGTCATCGCCACGGCCGGCGTCGGAGCCCTGGTCTGGGGTATCCGTAAGCGCTAGGCACGCTGGCAGCGCCCGGGGCCAAAACGCCCCGGGGCGGCCGGCAGGGCTAAATTCCGACCTACTCCTACCCCCAGCCGCCACGGAGGCATCTCCCTCCTCCGTGGCGGCGCTTTTATGCGCCGGGGGCGCGCCACGAAACCGGCCCATCTACTACGTTTAGCCCCTTACCCCCAACCATACCAAAAAACGCGAAAACAAAACCGCAGGTAGAACGCCTGTGGTTTTGTTCAAAACGAAGGTATGGTCATGGGTATCGCGTCAAACGTAGTAGATGGGCCGATTTCGTGGCGAGCGGTTCCGGCTGATCCCTTGGGGACGGAGGAAAACGGATCATTTTGGTCCCGCGAGGCTGGCGGAGGCACTCGTCCAGGGCCGCCCGAACAAAACTATGCCGGTTTACGGGGCTGAGTTACGAGTCTCCAACCATGCCGATATTCGTGAAAATAAAACCGCAGGTAGACGAGCCGTCATTTTGCAGAAAACGCGGGTATGGATGGGGGTCCTGAGTTTGGCCCCGTAAACCGGCATAGTTTTGAAATGGCCTTAAATCGGTAGCAGCCATTTTGCTATGCCGGAACGGTCGGTCTTCGGGCAACTACCCTCGCAGGTAGGCGATAGCGATCTGCGTGCGGTTGCGCAGGCCCATCTTTGCCAGGATTGAGCTGATGTGGTTGCGCACGGTGCCTTCGCCCATGTAGGCGGTGGCGGCGATCTCTTTGTTGTCGAGGCCGCGGGCGATGAGTTCGGCGACTTCGAACTCGCGGTCGGTCAGGCTGGCGAAGGCTGCGGGCCGGCGGGGCGTGCCCGCCTCGACGTCCGTTCCGTCAAAATCGATGTCCTCGATCGCCTTGCCCTCGAGCACGCGCTTGCCAGCCATGACCTGCGCCAACGCTGGTGGAATGGCGGCGACATCGGTTTTAATCAGGTAGCCGCGGGCGCCCAGTTTAAGCGCCGACACAATGTACTCGTCATCCGAGAATGTCGTCAAAAACACCACGCGTGCCGTGGGTTCGTGCTCAAGGATCTCGCGTGCCGCCGATAGGCCGTCGCGTTCCGGCATCTGAATGTCGAGCAGCGCGATATCGGGTGCGTGTTCGGCATAGAGCGAAACCGCGTCGTTGCCGTTGGCGCCGGTACCCACTACCTCGATCTGCGGCTGGGCGCCCAGGATAATCTTGAGCGAATCGACCACTAGGCGGTCGTCGTCGACAACGATGAGCCTCATCGGCCCTCATCTCCTTGCTGTTTGGGAACGGTGGCAAACACACGCCAGCCGCCGACGCCGGCGCGCGGGCCGGCGGTGAAGGTGCCGCCAAGCGCCTCGACGCGCTCGCGCATGGAGCTCAACCCCATGCCCTCTGCGGCGCCGCGACCGTTTGCTTGGACACCGCCCGCGCCATCGTCGGTAACAATGAGCTGGTAAAACGACGGGTGCTCCATGCACCGTACGGTGACAGCATGGGCACAAGCGTGGCGCATGGTGTTGGAGAGCGCCTCGCGCAGGACTGCCGCAAAGCAGTTGGCGACGTTTGCGGGCGCATGTTCGGCCAAAACTTCAAGCCCAATCTGCGGGCCGCCGTCCGATCGCGCGCCTTCGACAATGCGTTCGAGCTGCACGGAAAGGTCGACGGCGTTGTCGTTGAGCGCGTGGACGCTGGTGCGCACGAGCTGGAGCGCCTCGTCAACCGTGCGTTTGACGTCGGCGAAATCGGCGGCGACGCCAGGCTCGTCGGCATGGACCACGCGCAAGGCTTCGGCTTGCAGTGAAGCGCGCGTGAGCTGGTGCCCGACGTTATCGTGGATCTCGCGCGCGATGCGAGCGCGTTCGGCGAGCGTCGCGAGTTCGACTTCGTAGTCCTGGCGGTCGGCGAGGTCGCGGTTGCGTGCCTCGAGTGCCAGGGCGCGTTCTTGCAGCTTGTCGCGGGTGCGACGCATGCGTTCCTGTTCGCGCCCCAGCTGCGCGGTGCGCAGCGACAGCAACGTGGCGGCGACCGAAAGGATGGCGGTTAGCAGCAGCGTTCGGGTGGTGAGCACGCCGCCACGAAGGTCCGCGACAAGCGCGCAGACAAACACGGCGCCAATCGCCAGTGCGGGCCAGATTCGTTCATGGCGCACGCGTCGCGCGATGTCATAGAAGGCAAGGGGTGCAAACGGCACAAACGGCGGCACGAAGACGGCCGCGATGATGTAAGCGTAGCTCGCGGCCTCGCTTGCGCGTCGCGTGCGTTCCTCCTGTGCGACCTCGGCCAGTGAGGTGGCAATAACGCCAAGGCAAAACGCCGCGACCAGGCGAGCATCCACAGCAAGACCCACGGCGGCCGCAATGCAGCACGCTAGCACGATCGATTTGTCGAAAAGCCTGTTCATACGGGTATTGTACGCGAAGCTGCGTGTGGTGGAGGGGCCGCCTGCGCAACCGTGACATTCCTCCCGTGCGGCAGAGCGGGGGCGTCGGCGGGCCGTACGACCAAGACCTCCACACTCGTGACAAAGCTCACTGGTGCGCGCCGCCCGCTCCTGCGATGATGCAATCGTACCGGGCCGCAAGCAACAGAAGGGCCGCCTCATGACAGACATCGTCCACGTCGAAAACCTCGTCAAGCGCTACGATGACCTTATTGCGCTCGACCACTTTAACCTGAGCATCGCCCCCGGCGAGATCTTTGGCCTGCTGGGCCCCAACGGCTCGGGCAAAACCACGTCCATCAACTGTATCCTGCAGCTGCTTGCCTACGACAAAGGCACCATCGAGCTCTTTGGCGAGCCCATGACGCCCGCTCGCTACGACCTCAAGCGCCGCATCGGCGTGGTCCCGCAGCAGGTGGCGGTGTTCGACGAGCTCACGGTGCGCGAGAACATCGACTATTTCTGCAGCCTTTACGTCAGCGACCGCAAGCGCCGCCGTGCGCTGGTAGACGAGGCGATCGACTTTGTCGGGCTGGGCGACTTTGCCAAGTTCCGCCCTGGCAAGCTCTCGGGCGGCCTGGCGCGTCGCCTCAACATCGCCTGCGGCATCGCGCACAAGCCTGAGCTCATCTTCTTTGACGAGCCCACGGTGGCGGTCGACCCGCAGAGCCGCAACGCCATCCTGGAGGGCATCTGTCGCCTGCGCGATGAGGGTGCCACGGTGGTGTATACCAGCCATTACATGGAGGAAGTCGAGCAAATCTGCAGCCGCATTATGATCATGGACGGCGGCCGCGTGCTGGCGCAGGGCACCAACGACGAGCTCAAGCGCATGATTCAGATGGGCGAGCGCGTGACTGTCGAGGTCGGCGCCGTCGAGCCCGCCACGGTCGAGCGGCTGCGTGCCCTCGAGCACGTGCTTTCGGTTGAGCTTTCCGGCGGCGAGCTCATCTGCACCTGCGAAGCGAGCCCGCACAATTTGGTCGACATCCTCGACACGCTGCGCGCCGCCGACGTTGCGCTCGGCCGCGTGTGGAGCGAGCCGCCGACCCTCAACGACGTGTTCCTCGAGATCACCGGCCGCGAGCTGCGCGACTAGGGGGCAGCCATGTTCAACACCAATATCATTACGGTCAAGACGCTGCTGCGCCGGCCGAGCACGTGGGTTTGGGGCGCGATCTTTCCCATTGCGCTTTCAACGATGTTCATGTTTATGTTTGCGAACCTCAGCTCCGACGGCAAGGTCGACCCGGTGCCGGTGGCCGTCGTGGCGGACGAGGCTTGGGACGCTTCGACCTTTAAGGGCGTGGCGACGTCGCTTGCCAAGGAAGGCGGCGATCAGCTGCTCGAGATTCACGAGTGCGAGGATGTGGACGCCGCGAACCGTGCGCTTAAGGCCGGCGAGGTCGCGGGCATCTACACGGTCGATGCCGTGGGCACGCCCAAACTCACGCTGCTTTCGAGCTATGACAGCTCGCGTGCCTCGTCGGTGCTCACAGACCGCAGCATCCTTGAGACGGTGGCAAGCTCGTATACACAAAATGCCGAGCTCATGTCCCAGATTGCTCAAGATGACCCGGCGGCGCTCGCCGATCCGGAGACGGTTGCGCGCGCCCTGTCGCTCGAGGGCGGAACCCGTCGCGTGAGCCTGACGCGCACCACGCCCGACGGCACGACCATTTACTACTACGCGCTCTTTGGTCTGGTCGCGATGATGTCTGCCGAGTTTGCCGCTTTGAGCGTCGTCGACCTGCAGCCCAATCTGTCGGGCCTTGGCGCGCGCCGCTGCGTGGGTGGCCTTTCCAAGACGGCGTCGCTAGCCGGCATCTTTGTCGGCTCGTGGCTGGTTTCCTTTGCCTCGATGGCGGTTGCGATTGGCTACGTGCGCCTAGTCGTTGGCGTCGACTTTGGCGGGCGCGAGGGGCTGTGCCTGCTGGGCGGTGCTGCATCCGCGCTAGCCGCCACGGGCCTGGGGCTCTTTGTGGGCACGCTTCCCGTTAAGGGTGGCAAGGCGTCCAAGTCGGGCATCCTCACGGGCTTTGCCACCACGTGCGCCCTGTTCGCCGGCCTCTACGGCGAGCCGGCGATGGCGCTTGCCGACGACGTCGCCCGCGCCTGCCCGGCCGAGTGCTGGCTCAACCCCGTCAAGCTCATCTGCGACATGTTCAATCGCCTGTATTTCTTTGAGGACCTGGGGCCGTTTGCCGTTCGCGCTGGCGCGCTGGTCCTTATGGCGCTGGTGTTTGTCGCCGCCGCTACGCTGATCTTTGGAAGGAGCCACTATGAGCACCTTTAAGACCGCGCTTCGCATGGCGCTGGCGCACCCGTTCTACCTGCTCATCTATACGGTGTTCATCTCGCTCATGGGCGTATTCATCGCGGCCTCGGTGAGCTGGAACTCGTCGCAGCTTACCGAGTACAAGCCCTACGACACCAACGTGATTGTGGTCGACCGCGACAATAGCGACCTTTCGCGGGCGCTTACCAAGCATCTGAGCTCACGCTTTGACCTGGTCACGGGCGTTGGTGACGACACGTACGACCTTGCGGATGCGCTCTCCAAGAGCAATAGCGCCAAGGGCAGCGCCGACTGCGTGTTTTTTATCCCGGAGGGGTTTGAGGACGACCTGATCGCGGCTGCCCGTACGGGGGAGGACCTGCCCAAGCTCGATGTGACCTACGGTGCCGGCACCATGGCGGCGGCGCTTTCGTCCGCCGAGGCCTCACGGTGGATCTCGCTCGCGGGCGCTGCGGCCGCACTTGAGCCCGCTGCCTCCAACGGCGATGTTGCCAAGGCGGCCGAGCATGCCGCCGCGAAGCGTGCCGAGGTCGAGATCGAGCAGGTCAAGGTCTACTCGACTGCCGCCGCCACGCTCAAGTCGTACTTTAACTTTGGTGCGTACGCGATTATCTCATCGGTCATCGTGTCGGTGGGGCTGGTGTTCTCGGGCATGAACGAGCCCGAGCGCGTGCGCCGCATGGAGGCCGGCCCGGTCTCCGAGCGCCAGCGTTCGCTCGCCGTGTTCGTGGCCGCCGCCGTGCTCACCGTCTGCATTTGGCTCGTGTCGAGCATGATGGGCGTCGTGGGCTTTGCCGGCGCGGTTGCCGAGGTCGGCGTGGGCCGTGTGTGCCTGGCGCTGGCGGCGACGTTTGCGCTGGCGTGCACGCCTCTGGCCGTTGGTTTTGCGCTTTCGAGCCTGGGTGCGCGCGAGGAGCTGCTCAACGGCGTGGGCAACTTACTCGGCATGCTCATGACGTTTTTGGGCGGCGCCTGGATGCCGCTGTCGCTGATGGGCTCGGCCGTGCAGACGGTGGCGCACTTTGTACCGACGTTTTGGGTGAACGACGCGATCAGCAAGGCGCTCGCCGCGGACCTGACGTCCACCGTGCTGGGCGACATCGCCTGCGATCTGGGCGTCACGGCACTCTTTGCCGTGGCCATCGCCGCCGTAGGCCTAGCCCTTGCACGCGTCAAATCCCGCGCCTAGTCTGAAATAAATCCTAGGCCTCGCCCCAAAATAGTTCGCCAAGGTTTACTATTACGTTCATAAAGTAGTACGAGGCTAACAATGGGGGATACCATGGCAACGCAGGAAGCCTACGTCCAGGTTAAGGATCTCAAAAAGCACTACGGCGACGGTGATGCGCGCCTGACGGTACTCGATGGCATCGACGCGTCCATCAACCGCGGCGAGATCTGCGTCATGCTGGGGCCCTCGGGCTCGGGCAAGTCGACCTTTCTCAACCTGATCGGCGGCCTGGAGGATGCTGACGGCGGCTCCATCATGGTGGACAGCTGCGACCTCACGGTGCTCAAGCCTGCCGACCTGGGCGAGTATCGCCGCCGTGAGCTGGGCTTTGTCTTCCAGTTCTACAACCTGGTGCCCGACCTCACCATCAAGGAGAACATCGAGGTCACGGCGCACCTGTCCAAAAACCCGCTCAATGTCGACGACCTGCTGCGTTCGCTGGGTCTTTACGAGCACCGCAACAAGTTCCCGCGCCAGGTCTCGGGCGGCCAGCAGCAGCGCTGTGCCATCGGCCGCGCACTCGTCAAAAACCCGGGCCTGCTGCTGTGCGACGAGCCCACGGGCGCGCTTGACTATAAGACGTCCAAGGAAATCTTGCAGCTCATGGAGGATGTCAACCGCACCTACGGCTGCACCATCATCATTGTCACCCACAATGCCGCCATCGCGCGCATGGCCAATCGCGTGCTGCGCCTGCGCGACGGGCACATCGTCGAGGATGAGCTCAACGAGTCGCCCGTTGCGGCCGCCGAGCTCGATTGGTAGGCGGCGCCATGACACCTCTCGCAAAACGTCTCCCGCGCGAACTGCGCCGCAATATCGGCAAGTACCTGGGCATCTTTTTGCTTATGTGCGGAAGCATCGCTCTCACCTCGGGCTTTTTGCTCGCAGCGCATTCCATCGGCTGCCTTATCGACGACATGCGCGATGCGTACACGATTGAGGACGGCCGCGTGACCACCTCCTTCGAGGCCACCAAAGACCAGCTCAAGGCGGCCGAGGATGCAGCCGGCGACGTCGGCAGCGTTACGCTCTACAAGAATTTCTCCATCGACGCCATCATCAAAAAGACCGCCGGCGACGACGGCACCAAGCGCACGCTGCGCACCTATGCGCACCGCACCAAGGTCGATATCGCGTCCTACTGTGAGGGCAAGGAGCCCAAGACGGACGATGAGGTAGCCATCGACCGTGTCTTCGCCACCAATAACAACCTGTCCGTGGGCGATAAGGTTGAGCTTGAGGGCCGCACCTACACCATCTGCGGCATCATGACCCAGCCCGATAGCCAGGCGCTGTTCCTCAACAATTCGGACTTTACGGTGAACACCATCACCTATGGCGTGGCCGAGGTCACCGACGCCGGCTTTGCCGCGCTCGAGGATGCCGGCGGCGCGCCTGCCTACACCTACTCCTTTACCTTTACCGATCGCGACCTCCCCACCGCGGATCGCATCGATGCGGAGCAGGATATGGTCGAGGCGCTGACCGATGCCGATGCGCGCGTGGACGATCTGGTCGATGCCGATTCCAATCAGGGCATTGGCTATGTGCGCGATGATGTGGACGGCGACTCTATGATGTGGATGACGCTGCTCGACATCATCATCGTGATCATGGCGTTTGTCTTTGTGGTCCTTACCGACGCCACCATCGAGGAGGAGAGCGCCATCATCGGCACGCTGCTCGCCAGCGGCTATCGTCGACGCGAGATCGTGCTGCACTACCTTGCGCTTCCCGCCATCGTGGGCGTGGTCGCAGCGCTTTTAGGCACTGCGCTCGGCGTTGTGTTCTTTACTGAGCCCATGCGCAGCCTCTATTACGGTTCGTACAGCCTGCCGCCCTTCCAGGTGTACTGGAGCTGGGAGATCTTTGTGAAGTGCGCCGTGGTTCCCGCCGCCGCGCTCATCCTCATCACGCTGGTGGGCCTGCTTCGCAAGATGGGCAAGACGCCGTTGCAGTTCCTTCGTCACGAGGCGAGCGGCAAATCGGGCACCAAGCGCGGCCTGCAGCTGCCGGAGCGCATGGGTTTTGTTTCCCGCTTCCGCCTGCGTATCTTCCTGCGCAACCTGGGCAACTTCGCCACGCTCTTCGTGGGCATTGCGTTTGCCTCGCTGCTGCTGCTCTTTGGCCTGGCGATCCTGCCCACGATGACGCACTATGCGGACAACCTCGAGACGAGCCTGGTCGCTGAGCACCAGTACACGCTCAAGGCGCCGCTGGAGCTCGAGGGCACCGCCGAGGAGCGCGAGCAGTGGTCGGCACTCGAGCGCTTGCAGTCGGTTGACGGCGCGCTGCTAACCGCTGCCCAGGATGCCGATGACGAGCTTGACGACGCGGCCGATGCGACGCAGGCGGCAGCCGATGCCGCGACCGCATCTCCGTCTGCCGAGAGCCTGGCCGCGGCGCAGGACGCGCTTGCCAAGGTCCAGGACAAGAAGGATGCGCTTTATGCGCGCCTCGATGACCTTGCCGATGCCCTCGGCTGCAACCGCGACGAGGCTATCGACCTGATTGACAAGGCCTCTAAGATCGACACTGACAACGACGACATTCACCCGGTTAACACGACCGATAACGGTGCGGCTAAGATTGCGCAGGCCGAGAAATACGCTGTCTACCAGCTGCAGTACGATCGCGGCGACGGAAACGGCGAGGAGACGATTTCCGTCTACGGCATCTCGCCCAACTCGCGCTATTGGAAAGACCTCAACGTCGGCGATGGGCGCGTCGTCTTTGGCGGCGGTCTGCTCGATAAGTTTGGCTGGAGCGAGGGTCAGAAGGTCACGCTCGGCGACAAGTACGAGGGCGAGCATTATTCCCTTGAGTACGCGGGCAAGGATTGTACCTGGGGCTCCAAGTCGGACATGAATATCTATATGAGTATCGACGACTTTAACGAGCTGTTCGACAACGATGCGGCCTACTTTAACGGCTATGTGAGCGATGAGAAGCTCGACCTTGATTCGCACTACTTTGCCGGCGACACCACGCCCGACGACATGCGCGCTGTGGGCGACCAGTTCATCGGCATGATGAGCAAAATGATCGGCATGATGATCGGGCTCGCGGTGTTTATCTTCCTGCTGTTTATGTACCTGCTGACCAAGGCTGTGATCGACCACAGCGCCCGTTCGATCAGCTACATGAAAGTCTTTGGCTATCGCGATAGCGAGATCTCGCATCTGTACATCCGCTCGATCACGCTGTGCGTGGCGGTGTCACTCGTGCTGAGCCTGCCCGTGATCATTGGCTCGCTCACGGCCGTCTTCCGCTCTATGCTGCTCGCCTATAACGGCAATATCGAGATCTACGTGCCCGCTTGGTCTATGGCTGCATGCGTCGGCATTGGCTTTGTGACCTACCTGGTCGTGGCGCTGCTGCACGCGCGCTCCATCAAGCGCGTCAGTCTGGCCGAAGCCCTCAAAGTCCAAGAGTAGTCATTTAAGAACGTTCCCAATGACTAGGTGCCGTACTTGACTTTAACTCTGCTTTAACTGGTACCATCCTCTATGTCTGTAACGCCATATAGACCGAGGGGATAGATCTATGACCGCAACTGCACCCGCAGCACCCGCTAAGGTGTACTTCACCAACCTGCGCACGCATGCTCGCGAGAGCCAGCTCGACAAGCTCAAGCGCCTCATCCGTCACGCCGGTATCGAGCAGATCGACTTTGAGAACAAGTTCGTCGCCATCAAGATTCACTTTGGCGAGCTGGGCAACCTGAGCTTTTTGCGCCCCAACTACGCCCGCGCCGTCGCGGACGTCGTGAAGGAGCTGGGCGGCAAGCCCTTCCTCACCGACTGCAATACGCTCTATGTGGGTAGCCGCAAAAACGCGCTCGAGCACATTGATACCGCCTACCAGAACGGCTTTACCCCGTATGCCACGGGTTGCCAGATCATCATCGCCGACGGCCTCAAGGGCACCGACGAGGCGCTCGTCCCGGTCGAGGGCGGCGAGTACGTGCACGAGGCCAAGATCGGTCAGGCGCTCATGGATGCCGATATCGTGATCAGCCTCACCCACTTTAAGGGTCATGAGCAGGCCGGTTTTGGCGGCGCCATGAAGAACCTGGGCATGGGAGGCGGCAGCCGTGCCGGCAAGATGGAGCAGCATGCCGCCGGCAAGCCGAACGTCGCGACCGAGCACTGCGTTGGCTGCCGTGCCTGCGAAAAGATCTGCGCGCACAACGCCGTCTCGTTTGACGATACCCGCGAGCGCGAGCTTGCCAACGGCAACACCCGCACGGTTCACGTGGCTGCCATCGACCACGATCGCTGCGTGGGCTGCGGCCGCTGCATTGCGGCATGCAACCAGGACTGCATCAAGCCCGGTTATGAGGCCGCGGCCGACGTGCTCAACTGCAAGATCGCCGAGTACACCAAGGCCGTTGTCGACGGCCGCCCGAGCTTCCACATCTCGCTTGCCATGGACATCAGTCCCAACTGCGACTGCCATCCCGAAAACGACACACCTATCGTCAACGACATCGGCATGTTTGCGAGCTTCGACCCGGTCGCCATCGACCAGGCCTGCGCCGATGCCGTCATGGCATCCGAGCCGCTGCCCAACACCGAGCTCACCGATAGCGCGGCCAAGATGGAGCACAACCACGAGCATCTGGAGGGCGAGCAGGCCAAGGACCCCTTCTGCATCACGCATCCCGACACCGACTGGCGCGTGTGCATCGCGCACGCCGAGAAGATCGGCTTGGGCACGAGCGAGTACGAGCTCATTGAGGTCAAGTAGCGCCTGTCTATTGGACATATCAAGCGCTTTTATAGCGCAACGTTAGCAAAAGCCGCCCGTGAGCACAGCGCTCATGGGCGGCTTTTCGGAAGTGCTAGGGGGTCAGATAGACCAGTAAACCGTCCTATTTCCTAAAAATACTCGTCGAGGAAGTTGTCGACCGTGTTCCAGTAGAGTTCGGGGTCGACCTGCGCGCTCTTGGCGTGGGTGGCGCCATGGACGGTGAGCTTTTGCTTGACCTTGCTGGCGCACGCGTCGTAGTTTTGGTCGAGCATGCTGTACGGCACAAAGGTGTCTTGGTCACCGTGGATAAACAGCATGGGAACCGTCGCGCGCTTGAGTTGTTCCACGCTGCTCGCCTTATGAAAGTCGTAGCCCGCGCGCACGTTGCATACCAGGTTTGCTACATCGAGCAAGGGAAAGCTGGGCAGACCGAACACGTCCTTGAGCTGCAGAGAAAACTCGTCCCAAACACTTGTATAACCGCAGTCCTCGATAATGCATTTCACGTTTGCGGGCAGAGATTCCCCCGCGACGTTCATGGCGGTCGCCGCGCCCATGGATTCGCCAAAGACCAGGATGCGCGCCTTGGGGTCAGCCTGAACGATTCGCTCGATCCATGCGACGATGTCGAGGCGCTCGGGCCAGCCCATGCCGATATAGTCGCCGCCGGAGCGCTCGTGGGCGCGGGCGGCGGGTGCGAGTACGTTCATGCCACGGTCGTGGAAGCGTTTGGCGTATCGGGCCATACCGATGGGCTCGTTGGTATATCCATGCAGGCAGACGGCGTAGTCGTGCGTGCTCTCCGACGCAGCAAAATACCAGGCGGCAAGCTCGGTCCCGTCGTCCGCGGTGAGGTTGCTGCTCTTGCGGTTCTCTTTAAACCATGCCCGCGCCTCGGTATCCTCGGCATCCGGCTGCTCACCTTCTTTGTCGTTCTTGCTATCCTGCATCATCTTCATGGTGTATGGCGCGCGGGGATTCAGCGCGAAGTCAAACAGAAAGTTGCCGGCAAATCCGAGCAGCGCAACGACAACCACCAGTGCAACGATGCCGGCTATCTTGAGCTTTCGATGGGAACGTGCGTTTTGAGCCATGCGGTATTCTCCTATAAGATGTTAATACATCAACATTTAATGCAAGCGCATTATGGACGTTCGCCGTTGATGCGTCAACAGGCAAAGAATGGGTAAACAAAGGGTCACGTATGGTGCAAATTTCGCACGTACCTTGACGCTTTGATATAGTGTTGAGAACTCTTTACGTTGGAGGATGTAACCGGCATGTCCGATTCGAGCGACAGTTCTAAGCCGCGACCCAAGACCGCGGCCGTTCCACACTACACAGTGGGCGAGGAGATCATGAACTCCGTCACCCATGGTGTCGGCTGCCTGCTGGGTATCGCGGGCCTGGTGCTCCTGATCGTATTCGCCGCCCTGCGCGGCGGAGGCCCGGCCCATATGGCCGCGGCGATTGTCTATGGCGTCAGCATTATCCTCGAATACCTAGCCTCCACGCTCTACCACGCGATTCAGCCCGCGCGCGCCAAGCACGTGTTTCGCATCATCGACCACAGCTGCATCTACCTGCTCATTGCGGGCAGCTATACGCCGTTTTGCCTTATCACGCTCGCAAACGACGGCGGCCCTGCGCTGTTCTTTGCCGTATGGGCCATCGCCATTATCGGCATCGCTCTCGAGTGCTTCCTACGCGAGCGTCAACCGCACTGGGTAAGCGGCCTGGTCTACCTGCTGATGGGCTGGCTCGTTGTCTTTAAGCTGCCCGAACTTGTTGCGCTGCTCAACCCCGTGGCACTTGCCCTGCTCGCCGTCGGCGGCGTGTGCTACACCGCGGGCGTGCCGTTCTATATCGCCAAAAACGTGCGCTATCTGCACAGCGTGTTTCACCTGTGGGTGCTCGCCGGCAGCATCTTCCAGTTCATGGCGGTGATCCTCTTCGTAATCTAGCGACCACGCCTGCGCCCGCGGGCCCGTCCGGGCGCCCGCCGGGTGCAACTGCCCTATCCGCCATTAACGTTTTGACCTGACGTCCCGAATCTTGGAGGTTCGAGAAACTCCCGATGGACATAACCATCTCCCTTATCACCACCCTCGTTTTGACCCTCATCAACGGCTACTTCTCTATGTCTGAGATGGCGCTCACCACGGCCAAGCGCGCCGTGCTGGAGCACGAGGCCGAGGAAGGCGACAAACGCGCCGAGCGTGCCATTAAGCTAGCTGCCGACTCCGACCAGCTGCTCGCCACTATCCAGGTCGCCATCACGCTCGTGGGCTTCGCCTCGTCCGCCGTCGCCTCGACGAGTCTGTCCGACCCGCTCGCCACGTGGCTCATAAGCTTTGGCATCGCGCCCCTCTCCGCCATCGCGCGCGGCCTGGCGCCAGTCATCATCACTGTCGCGGTCGCCTTCGTGTCCATCGTGATTGGCGAGCTTGTGCCCAAGCGCATCGGCCTGGCCAATGCCGAGGGCGTGTCCAAGCAGGTCGTGGGCCCGCTTTCCGTGTTCCAAAAGATCGCCCGCCCGCTCGTGTGGCTGACTGGCGCTTGCTCCGATGGCCTGGCCCGCATCCTGCGCATCAAGAGTGCCGACGACCGCCAGAACGTCTCGGAAGAAGAGATCAAGTACATGGTCTCGGAGCAGGACGACCTGCTCGACGAGGAAAAGCGCATGATCCACGAGATCTTCGACCTGGGCGACACCGTTGCCCGCGAGGTCATGGTGCCGCGCGTGGACACCACCATGTGCGAGGACGACGAGACGGTCGCCGACGTGCTGTCCACCATGCGCCAGACCGGCTTCAGCCGCATCCCCGTCTATCACGAGGATCCCGACAACGTCGCCGGCATCGCGCACATCAAGGACCTGATCCAACCCGCGCTCGACGGCAAGGGCGACCAGCCCATTGCCGATTACCTGCGCGACGCCACCTTTGTGCCCGACACCAAGGACATCCTGCCGCTGCTGTCCGAGATGCAGACCTCTCACGACCAGATCGTGGTAGTCGTGGACGAGTACGGCGGCACGGCCGGCATCATCACCATCGAGGACATCGTCGAGGAGATCGTCGGCGAGATCGAGGACGAGTTCGACCCCGACAACAAGTACCTCACGCGCCTTTCGCGCCGCGAGTGGCTCGTTGATGGGCGTTTTTCGTGCGATGACGCGATTGAGCTTGGTTGGCCGCTCGAGGAAAGCGATGATTATGAGACCATCGCCGGCTGGATCTTGGAGCTTTGTGACTCGGTGCCCGACATCGGAGAGGTGTTTGAGGTCGCGGGGTACAAGTTTAAAGTGCAGTCGATGCGTGGCCAGCGCATCTCGCTCATCCGCGTGATCGCTCCGGCCGAAACCGATAAGAAGGATTCCGAGTCTTCGGCAGAGAAGCCGGCGGCGTCGGGTGCGGGCTCTGTGGATCCGCACGATGGCGACGAGTAGGGCAAGGAAGAGTAGGGGAGAGTTATGGCAGGCCTGTTCAACATCCTTAAGGTCACCGTCAGCGAGGACAAGATCTGCGCGCATGTGCTGGTGAACCCCGGCATGCCGCTCATGACCTCGGAGGATATCGAGGCCACGGCGCGCGTGTATTACCTGGTGCCGGCGATTGCCAAGCACCTGTGCCTGGGCGATTCCGGTCGCGAGTTCCAGGACTGCATGGGCCAGACCGAGCTCTGCCACCTGCTGGAGCACGTGACGGTCGAGCTCATGAACGAGACCGGGCTTGCCGGCAGCATTTCGTGCGGCCGCACCCGCGTGAGCGAGCACGACGAGCGCGTCTTTGAGGTTGAGCTTTCGTGCCCCGACGACGCGCTGGCCATCGGTGCGCTGTCTTCGGCCACCTTTATGATGGACTGGGCGTACCTGCACGCCGACCAGCCTGCCCCCGACGTGGCGGGCACGGTTGCGGGCCTGCGCAACCTGGTGCTGGGCATGCGCGCCGAGGCCGAGGGCAAGGATCCTCACGAGGCTGTCGCCGCTGCGAACGGCGAAGATGCTGCCGAGGACGAGGGCACTGACGAGGGCGGTGTGCCGGCCGACGCCGAGCCCGTTGCCGATGCGACCGCCGAGCCTGTTCCCACCGAGCCCCAGGGCGTCCCCAACTTTGACGACGAGCCCCAGGTGGCGATTGATACCGAGGGCGCGATTGCCGAGAACCACGAGGCCTCCGCTGCCGTCTTTGGCGGTGCTGCGACGGTTCCGGCAGGACCTGCGCATGAGGGCGGCCTGCCGCTCGTGGACGGCGCCGGCGAGGACCCGGGTGCCACGGTGGCCATGCCGGCTATGCCCCAGGAGTAGGCCTACGCGTTTATCACCATCACGTACCTGCGCCTTTGCCGTACGCAGATGAGCGGAGCGGCAAGTGATGCGCTGCGGGTATAATGGACAGCATTCAAACGGTGGGCACCGACGTGCCCGCAGGAGAGGAATGATCATGGGTAAGACTTTCAGCTTTGTCTCCGGCGCACTTTTTGGTGCCGCTGCCGGCGCTATTGTCGGCGTTGCTCTGGCCCCGCGCTCGGGCGCCGAGACCCGCGCCATGGCTGCCGATATCGCCAACGACGCCTGGGACAATATGCGCGACACCTACGAGCACAGCGCCGAGGAGGCCCGTGCTGCGGTGAATGACTTTGGCCCGATGGTCGACGCCAAGACCGACGACCTGCGCGCCAAGGTCGACCTGGCCCGCGAGCGCATGGACCAGCTGCGCGAGCAGCTCAACGACGCCATTTCGGGCGGCAACGTGACGCCTGCCGCTGACGTCGTGGTCGAGAACGCCGTCGAGGCTGATACCGAGGCTGCGGAGCCCTCGACCGAGGCATAATGCGCGCCGGGGATTTTGTCGGCGCCAAGATCTATCGCAAGCCTACTGAGGACAAGCGTACCAAAAAGGACGGCACACCGCGCAGCCCTAAAAAGCTCGGAAAGATTCACTTTCCGGTCTTTACCCCGGGCGGTACGCGCGTGGTCGGCTTTATGGTCCGCCAGTCCGATATCGCGGGCATGATCGAGCGCCCCGATCGATTCGTAGCGCTCGACGCCATTGGTGTCTACGAGGGCGCCATTGCGGTCGATGACGTCAAGGACACGTACGATGCCGCCGCCGCTAAGCGCCTCGACATCAACCTGGACGATTGCATCATCTGGGTCGGTATGGACGTGCGCACGGAATCGGGCGACGTCGTGGGCTATTGCTCGGATGTGGAGTTCAAGCCGCGTTCGGGCATCGTGCAGGCATTCTATGTGACCGCCGGTGCTGCTTCGAGTGTTTTGGTCGGTGACACGCAGGTGCCGCCGACGATGCTGCGCGGTTATGCGGACGGCGCAATGATCGTTTCGGACGAGGTCAAGTCGCTCGGGTATTCGGGCGGTGCGGCTGCCAAGGCCGCCGAGGCCAGCGTCGTGGTGGGCGACAAGGTCAAAAAGGGCGCCAAGGTGCTCGACGACAAGGGATCGGTTGCCGTGGACAAGGGCAGTCGCGCACTGGGCAAGCAACTCGGCAAGACGCGCGGCATGTTCAAGGCCTTTAAGGACGAATACCAAAAGGCGAGCGGAGGCTCGTCAAAAGCTACAAAATAGCGACGTACCAAATGATGGGAGGCAAGCCGGAGACCTGTTGCTCCGGCTTGCTGTGTTTATGGGGGAGGGCACATGCGCCAAAACGGATCCAACTTAAACGAGCGTTCGGGTGCGCGTCCGACGGCGCGCCGCGACCTGGGGCAGCTGCCCAGCGGTCAGCGCAAGCGTCACCGTAAGCCCGGCGCGATGTACCTCAACCATAGCCGCGGGTTTAGCGACCGCAGCGCTCGCATCGGCAACAGCCGTACGCCCCGTCGTTCGTCTCGCCTGCCCTACGCGCTCATCGCCGTGGGTTGCGCGCTCGTGCTGTTTATCGCTGCCGTCGTGGGCTACGTCAACCGCAGTGTGGACGTGGAGCTCAACGGCCAGAAGACCGCGGTGCGCGTGGGCTCTACGCTGCAGAATCTCATCGATGAACAGGATTTGACTGACACCTACGACGCAGGCGACCTGCTGGCCGTCGATGACAGCGTGCTCAAGCGCCATGGGGGCGAAAAGCTGTCGGTGAAGGTCGACGGCAAGCGCGTGAAGCAGGGCAAATGGGATAGCCGCGAACTTGAGGGCGGCGAGAAGGTGACGGTCAAGGATGGCCGTAACACCTACGAGAAGCACGAGGTTCAGGCTACGGTTATCGAGCCCAAGCTCAAGGTCGAGGGTACGGGCGCTATCGAGTATGTGCAGACGTGGGGTGTCCAGGGCCGCTCCGAGGTGTGGATTGGTGAGCAGTCAGGCAAGACGCAAGACCGCGGCGAGGTTGTGCCCGCCACCGATTGCGTTGTTGCGTGCGCCAGCGTGGCGCCCAAGGGCAGCAAAAAGTACGTGGCGCTGACGTTTGACGAGGGTCCGAGCGGCGCCACCAAACAGATCTTGCAGGTGCTCAAGGAAAAGGGCGTCACCGCGACGTTCTTCCTTTCGGGTGATGCGGCCGAGGCCTCGCCTGCCACGGCCAAGGCGATTGTCGATGCCGGGTGCGAGATCGGATCCAACAGCTACAGCGACGATTCGCTCAAGGGTCAGGACCGTGAGGCGGTACGCGAGCAGATTACGAAAGGCACCGATGCGATTAAGTCGGCGACCGGCGTGAAGACGATGCTGCTGCGTGCTCCCTACGCTGCCTTTGACGAGCGAAACTGGATTGATGCGATGGACCTGGTCTCCGCCGTGGTCTCGTGGAATATCGACTCGGGCGACTGGCTGCTCAACGGTGCCGAGGAGCAGGTCTCGACGGTGCTCGATTCGGTGACGCCGGGCAATATCGTGCTGCTCACCGATAGAGACGAATGCGCCGAGCAGACGCTCGAGGCGCTGCCGCAGATTATCGACGGCCTCATTGCCGACGGCTACAAGATCGTGACGCTCAGCGACCTGGCCAAGACGGACACGTCGCTGAGCAAAAAGCTCACCTCGCTGACGAAGGCCGCCATGCCCAAGGACGCCGTGTTCCCCCAACTTGCCGAGGACGACGACACCACAGAGTAGTCATTGGGTAGTCGTTTAAGAACGTCCCCAATGACTACCAATGACTATGTCACGGATACGTCAGCGTTTGGTATGCCTGCAATGTGCAGCGCATAAATTCGATGTCGCCGGGCGATGCTGATGCTATAGTTACTGCGGTTAATGAGGGTCAAGAGAAAGGTTACAGGTGAAATCCAAACCTCGACCATACAGTCGATGACCCCATGCAGGTGCTTTTTGCGCATGCACGGGGTGTAAGCGTCGAGCGGCGTGCCGCCCGCGCATGCGTATACATATCCAGAAGCCCCCGGACGCCGCACGCGCGGTTGCGTCCGGAGGAATAATGATGGGGAGCACCATTGAATTATCTGAGTGAGATGCTCAAATTGCCGGTCTTGGACGTCGACGGCGAAAAGCTCGGCGTGGTCAACGATTTTGGTATTGCTACCGGCGAAGTCTTTCCGCACGTGACGTCGCTCGCGTTCCGCGGACCCGGCAAGACGCCGTTTATGATCAGCTGGCGCAAATGGGTCGACCGTATCGACGAGACGGGCGTACACCTTAAGACGTCGGCCACCGAAATCCGTTTTTCGTACCTGCAGCCGACCGAGCTCCTGCTGGCGCGCGACGTGCTCAACAAGCAGATCGTCGACACGCAGGGCATGAAGGTCGTGCGCGTCAACGACATCAAGTTTTCCATGTCGGGCGAAAACCAGCTGCGCCTGCTGGGCGCCGAGGTCGGTGCCCGCGGTCTGCTACGCGCCATCAGCCCCGCGCTCGAGCATATCGTCGAAGGCTTTATGAAGCACCTGGGCAAGCCGCTCAGTGAGGACATCATCGCTTGGTCCTACATGGACCTGCTCGACCGCTCGACCAAGAACATTCAACTCTCGGTGTCGCACAAGACGCTCGGCGAGCTGCACCCTGCCGACATCGCCGACATTATCGAGCAGCTCGACCCGCGCCTGCGTGCGCAGGTGTTTGCGCAGCTCGATACTGCCCAGGCCGCCGAGGCCATCTCGGAGTTCGATGACGACGAGCTTATGACCGAGATGCTCGAGGGCCTGTCCGACACCGACGCATCGTCGATGCTGGCCATGATGGACCCGGACGACGCCGCCGATCTGATCGACGAGCTCGATTACGAGAAGGCCGAGAAGCTCCTGCGCCTGATGGGCGTCAAGGAGGAGAAGGCGATTCGTAACCTGCTGGGGTATGAGGACAACACCGCCGGCCGCATCATGACCTCGGAGTTTGTCTCCCTGCCCGCCACGGCAACGGTCGGTGACGCCATCGAGGCGATTCGCGAGCTCGACGAGGACTTCGAGAGCGTCTACTACGTCTATACCGAGGATCCGAGCGGCATGCTGACCGGCGTGCTTTCGCTGCGCACGCTGATCGTAGCCGACCGCGACGCCACGCTGGGTCAGCTGGCCTATCGCGACCTGGTCTATGTGTCGCCCGACGAGGACCAGGAAGACGTAACGGACGAGATGACCAAGTACGACCTGGTTGCCATCCCTGTCTGCGACGAGAACCGTCATATCCTGGGTATCGTAACCTTCGACGACGCCATGGACGTTATCGCCGAGGAGCATCAGGAGGACCTGCAGATCGCCGGTGTCGGATCGGGTGATAGCGCGTCGGACGACTCGACGAACGTGCTCAGCTGGTTCGTGCATCGCCAGTACTGGGTCGTCGTGTGGGGCATCGCCTCGTGCATCATGGCAACGGTGCTGGGGACGGCGCTGGGCTCCGCGCATTTGGTGGTGTTCCCCATGTGCGCCATGCCGCTCGTGTTGCTGGCTGCCTCGCGTATGGTGTCGTTCGTCAAGAACTACTTCCTGGAGTATGACGGTCACGACGACGAGCCCAAGCCGTATCTGGGGTTCTTCTTCCAGAGCACGGGCATGGGCCTGATTCTGTCACTCGTGACCTATCTGTGCGCCCAGCTGGTGCGCACCGCTGCGTTCCCCGATGCGCCCATGTTTGAGGAGCAACTCTTTACCGGGTGCTTTAATATCGCTGCCATCATTTGTCTGGTTGGCAACATGAGCGCCGTGATTTACCTGATGGTGCTGTTCTGGCGTGACGAGCATGACCTCAACACGTCGGGCACCGCCATGAACGTTATTGCCGTCATGATCTCGTGCGTAGCGTACTGCGCCGCTGCGGTGCTGCTCACCATGTCGGTCATGGGTTAGGTGGTCGCGTGCAAAATACCAAGCAAAAGTCGGGCACCAAGCAAAAGTTGACCATCGCGGCCATCTTTGGCGCTATGGGTCCCGGTCTGCTGGCGGCGCTTTCGGGCAATGACGCCGGCGGCATTGCAACGTATTCCAGCGCGGGTGCCAGCTATGGCTACAAGATGCTCTGGATGCTTCCCGTCATGACTGTGCTGCTCATCGTGACGCAGGAGACCGCGGCGCGCTGCGGCTGCGTCACGGGCAAGGGCCTGGCATCGCTCATTCGCGAGCGCTTTGGCGTGCGCAAGAGTGTACTTGCTATGGCGGCGCTGTTGATCGCCAACACGGCTGTGACCATTTCGGAGTTTGCGGGCATCGCCAGCGGCCTTGCCCTCTTTGGCGTGCCGGCGAGCATTTCGGTGCCGCTGGTGGCGCTGCTGGTGTGGATGCTTACCATGTCGGGCAGCTTCCAGCGCATCGAGAAGATTCTGCTGCTGGTGAGCTGCGTGTTCGTGACCTATATTGTCGCCGCGTTTATGGCTGGCCCCAACTGGGGTGAGGTCGCGGTCGACCTGGTCGTGCCTAACATTCAAAATGACCCCAGCTACGTGTCGCTCGTGGTCGCGACGATTGGTACCACCATCGCGCCGTGGATGATTTTCTTGGCGCAGAACAACGTGGTCGATAAGAACGCGGGCGAGGACGATATCGTGCTGCAGCGCATCGATACCGTGAGCGGCTCGCTTGCCGCCGATGTCATTGCCGGCTTTATTATCATCACGACCGGTACGGTGTTGTTCCCGGCGGGTATTCAGATTAGCGATGCTGCCGATGCCGCCCGCGCGTTGGAGCCTATTGCGGGTCAGTGGTCCACGGTACTGTTTGCCTCGGGCCTGGTCGCGGCGAGCTTCTTGGCTGCCTGCGTGCTGCCGGGCGTTACGTCGAGCGCTATCTGCGAGGCATTTGGCTGGGAGCGCGGTGCCGACCGCAGCTGGGACGAGGCCCCGGTCTATCGCGGCATCATTACGGCCATCATCGGTATCTCTGCCGTGCTGGTGCTTATGCCCGGCGTCGATCTGTTCCAGATTATGATGACCTCACAGGTCATCAATGGTGTGCTGTTGCCCGTGGTTCTGGTGTTCCAGGTGGTTATCGCAGCCGACCGTCACATTATGGGTGCCAACCGCAACGGCCGCGTGTGGAATGTGCTCACTTGGGCGACTATCGGTGTGATTACGGTGCTCACGGTCGTCATGTTTGTTCTGCAGGCGATGGGCTACAGCGCTTAACGCCCACTTTTGCTTCCGAACAGGCCGCAGCGATGGGCTGCGGCCTGTTTTTTGTCTGCTATAGGGTGTTAGTTATATAGCAATGGACAAAAAATGCCAAATATGAGTACTGTTGCTAAGTGAATAGCATTTACATCCTAAAAGATAATGAACATAGCCTTTAGTATGTTCATTAAAATTGGCTCCAATACGCCTTAAACCGGTAGCGCGCAGAGATGTGGTGTAAGAGGCGGGGCATGCCCCGCCTCTTCTCT
>WGSK01000017.1:0-41666 GCA_014871655.1 Collinsella sp. | reverse complement strand
CTTCGTCGATGATCTTGGCCAGATATTTGGGTACCTGCTCCTCCTTCAGGGGGTGGGCGGGGTCCAGGGCCAGACGGAGGCGTTGGTCGCAGGCGCGCATCATCTCGCCAAGTTTGCTGCTCTTTTGCCTGCTGCCGTGAATCCGCATGCATTCCCAAAAACCGTTTTGGCAACGGTAGATATGGATGGGGTCCAAGCGGTATTCGCAGTCCTCGTGGCGATTGGGCGCAAAGAACACGGCCGAGGCAAACATGGTATAGGGCATGGCTGTCTCCTCCCCAAACAAGCTCGCCACGATACCGGTCTTTCGGTGCGTGTCATAGTAGCGCGCCATGCGGACATACACGGCGCATGCCACGTGGCGCAGGTCGCGATGGTGGCTGCGATCGAGCCGTGAGTTATTGAGGTTATACGTGGAGAGGGTGTTGATAGCGGCCATGAGTCGCTCCTCGCGCGCCTCGTCGGGCGGAAGGGGGAGCGTGGGCTCGGAGTTCTTGCGACGCTTGGGGGGCAGGTCCGACGTCGCCGGTGCGGGCGCAAGGTCTCGAGCAGCGCGCCGCAGCTCGATAAGGGCGTTATCGAACATGACGGTTTTAGAGTCGCGGAGCAGCTTGGGGTCGAGCCCATGGAATACGGCGTAATCCTGCAACCACACGCGTGCAAACCGATCAATGCCGGGCTCGAAGGCGCGATAGACATCCCAAAAGGCCTTGATCTTGTTAAAACCGTCGAACGGGTCATCTACGCCAATGCCGCAAATCAGCTCATAGAGATACAGAAAGGCAAAGGACGTAGACGTTTCCTCGACGGTTCCGCGGCGCACTTGGGCACGCCAGGTAAAGTAGCCGCGCAGCTGCCGGTCGCTCATGGCGTTGTAGGTGGGAAAGTACGACTTAAAGGTGCCGTTGTAGGGACAGTCGTCCTCAAAGTCGGCCATCAGCAGGCCCTGGCGGTAAAAAAGCTCGGCTTCCGAAAGCCAGCGGCCCGCACCGCCCTTGGGGTCATCCTGCCAGCGCGATATCTCGCGCATTTTACGGTACTGGTCGGGGAGGAAATTCTGCATCTGTCGGCCGGTTTTGAGAATCGGCTCGTCTGCGTAGACTTCATGTGAGAAGCGGGCAGACTGATGGGTCCGGGCCTCGGCCATAATGCGCTCGATGAGCATCTTGATGTCCTGGTCGGCCACCGCTCCTCCTCTCGAACGCAGCTACGGTGACCTCATATCATAGCACAGCATCAAACAGGTGTTCGAGATACCGCTGCGTTGATAGATTTAGAACAGGAGGGCGTAGATGACGGCGATGACGACGGAGGGGAGCATATTGGCCGTGCGGAAGGTCTGAGGACGGATGAGGTTGACGCCGACGCAGAAGATGAGCATGGAGCCTACGAGCGAAAGGCTGTTGAGGGCTGCTGTGGTCATGATGGGGGAGAGCGCGCCGGCAAACAACGTGATCGTCCCCTGGAACACGGCTACGGGCAGGGCCGAGAAGATGCAGCCGCGTCCGAGCGACGCCGTCATGGTGCAGACGATGATGCAGTCCAGTGCGCCCTTGAGGGCAAGCGTTGACCAGTCGCCGAGCAGGCCGTCCTGGATCGATCCCACAATTGCCATGGCGCCGATACACACGGTGAGTGAAGTCGAGACAAAAGCGTTGGTGAACTCGTTATCGCCCTCACTGCCGGTCTTGCGCTTGAGCCATTCGCCAAGGTTCTCGATGGCGGCTTCCAAGTTGACGGCCTCGCCGATGAGCGAACCGAGCGCAAATGAGACGATGAGCATGGTGGTACCGGTGGTCGCCAGCGCCTTCCCATCGATAAGGAGCATCTTTTGCATGGTGCCGCCAAGGCCGATAAACAGGACGCACAGCCCCGATGCTTTCATGAGCGTGTCTTGGATGCGCGGTGTGATGAAGCGGCCGCCCGCTAATCCCAAAAGACCGCCCGCAACTAAAAGCACAACGTTGATGATTGTTCCCAAGCCCGGCATGAGCCCTCCTGTATTGATGCCAACGTGGCAATCGTAGCAGAACGAAATGCGAGGCACATCGCGACTCATCTAATACGTTATATAAGTGGTGTTAGGAATGATGTGCAGCATTTAAGCCTCAGGTGGTTGTCGGGACATAGGGATAGTATTCAAAGCGCAGTGTCATAAGCCGCTGCGGGGATTCAATAGCCGCGGCGATGATATTGGCATCGCGGGCACGATCAAACCCTTCGAGTTCGATCTGATACGAGACGTCTTGCATAATGTCCAGACGTCGCCAGGCTAGGAGTGTGTCACCATCGAATTCCAAGGTCTTGCCTCCGTCTGGAGCAACGGCGTATAGACGCAGCTTGGCGGTGGTTGCAGGGTCGACAACCGTGACCTTTTTAATTTCGTTTCGAGTATTCTTGGCGCCCAACAAGGTGAGCAGTGTTGGGGCCACGACCTCGCCCGATGGCAAAAAGACGACTTCGATGGATTCAGGAAATGCGATGATAGCCGACTTGCGGACGGGCTGATTGGCGGCGGCAACTTCGATGTTCGCAGCGTCGATGACCTCCGTGTGGTCGAGCGCGGCAAGCACGCAGCAGTTACCTTCATCGATCTCTTGAGGATCAGCAAGCCCCAGACTGTCCGCGAACTCGGGATCGTTTGGATCGGCAGCGGGCTCATTCGGCGCTTCGAAAGAAGCTGGGACGCTGTTTGTCGGCGACGGCGTGTCGCCCGCACCTGCTTCTTTGTCCGCGCTCTCTTCTTGTATGGTTGCGTTGATGGGTTCGTCGTTTGGGGGGAGCGTCTTGGCGTCAAACGCGGAGGGGAGAATTCCGATGGCTCCGGATCCGTTCCACTCCATTTCGAGAAGCGCCGGGTCGGCAAGAATGCGTTGCCTGCTTTGCGCGCGGGCATCGATTTCAATAGGGCCTGCCTCTATCCCTCGTGTAAGGCTGAGTGATCCGGCTGGCTTCTCGAAATGAGCGTCTGTGTCTTTGGTACTGACGGCGTAGAACAGCAGGGACGCTTCTCCCGCCGCGATGGCATCGGTACCGGCTTTGGTCAGCCGCAACGATGCCGTGAATGAGAGGGTGGGCTGCGTGTCGTCTGCATTCGCGGCGGCGCAGCCCAGACATATACCGCCTCCTTTCTCAAAAAACGTACCGTCGAAGGCGACCTTCGCTCCGTTCGCCGAGTCATCGACCGAAGCGATGTCGATGCGCAGCTCTAAATTGCATGGATCGCCATCTGCATCGAGCACAACCGAGCGCCACGTGCAGACGGCGCACCCCGCCTGGGAGCCGTTTGCCTTGTTCGAACGATTGATATCCACGACTATCGAGCCGTCCGTATTACGACGAAGGCATCCCGAGGTTGAGATTGCGGCCTGTGCGATCGAAAAACGCTTGCACGCAATGGCGCTCGACGGATTTGGTGCGGAGCTTAGGGCCGCTGGTAAGGAGTCTGCCATGACAGGAGTCGCCCAAGCGGCGACAGGCGTTCCGGTTGCGAGCGCGCCGCAGAGTGCGACGACGGGCAAAAGGTTCTTCGATGCCATGGGGTCTCCTTAGCTAATTTAGTGCGGCCTGTCCATGTTTTGTTTCTGGCTGTGTTTGATGTGCAGACCGAGGCCGGCGGTTCCCGCGCCTGCTGCTGCGGCGCCTGCTGCCAAGAGCCATCGTTTGTCGCCTGTCTGCGCCAACGGTTCCTCGCGGTCGCTGCGGTCGAGCTCCGAGAGGTCGACCGTCACTTGCGTGGCGGCCTGCGCCTGTTCTTGCTGGGCAAAGGCCATGGCTGGCCCAAACGCTAGGATGCTGACGGCGGCGGCCAGGGCGACGGCCTTATGCCGTGTGCGCACCGGGCTCGACCGTCCAGGTGATCGTTGCAACCTGATCGCCTTCGCCGGTTACGCGGAAGATGTCGCGCGTGACGCGGGCGACGTTTCCGCTTGTCTTGAGCTTAATTTTGTCCGTGCCACCGGCAATGCCCTGGTAGCCCATGTCGAAGGCTGCATTCTTGGAAAGATCGAGGCCCGTTCCCTGCATTGCGGCGCTGGCGTTCTGGAGCGCGCCGTCGGGGCCGACCTTAAAGTCGATGGAGTTCTGCGCGGTTCCGGCCTTGGCGTCGGCGGCAATGGTCCAGGTGTTCATGGCGTCGATCTTCATGTTGGTGACATAGATGCCGTAGGACGAATGATTGTCGATGGTGGTCGCGTCTTCTGAGGGGCCCTGAAGCGTGCCGTCGGCCTTGGCGACGAAGGGAATAACCGTCGGAACTTTGAACTCAACGTTGTCGATCTCGGTCCTGACCATTACCTTCGTGGTTCCAACGCGCCCGGCTGCCATAGCTGGCGTCGGGGCGGCGCCCATTGCGAGCGCGAGCGCGAGCCCTGCGCCCACGGCGAGCGCTCTGGCTCCGTTCATGTTCCTGGTGATGTCCATGGTCGTTCCTTTCTATTCGCCGCGGGCCGTCCCCGCGATGATTGGACGAATGCTGGTGAATTGCGTGCGGTGCCGCGTCGGCCGGAAAAGCTAGTTCTCGGCTTGCTCAACCCGCACCTTGACACGTGTCGGATTGCCGTGGCTGTCGAGGGTCTTGGCATCGAGTGCCTGGATCTCGATGTACGCCTCGCCTTCTTTGATGTCGCCGGCGGGGCACGTTTCGATTGTCTTGCCGGTCTCGACCACACCGGATTCGTACATGGTCTCGTCGTTTTGGATGACGCGGAATCGCTGGGGAAATTTATTGTCTTGGACGTTTTGCACGTTGACGCGCAGCTTGCCGTCCTCCTGCAGCTGAGCGACCGGTGCGACCGAAATCGTCATCATGTTGTCGCGGACGATGGCGTCGAGCTCATCTTGGATTTCCTGACGCGTTTTGCCCTCGGCCGTCGTAACCGAAGCGCCCGCCTCGGGTACGGGCTGCGACTGCCAAGCGTATAGTCCTACGGCGACAAGGGCACAGACGATGGCCAAGCAGGCAACGATGAGCTTCTTGCGACGACCCGGGCCTGCAAAGTGGGGTGGCTTCTTCGCGCTCATGCGGCATCCTTGGCGGTATAGATGCGCGCAAAGGTGGACGGGTTCGCTCCAAAGAGCATGTGAAGCATCAGGCGGCGTGAGTAGACAAGCTCGTCGAAGTCGGGAGGGAGCTCGATGTCGTGGATATGCGTGATGCGGTGGGCGAGCGCCGAGAACGACTCGGGGTCGCAGATCACATCGGTGGTAACGTGGTAGACCGTCGTATCGGGGAATGCCTCTTCGTCGAAAGGCAGGAGATGGGGATCGTCGTCGACTTCGATGGCGATGCCGTACTGGGGCCAGTAATATGCCATGGGAACCTCCCTGCTTCTGGGGCCAAAACTTCTGTCGGTTTTGGCTGTCGATGCCGACGGTATCAGCCACTACTTGACCAATTGCTGACCAAATGCTTGACGGATTGGTGTCTCCGCAGGTAAAAGGCGGCAAAAAATACTCCAACTTTTTTCAAGCGACAATCGCGCGGTCGGCGACGGCGGGGCCATATGTGTCAAAAGCATCGTCTGCCGAGGAAATCAAGCCGCTCGCCGAATTGCACGAACGTAAAAATCGCCAATTATGGAGACGGTCTCGAACACGTCGACGAAACGATGCTGTAACATCTCCCTGCAAACACTGTAGTTAGCTAAAGGGGGAGTTCGCGTGTCTGCAACCATCAAACCCTTCACCGACGAGTTCGAAGAGTATGGTCGCGATGAGTCTCGCGCATCGGGCGAGGCCTCGAGCATCTCGTTTCCGACAACGGAAGACGAGGTCCGTGCCATTTTGGAAAAGCTCCATGCCGAGCGTGTCCCGGTAACGGTTCAGGGCGCCCGAACCGGCCTTGCCGCCGGTGCCGTGCCCCACGGCGGGCATATCCTCAATACTTCCCGTATGAATCGCTACTTGGGCCTTCGCCGCGATGAACAAGGCCAATTTCTGCTGCGCGTGGAGCCGGGCGTTGTGCTCTCGGAGCTGCGCAAGCAGCTGAGCAAGAAGGTGCTGCCGACTGCTGGTTGGGACCAGGCATCGCTTGAGGCCTACGAGGAGTTCCAAGAGGCCCCCGAGCAGTTCTTTCCCACCGATCCCACCGAGGCATCTGCCTGTCTGGGCGGCATGGCGGCATGTAACGCCTCTGGTGCCCGCAGCTACGCCTACGGTCCCATGCGCCCACATATCACGGGACTCCACGTCGCGCTGGCTGATGGCGATTTGCTTGAGCTTCAGCGCGGCGAGGCTTTTGCCCAGGGCCGCCACCTGTCGCTCGTGACGGCAGTGGGCCGTACGCTCGAGCTCGATCTTCCCGGCTATACCATGCCCAAGACAAAAAATGCCTCAGGCTATTTCGTTGCGGACGAAATGGACGCCATCGACCTCTTTATCGGTGCTTGCGGCACGCTCGGCGTTATCACCGAGCTCGAGATTGCCCTGCAGGCGGCGCCTGCGGTCGTTTGGGGTGTGAGCTGCTTTTTCGATAGCGAAGACAAGGCCGTGTCCTTTACCGATTCCGTGCGTCCCGTCCTGTCCCATGCGGCTGCCATCGAGTACTTCGACGCTGGCGCCCTGGATATTCTACGTCGCCAGCGCGAGCAGTCGACGGCGTTTGCCTCGCTGCCGGCGCTCGACAAAGAGGCCAAGGTCTGTGTGTACGTGGAGCTCGACTGCGATGACGAGGCCCAGGCGACCGAGGAACTGTACCACCTGGGATGGGTGCTCGAGTTTGCGGGTGGCCGCGACGATGCGACATGGGTCGCGCGCACCGAGGTTGATCGCGAGTGCCAGCGGTTCTTCCGCCATGCGGTCCCCGAGAGCGTCAATATGCTTATCGACGAGCGTCGCCGCACGGATCCCACCATCACCAAACTGGGTTCGGACATGTCGGTGCCCAATGCACGCCTTGCCGATGTCGTGGTCCTCTATCGCCGCACACTGGCCGAAAGCGGGCTTGAATCTGCTGCCTGGGGGCACATCGGTAACAACCATCTGCATGTGAACATCCTGCCGCGCGATGCGCAGGACTACCGTCGCGGTGGCGAGCTGTTTGCCCAGTGGGCTGCGGAGGTAACGGCTATGGGCGGTGCCGTTTCTGCCGAGCATGGCGTCGGCAAGATCAAGGCGGGCTTCTTAGAGACGATGTACGGTCACGAGGCCATGGTCGAGTCGGCGCGGCTCAAGCTCCAGCTCGATCCCGACGGGCAGCTGGGTCGCGGCAACCTGTTTTCGGAGAAGCTCTTGGATGAGCTTGTCCAGAAAGGGGGCGCGTGAAGATGAGCGATTTCCATATGGTGGTGTGCGTCAAGGCCGTGCCGGGCAGCACCGAGGTCAAGATGGACCCCAAGACCAATACCATCGTGCGCGATGGCAAGCAGGCGGTCATTAATCCCTTTGATGCGAGCGCTTTGGAATGCGCGCTGGCGCTGAAAGACGACTTTATCGGCTTTGGCATGGACGTGCGCGTAACGGTGGTGTCGATGGGCATCCCCGCGACCGAGTCGCTGCTGCGCGACTGCATCGCCCGAGGTGCCGACGACGCGCTGCTGCTGACCGATCGCGCCTTTGCAGGTGCCGATACCCTGGCAACCACCTACGCCCTCAAGTGCGGCATCGAGGCGCTCGACGAGGACTTCGACCTGCTCATCTGCGGCAAGATGGCGGTGGATGGCGATACGGCCCAGATTGGTCCCGAGCTTGCCGGAGCCTTTGAGATTCCCTGCGTGACCGACGTGAGTTGCGTGCAGAGCGCGGGCTTTACGACCTGTGGCTCGCTGGCGCTCGTTCACGGATGCGATGCCGGCGAGGAGACGGTGTATCTTGAGATGCCGTGCGCGATGACGACTGCCAAGGAGATTGGCCAGTTGCGTATGCCGAGTATTGCCGGTATTTGCGCGGCGGAGGAGGCGGACGTGCGCGTGGTCAGTGCCGCCGACGTGAACGCCGACCCCGCGCGTTGCGGTCTTGCCGGGTCGCCGACGCAGGTCGTGCGCTCGTTTGTGCCCGACCGTGATCAAACGTGCGAGGCCGTTGAGGGGACGGCGTCCGAGCAGGCGGCAAAGCTTGCCAAGATTATCGAGGGGATGGCATAGATGAGCGGACTGATTATCGATAGCGAAGCCTGTGTCGGCTGCGGTCGCTGCGTTCGCGCCTGTGCCTCGGGCGGCATCGTAGTGGAAGGCGAACGACCCAGCCGATGCGCCCGCGTAACCGACGGCTGCATCCTATGCGGTGGGTGCGTCGACGCCTGCCCTGTCAACGCTATCTCGATCGAGCGTGACGAGACCGCCGGCGCGGTTGACCTCGATGCGTATCGAGACATTTGGGTATTCGTGCAGACCGACGAGCACGATACGGTGACTCCCGTTGCCTATGAGCTTATGGGCAAGGGCCGCGAGCTTGCCGATGCTCGTGGCTGCCGTCTGGTGGCACTGGCCGGCATGGGCCCCGAGGGTTCTCTCGGTGACCTGGAGCATCTGGTTTGCGCGGGCGCCGACGAAGTCCTGGCCTGTCGCGACGAGCGCCTGCGCCAAAACGATGCGGAGGTCTACACCCGCTTGATTTGCGATTTGGTAGCCGACCGCAAGCCCGAGGCCATCCTATACGGTGCGACCGCTTTTGGCCGCGAACTGGCACCCGGCGTTGCCGTGCGTTTGCAGACGGGCCTTACGGCTGACTGCACCGTACTTTCGATGGATACGGAGACGGGACTGCTGCAACAGACGCGTCCGGCGTTTGGCGGCAACCTGATGGCCACCATTGTCTGCCCCAATCATCGTCCCCAGATGGCAACGGTGCGCCCCGGTATCTTTAAGGCTCCCGACTTCGACTACGGCCGTTCCGGCGCGATCACCCAGGTGATGCTTGCGGATGATGCTAAGGCTCGTGTCGAGATTTCGATTCCCGCCGAGGAGTGGGGGCAGCAGGCTTCGATCGCCGATGCCGAGCGCCTGGTCGTGGTGGGTCGCGGCATTGGTTCCAAGAAAAACCTGCCACTGATGCGAAGGCTTGCCGAGGCCCTGGGAGCCGAGCTTGGTTGCACGCGACCTGTCGTGGAGGCCGGCTGGTTGGAGTATCGCCATCAGATTGGCCAGACCGGCGTATCGGTTTCGCCCAAGCTTCTCGTGAGTATCGGTGTTTCGGGCGCCATCCAGCATCTTGCCGGCATCGGTGGGGCGGAGTGCATTATCGCCATCAACGAGGACCCGGATGCCCCCATTTTCGGTGCTGCCCAGTACAAGGTTGTTGGGGACGCCGTCGAGGTCGTCGAGGAGCTGCTGGCCCAGCTTGAGCGCTAGGCGCGCGCCAGCCAGTCGCGCATCTCGTCCTTTAGGCGGCTCCAGGTTGCCTGCGTGGCGGGGTCGGTAAAGGGCCGCGTGATGCCAAAGGGCGCGTCGAGCAGGCGGTGGATATCGCCCTGTTCGCGCGCCAGCGCGCGGCTTGCTGGATAGACGAGCTCAAACATAAAGCAGATGAGTCCCACCAAGAAGTCGGCGGGCTCGTTGCGTTCATCGCGTGCGACGCAGCGGTGCTCGTCAAAGGCGGCAAGTGTCGGCGACGAGAAACGGCTGCCGAGAAACGTCTTCTCGTCCACCTTGAGGATGGTGTCGACGGTGCTGTCGGCGATGGTGCGCATAATGTCGATCTTGTCACCATCGCGCACGATATCGCAGAAGCTTCGCGTGCGCACGTCGAGCTGCGCGGGTAGACGGAAATCGCTGTGATAGGCAATGCTCGCTCGGATGAGCTCATCTTCTGCCGGGTCATCGATAAAGTCGCGAATGCTCGTTACGGCGGGTGCATCGGCGGGATTCTCGCCAAAGAGGACCTCGATGCCCAGCGCCGCATGGCTCATGCTCTCGGCGTCCTTAAAGGTGTCCCAGCGTCGCAGCTGCTCAAAGCGGCCCATATCGTGTAGCAGGCCGCAAAGCCATGCCAGGTCAATATCTTCTGACGACCAGCCCTGCTCGCGCGCTACGGCATCGCATGCCTCGGCCACGTGGTACGTATGCTCGATTTTGAGCGCGATGCGTGGGTTGGTGGCGTCGTAGGCATCGGTGTAGCTTTTGAAGGCCGCGCGCGCCCGGTCTCGATCGATAGCTGTCATAATGACTTCCTAAAAAGTTGTGTCTTTCGATCCGGTGGCAATTGTAGGTGAACTCGGTTGCTGTCGGATGATGATTCTGCCGTGTCGCTACATGCGGTTCGGAGACCTTGTCAGGATGAGAAGCGTATGGTGCTCAAAATCGTTAGAACCGTCTGGCCGGTGATGCTTACCTATGTTGCAATAGGCGCGCCGTGCGGAATGATCATGGGGCAGACGGGAATGGAACCCTGGATGGTCTTTGCCCTGAGCAGCACGTTTGTGACGGGCAGCGGCCAGTTTATGATCTGCAACCTGTGGCTGGCGGGCGTACCGGCACCTTCGATTATCGCGAGCGTTGCCGCCATCTCCTCGCGTTTTGCACTTTACTCGGCATCGATCGCGCCGCATTTGAGGGGTGCTTCGAAGCGTCAGACGCTGGCTGTTGCCGCGACACTTACCGAGGAGGCATATGGCATCTCGCTTGCCAAGCTGATTGATGGGGAAGATTGGGGCCCGCGCGAGTCCTTTGTGCTCAACGTGATCCTCATCGCAACATGGGGCGTTTCGTGTACGATGGGCGCCATCGTCGGCGCCGTTGTCGATGTTCCCACCGCCATTGCAGCCTTTGTCTGCACCTCGCTCTTTATCTGCCTGCTCTTTTCGCAGCGGCTGTCGCGCGGCAACGTTGTCGCGGCGGTTTCGGGCGCGGTGTCCGTCGCCGTATGCAAGTTCTTGGGCCTCGCGAATATTGCCGTGCCGGCAAGCGTCGTGGCCGGCATTGCCATTGCGTTGGCGTGCGATGCTGTATTTGACGGAAGAGGTGCCCGCGATGCCCGTTAACGAGTTCTTGGTTCTGTGGCTGTCGTCGTGGGCTGCTATCGCGTTCTTTCGCATCGCGCCGGCGTTCGCCTTGCGCGGGCGGACCCTGTCGCCCCGCATTACCGAGGCCCTGGGCTATATCCCGCCCGCTGCCTTTGCCGCGCTGGTCGCCAACGACTTGGTGAGCCCCGGCGTGTTCGACGCGGGACTCTGGCCTGCCTTGGTTCCCTGGATTGCGGCCGCCGGCGTCGTGGCGGTGGCAATCAAGACAAAGTCGATGTTGTGGTGCTGCGTTTCGGGTATCGTGTTCTATATCGTTTTGAGCCTCGTATAGGAGCAGGACGCGTTATCGTCCCAGCTTAACGAATCGAATTTCTCACCGAGGCGGTCTGCTTCTTCTGGTACCATGGTCAAACTTTACTGTAGCAAAGCGTGACGTGGGCTTTTGTTCTGCGTCAGCGGAAATGGGGGTTTCATGGCACAGGAAGCGACCGCCAACGAGCAAAAGAAATTCAAGGTCCCGCGTATCCCGGGCGACATCATGATCTATCCGATGATCGTTGGCCTTTTGCTCAATACCTTCTGCCCGCAGGTCTTTGAGGTCGGCGGCTTCTTTACGGCTGCCTGCCGCGGCGGCTCCAACACCATCGTTGCCGCGATCTTGCTGTTCGTGGGCGCCGGCATCAGCTTTAAGTCCACGCCGGGCGCCATCAAGACCGGCATCGTCGTGCTGATTCCTAAGCTTGTAGTGGCAGCCGCGCTGGGTCTGGGCGTCGCGTACTTCTTTAACGATAACTATTTAGGCCTGAGTTCGGTTTCCATCATCGGCGGCATTACGTTTTGCAACATGGCGCTCTATACGGGCATCATGGGCGAGTTCGGCGATGAGTCCGAGCAGGGCGCTGTCGGTATCCTGTTCTTTACGGCCGGCCCCGCCGTCACGATGATCATCCTTGGTGTTTCGGGTCTCGCCAACATCCCCGTCGGCACCATCATCGGATCCATCCTGCCGCTCGTTATCGGCATGGTCCTGGGCAACTTGTTCCCGTTTATCAAGAACCTGCTGGTCCCCGGCGCCAATCCCGCGATCGCCGTTATCGGCTTTCAGCTCGGTGCGTCCATGAGCCTTTCGAGCTTTATCACCGGCGGTATTTCGGGTATCCTGCTGGGCCTCATCACGCTCTTTATCGTCGGTCCCATTACCTTTGCCTTCGAGCGCTTGTGTGGCGGCAACGGTAAGGCGGCTGTGGCATGCTCCACCATTGCCGGCACGGCCATGACCACGCCAGTCGCCCTCGCCGAGGTCGCTCCGCGCTATGCCGAGCTTGCGCCCACCGCGTATGCGCAGATCGCCACTGCCGTCATCATCACGGCAATCATGGCCCCGATTCTGACCGGCTGGGTCGATAAGAAGTTCTGCCACGGCAAAGAGGATCTGTCGGTCGAAGGCGTCGAGGCTATTGAGGAGGCCGTCGCGACCGACATCGACGGCGAGTAATCGTCGACGCGAGTCAATCAAGCCGGCGTGTGCAATTCGCGCCGTATGGGCGCCCGAACGAGAGCTGTCTTGCAGCAACGTTCGGGCGCTCTGCTATTATTCCCTTTACCCCTACGGAGTAGGGGGTGTTTATTGCCTAGGTTCGAATTGGGCGATTCTGACCACTTGGATATTGAAGGGAGGGCGTCTAGTGGTTAAGGCACTCAAGATTGAGATATTCCTGCTATGCATGATTGTTCTTATCGGACTTGCCGCGCGAAGCCGTCACTCCCTGTTCTCGAGCACCCAGCAACTTTTATTTAGCATGCTCGGCTATACGTCTGCGGCGTACGTTTTCTTCGATATGATCTGGACGCTTTCGGACGGCGTGAGCACTCCTGTAGGCATCACGGCCAACTGGATTTCCAACGCGGTTTCGTTTTCGCTGTTCGCCATCGCGTGCCTCATTTGGTTTTTCTATTCCGAGACGATGCAGGGCTCACGGCTCCTGACCACGCCCTATAGGGTGGTACTTTTAACGTTGCCAACCGCATTGGTGGTCGTGTTGGCATTTACCAGCTATTGGACGCACACTATGTTCTATATCGATGCGCAGGGCGTATATCGTCGCGGAGCGCTTTATATGATTCAGCCTATCGTTAGCTACTGCTACGTCATATATACGTCCTTGCATGCCTTTATTCAGGCTCGAAAAGTCGAAAGCCTGCAAAAGAAGGCCATTTATCGCACCCTCGCCTTTTTTGCGGTTCCCGCTCTGGTGGGCGGTACCTTCCAAGTTTTGTTTTCGGTACCGGGCCTTTGCGTCGGTATAATGCTGAGCATCCTGCTGCTCTATATCGTCTATCAGGAGCAACTGATCTCGACTGATCCGTTGACTGGACTCAACAACCGCAACCGTTTTGAGACCTATATGCTGTCGCTCTTTTCAAATGTGGATCAGGCCGAAGATGTATATCTGCTTATGATGGACGCTGACGCCTTTAAGCAGATTAACGATCGCTATGGACATGTGGAGGGCGACCATGCTCTTCAGGTTGTTGCGACGGCGCTCAAGGATGTCTGCTCACCGGCTGGTGGGTTTATCGCGCGCTATGGTGGCGATGAGTTTGTGGTGCTCCAAAAGGCAGCGGCAGAACAGGATATCATGCATATGTGCGCGACAATCAACGACGAGCTCGCGCGCGCCGAGGTGCCGTATGCATTGCGGATGTCCATCGGTTACGCGCGGGTCGGCGATGGTATTGATACCTGGCAAAACCTGCTTCGCGCCGCCGATGCGGAACTCTACCGCGTCAAGGCCGAGAAAAAGAAAGCCGGCGTCCAGATACGCTAGAAAAAGGGCGCACGCTGGCGTGCGCGGTGGCCCTCAGCTCACCGATGTACTCCATTAAACTAAAGTATGTGAATCCCCTCTGCTAAATAAGGGCAGTTCGTTAGGCTTTTTTGGGTTTGTTGACGATGATGATGCCGCCGCAGACCAACAGCAGGGCAACGATGACGGTAACGGGGCTCGTGCCAGCGACCTCGCCGAGCAGCAGCGCGCTCAGCAGCACGCCAAAGACGGGGTTCATAAACCCAAAGACCGAGACGCGGCTGACGGGGTTGACGGCAAGCAGGCGCGACCACAGCGAGTAGGCGACCGCGGAGATAAGCGCCATGTAGATGATGAGCGCGATGGCGGGGGCAATCGCCGTGGGGGAGAGCACGCCGCCCATTAAAAACCCGATGGCGGTGAGGACCAGGCCGCCGACCAAGAACTGCCACCCAGCAAGCAAGACGCCGTCGTGCTTGCGCGAGAAGATGCCGATCAGGCAGGTCGAAAGAGCACCCGCGACAGTGGAGGCTAGGATAAAGCCCTCGCCATCGAGCCTGAAGCCAAAGGTGCCATCTGCGCCCGAGATGTTGACGAGCGCGACGCCGGCAAAGCCCAGCGCACAGCCAAGCACCTTGGCCGTATTGAGCTTCTCGGTGTGAAATGCCAGGGCGGCAAAGAGGATTGCGAGGAAGTTGGCGCTGGCCTCGATGATGGAGCTCGACATGGCACTGGCGCGTGAGAGGCCCAGATAGAAAAAGAAGTACTGGCCGATAGTCTGGAAGAGCGACAACGTGAGGATGGGCGTGATGTCGCGCGCTTGCGGAACGAGCGGACGGCGCTGGGCCACACTCATGCCAACAATGACCAGCATGCCGGCAAGGGTGAAGCGCAGACCCGCGAAGAGCAGCTGCGAGGCGCTATCGTGCGCCGGGATACCAAAGAGCGCGTAGCCGATCTTGATGCAGGGGAAGGCGGAGCCCCAGAGTGCACAGCAAACAAGACAGCCCAGGATGAGTCCGGGCAGGGTGGCGAGATACGGCTTGCGGCTTTCCATGATGTCCTTCCTATATGTGCGAAGCAAAAAAGAACCCGCCACCGGGAGTGCCGGTGGCGGGTGATGTTACCCGAGGGGATTGTACCCGATGGGATAGCTTTAAGCGAAGTAGGCTACGCCGCTCTCAAAGATCGGCATGAACTTGTCGCCGGGGACATGCTCGGGCACGTTGCGGTACAGGTTGTCGCCGCGACGCTCGGCATGGCCCATCTTGCCCAGGACGCGGCCGTCGGGGCTCGTGATGCCCTCGATGGCGAGTGCGGAGCCGTTGGGGTTGACGGAAAGATCCATGCTGGGCTTGCCGTTCTCGCCCACGTACTGCGTGGCGACCTGGCCGTTGGCGATCAGCTGGGCGAGCACTTCGTCATTGGCGACAAAGCGGCCCTCGCCGTGGCTGATGGCGACGGTGTAGGGGTCGTCCAGGCTGCACTGCGACAGCCACGGGGACAGGTTGGATGAGATGCGGGTGCGCACCAGGCGGCTCTGATGGCGACCGATGGTGTTGAACGTCAGCGTGGGCGCATCGGGCGTGGCGTCGACGATGTCGCCGTAGGGCACCAGGCCGAGCTTGACCAGGGCCTGGAAGCCGTTGCAGATGCCCAGCATCAGGCCGTCGCGGGCCTTGAGCAGGTCGCGGACTGCCTCGGTGACCTCGGGAGCGCGGAAGAACGCCGTGATGAACTTGGCGGAGCCGTCGGGCTCGTCACCGCCCGAGAAGCCGCCGGGGATCATGACAATCTGGCTTGCACGGATGCGGCGGGCAAGCTCGTGGGTGCTCTCGGCGACGGCCTCGGGCGTGAGGTTGTTGATCACGAAGGTGTCGGCCTCGGCACCGGCTGCGCGGAAGGCGCGGGCGCTGTCGTACTCGCAGTTGTTGCCGGGGAACACGGGGATGATCACGCGCGGGCGGGCGATCTTGGCGCCGCCGTACACGTGGATATCCTTGGCGCGGAAGTCGATGGTCTCGACCTCGGGGGTCTCGCCGGCGCTGCGGTAGGCGAAGACGCCCTCGATGCCGCTCTCCCAGGCCTCCTGGAGCTCGGCGAGCTCGATGACCTCGGAGCCGGTGTCGATGACATAACCCTCGACGGTGGTGCCCAGGGGCTCGACGACAACGCCGTCGGCGACCTCGGGCAGCTCGGCATCCTCGGCGAGCTCGACGATAAAGCTGCCGTAGAGCGGGGTGAAGAGGCTCTCCACGTCCACATCCTCGGCAAGCTCGAAACCGATCTGGTTGCCGACGCACATCTTAAAGAGGCTCTCGGCGCCACAGCCGTAGCCGGGCGTGGAGACGGCCAGGGCGTCGCCGGTGGCGGTGAGCGCCTCGACGGTGTCAAACGCGGCGAGCAGCTGCTGAGCGTCGGGACGGTAGTCCTCGCCATAGGTGGCGGGGGCGATGCGGACGACGCGGTGCGTGAGGCCCTTGAATTCGGGCGAGACGGCACGGGCGGCCCTGCCCACGGCGACGGCGAAGCTGATCAGGGTCGGCGGAACGTTGAGCTCGCCGGCCTCGTCCTCAAACGAACCGCTCATGGAGTCCTTGCCGCCGATGGCGCCGGCACCCAGGTCGACCTGGGCCATGAGGGCACCCAGGACGGCAGCCATGGGCTTGCCCCAACGCTCGGCCTCGGTGCGCAGGCGCTCGAAGTACTCCTGGAAGGAGAGGTAGGCGCGCTTGTGCTCAAAGCCGGCGGCAACGAGCTTGGCGATGGACTCGACCACGGACAGGTAGGCGCCCGCAAACTGGTCGGCCTCCATCAGATAGGGGTTGAAGCCCCATGCCATGGCACTCGCCGTGGTGGTCTCGCCGTCCACGGGGAACTTGGCGACCATGGCCGAGCTCGGGGTGAGCTGCGTCTTGCCGCCAAAGGGCATGAGCACGGTCGCGGCGCCGATGGTGGAGTCGAAGCGCTCGGAAAGGCCCTTGTTGGAAGCGACGTTGAGGTCGGTGACAAGCGAGGTCATGCGCTCGGTGAGCGTGGTGCCGGCCCAGCTGGGCTGCCACACGCTGCGGGCGCACACGTGGGCGACCTGGTGCTTGGGTGCGCCGTTGGAGTTGAGGAACTCGCGGGACAGGTCGACGATGGCGACGCCGTTCCAGGCCATGCGCATGCGCGGCTCGGCGGTAACCTCGGCGATAACGGTCGCCTCCAGGTTTTCCTCGGCGGCGTAGCCCATGAACTCCTCGACGTCACCGTCGGCGACGGCGCAAGCCATGCGCTCCTGGGACTCGGAGATAGCGAGCTCGGTGCCGTCCAGGCCGTCGTACTTCTTGGTCACGGTATCAAGGTCGACATACAGGCCGTCGGCAAGCTCGCCCACTGCGACCGAGACACCGCCGGCGCCAAAGTCGTTGCAGCGCTTGATCAGACGGCAGGCATCGCCGCGGCGGAACAGGCGCTGCAGCTTGCGCTCGACCGGGGCGTTGCCCTTCTGGACCTCGGCACCCGAGGTCTCGATGGACTCGGTGTTCTGGGTCTTGGAGGAGCCGGTGGCGCCACCGATGCCATCACGGCCGGTGCGGCCGCCCAGCAGGATGATCTTGTCGGTGGGGGCGGGGCACTCGCGACGAACGTGGTTTGCCGGGGTAGCGCCCACGACGGCGCCAACCTCCATGCGCTTGGCCACGTAACCGGGGTGATAGAGTTCGTTGACCTGACCGGTGGCAAGGCCGATCTGGTTGCCGTAGCTGGAGTAGCCGGCGGCGGCAGTGGTCACGAGCTTGCGCTGCGGCAGCTTGCCCTCGAGCGTCTCGTAAACCGGGACGGGGGGGTCGCCGGCGCCGGTGACGGGCAGGGCCTGATACACATAGCTGCGGCCCGAGAGCGGGTCGCGGATGGCGCCGCCCACGCAGGTGGCGGCACCGCCGAAGGGCTCGATCTCGGTCGGGTGGTTATGGGTCTCGTTCTTAAAGAGGAACAGCCAGTCTTGGTCCTCGCCATCGACATCGACCTTTACCTTGACGGTGCAGGCGTTGATCTCCTCGGACTCATCGACATCGGTCATGACGCCGGTCTTCTTGAGGTACTTGGCGCCGATGGTGCCCATGTCCATGAGGCAGACGGGCTTGGCGTCGCGACCGAGCTCATGGCGCATCTCCATGTAGCGGTCGAAGGCCTGCTGCACCACGGCGTCGTCGATCGTCACGTCATCTAGGACGGTGCCGAAGGTGGTGTGGCGGCAGTGGTCGGACCAGTAGGTGTCGATCACGCGGATCTCGGTGATGGTGGGGTCGCGGTCCTCATCGCGGAAGTACTGCTGGCAGAAGGCGATGTCCGCCTCGTCCATAGCAAGACCGCGATCGGCGATAAAGGCGGCAAGGCCGGCCTCGTCGAGCTCGCGGAAGCCGTCGAGCACCTCGACGGGCTGGGGCTCGGGGGTCTCCATGTACAGCGTCTCGGGCAGGTCGAGCGAGGCGATGCGTGCTTCGACGGGGTTCACCACGTAGTGCTTGATGGCCTCGATGGCGGCTTCGTCCAGAGTGCCCGAGATCATATAGACCTTGGCGGAGCGCACGGCGGGGCGCTCGCCCTGGCTGATGAGCTGCACGCACTCGCTGGCGGAGTCGGCGCGCTGGTCAAACTGGCCAGGCAGGAATTCGACGGCAAAGACGGCGCCATCGCTTGCGGGGAGCTCGTCGTAGGTCACATCGACCTGGGGCTCGCTAAAGACGATCGGCACGCAGGAGCGGAAAAGCTCCTCGTCGATGCCCTCGACGTCGTAGCGGTTGATGATCCTCAGGGCCTCGATGCCCTTGATGCCGAGAATTTCGGTCAGCTCGCCCTTGAGCTGCTGAGCCTCGACGTCGAACCCGGGTTTCTTCTCCACGTAGATACGAGAGACCATTGGTTCCTGCCTTCCTGATCGGTTGGGCGTACGGTACGGTATGCGGCAGCGGTCGGTTTACGGGGCAAGCCTCGCGGTCGCCTTGAGCCACATGTTTGTAAACCTCACTATGATACGACAGCTCGCGGCGCGTTGAGGACGGCGAGGGTGCTACAGTGAAGCGCAAACAAGAGAAAGGCATCACATGGCATTCGTTTCGCTCGCCATCATCGCACTCGTGGCCTTTGCGAGTCCTTTTATCGCCTCGGCGATTCCCGGGAAACCCGTTCCCGAGACGGTCTTTTTGCTCGTGTTTGGCGCGGTGCTGGGACCCCATATGCTCGACATTATCCATGTAGATGCCGAGGTCTCGCTCGTGTCCGAGCTCGGCCTGGCCTTTTTGTTCCTGCTTGCCGGCTTTGAGATCGACCCCAAGAGCATCACGGGCGTCGAGGGGCGCTACGGCTTGGCGACGTGGGTCGTCACGTTTGGTATCGCCTGGCTTGCCGTGCGCTTTACCCCGTGGTTCTCAGTCAGTCATTTCGACGGTATCGCCGTGACGCTTGCCCTCACTTCGACGGCGCTCGGCACGCTCGTGCCCATCATGCGTGAGCGCTCGCTCACTGGCACGCGTGTGGGCGACTCGATTCTCACGTATGGCACCTGGGGCGAGCTCGGCCCTGTGCTCGCCATGTCGGTGCTGCTGTCTGCCCGCACTGGCATCCAAACGCTCGTAATCCTTGGCTTGTTTGCGGTGGTTTGCGTGTTGCTGGCCGTGGTCCCAAGCCGCTCCAAGCGCGTCGGCAGCCGCTTCTTTGCGTTTGTCGAGGAACGCGCCGATACCACGTCGCAGACCTTCGTGCGCCTGACGGTGCTCATCCTGGTCACACTCGTGGCGTTCTCGGCCGTCTTTGATCTCGACATCGTGTTGGGTTCTTTTGCCGCCGGCTTTGTCTTGCGCTACATCATCCCCGAGGGCAACCATACGCTCGAGACCAAGCTCGACGGCCTGGCCTACGGCTTTTTGATTCCGGTGTTCTTTACCGTATCGGGCGCAAAGATCGACCTGACGGCCGTGGCGTCGCGCCCCGGGCTGCTCGCAGGCTTTATCGTGGCGTTGCTGATCATTCGCGCCGTGCCCATTCTCATCTCTATGAGTATTTGTCCTGCGACGCGCGATGTGTCGGCGTATGGTCGCATTACCGTGGCCCTGTACTGCACCACGGCGCTACCGATCATCGTTGCCGTTACGAGCGTTGCCGTCAACGCGGGCGCGCTGTCGCAAGACATCGCGTCGGTTATGGTTGCCGCCGGCGCCATCACGGTGTTCTTGATGCCGCTGCTCGCACAGCTCTTCTACCGCGTGGTGGATGCTGCGCCGGTCGCCGCCGTGGCAGAGGTTGCCGAGCATCCATCCGATGCGCTCGACATCCTGCGCGCCCATCACGACCTAGCGAGCTTGCTCGCGCGCGAGCATGAGCTGCTGACTTCGCATGGCCATGGTCGCGTATTCGAGGGCCTGCCTACGCTCGATACGATTGCCGAGCGTTTTTCCGCCGAGGCAGCGAGCGACCACATCGATGCCCGCATCGTGGACGCGGCGCACCTGCTTGCCGATAAGACCTATGGAGACGAGGTCGACCCGTCCGAGCTGACTCCGCGTGAGCGCCGCCGCCTGGAGCGCGCCAAGCTCGCTGTGCGCGAATACCGCCGCCGCATGCTGGAGCTCTATGCAAGAGAAGAAGCCGAGGACGACGACGGTAAGTAGTCGATACTTTCTCGGGGAAGCCGCGTCCCGCTTTGAAGGCTCGGAACGGGATGTGGTTTCCGAAACGGGGGCCGTTGGGAAGCTGTGTCCCGGAATGGGCGCTCAGAGTGGGATGCAGTTTCCGCAAGGAGGTCCTGGGGGAAACCGTGCCCCGTTCTGATCCGAAATACTGGGACATAGTTTCCCTTTCATAACAGGAGAAGGCGCGCTGTCTGCAGTTGATTCAGACGGCGCGCCTTTTTGGTTGAGCTATGTTGAAGCTTGAAGCCAAAGCTTGTGGCTCCTTAGGAGCGGGCGGCTCCGTCGACGGGGAGCACGGCGCCCGTGACATAGGAGGACATGTCGCTCGCCAGGAAAACAAAGGCGTTGGCGACATCCTCGGGCTCGCCCATGCGACCCAGCGGAATGGTGGCGATGATGGGCTTGATGACCTCTTCGGGTAGGTTGGCGACCATGTCGGTCTTAGTCACGCCGGGGGCGACGGCGTTGACGCGGATGCCCATGGGAGCGAGCTCGCGCGAGAGCGACTGGACCATACCGTTGACGGCAAACTTGGACGTGGGGTAACCGACGCCGGAGGGCTGGCCGTACTTGGCGACCATCGAGCTTGTGGTAGTGATGGTGCCGCCGTGGCCGGCCTCGGTCATGATCTTGGCGGCAGCCTGGTGGCCATTAAAGACGGCGACGACGTTGAGGTCCATAACTTTGGCGAACTCCTCGGCCGTGTAGTCCAAGAGGGGTGAACGCTGGGAGATACCGGCATTGTTGACGACCGTGTCCAAGCCGCCCATGTCGGCTGCAGTCTGCGTAAAGGCCTCAGTCACGGCCTCGAGCGAGGTGAGATCGCAGGAGCGACCCCAGACCTTGGCGTCGGGATAGGCGGCTGTCAGCTTCTCAACGGCCGTGTCGGCAGTCTCCTGGCGCGAGCCAAAGACGGTGACGGCAGCGCCTTCCTCGATAAAACGGCAGGCGATGGCATAGCCGATACCGCGTGTGCCTCCGGTGATGATTGCTTTCTTGCCCTCGAGCAACATGGTGCTTCCTCTCATCGCGGGCGGACATTCGCAGCACAGCGTAGCGGTAGTCGGAATCGGCCGCGTTTGCATATCGGTGAACGGTAGCCCGCGTTACCGATGAGCGGCTCGCGCAAATATGCTTTGCCGTTGTGCTTAGGGCAGGTGACAAAAGGGCTCCCGTCCCACATCGGACGGGAGCCCTCAAGGCGCGTATTGCTAGGCGAGCGTTGGGCTAGTTCGCCATGACGCCTTCGGTCCAAGCCTCAACGTCCTCGATGCGCAGGACGTTGGCGACCTCGGCCACGCAGCCGACGCTGGCAAGCTCGGCGGCGGCAGCCTGGACGTCCTTCTCGAGCGCGCGGTGCGTCAGGAAGATGACCGAGCAGGCATCGCTGACGCCCGATTTGCCGTCCTCGACCTGGTTGATGAGCGAGATCGAGATGTTGTGCTTGGCAAAGATGTCGACCGTCTCGGACAGGGCGCCCACGCGGTCGGCGACTTTCAGGCGCACATAGTACTTGGTCTGGAGCTCGTCCATGGGCTTAAAGGTGAGGTTGTGGCCATAGGGCTCAATCTCGGGCAGCGGAGCCACGCCGCGGCTGATCTGCTCGGAGAGCGACAGGATATCGCCCACGACGGCGCTCGCGGTGGGGAAGGAGCCTGCGCCCGCGCCGTAGAACATGGTCTCGCCCACGGCGTCGCCTACCACGTAGACGGCGTTCATGGCGCCGTTGACCTTGGCGAGCATATGGTCTGCGGGGATCAGCGTGGGATGCACGCGAACGTCGACGCCAGCGTCGGTGTTGCGGGCGATGCCGAGCAGTTTGATGGTGTAGCCGAGCTCGCGGGCCTGGGCGATGTCCTCGGCGCCGATGGTGCGGATACCCTGCTGGTACACATCATCGGTGGTAACGCGGGTGCCAAAGCCGATGGAGGCGAGGATGGCCGTCTTGCTGGCGGCATCGAAGCCGTCGACGTCGGCGGACGGGTCGGCCTCGGCATAGCCCTTAGCCTGTGCGTCGGCGAGCACGTCAGCGTAATCGGCGCCCTCGGCGTCCATGCGCGACAGGATGTAGTTGGTGGTGCCGTTGAGGATGCCGGCGATGGTCAGGATCTTGTTACCCACCAGGTCGTGCTCGAGTGTGCTGACAATGGGGATGCCGCCACCGCAGCTGGCCTCGCACTTAATCTGCACGCCGCCCGCACGCGCCTTCTCGGCAAGCGTCTCGACATGGCGGCCCAGCAGGGCCTTGTTGGCGGAGACGACATGCTTGCCGTTCTCGAAGGCAGTGGTGAAGATCTCGGTTGCGGGATGCTCGCCACCAATCAGCTCGACGACGATGTCGACGGCGGGGTCGGTGACGACATCGTGCCAGTCGCTCGTAAAGGCCTCGCGCTCAATGCCTGCCGCCTCGGCCTGCTCCCAAGCAAGCGCGCAGGCGCGGGTCAGCTTAAGGTCGATGCCGTAGGCTGCCAGGTACTCATCGTGGTGGCTCTTGATCAGACGGGCCACGCCGCCGCCGACGGTTCCCAGACCGATCAGACCGACGTTCACGGTGCGCAGGGGTTCGCTCATAGATAACTCCTTCGTGCATCTTATGGATGGATAAACCGCTTAAAGGTTGAGTGCATTCTAGCGTGAACCGGGGGCGCGTGCTCGCCAGGCAACAGGAGCCGCACAAAACGGCACCCCCGAAACGCTGCGGAAACATTGGAAACACGCTCGCTACAAACGGACTTCCGTAACAAACTGTCAACGTTTGCGCCATAAGGTTTGCCCTGTACCGCAAGACGGCCGCACCGCGGCCAGCGAAAAAGGGGGACACCATGTTCAACATCAACAGCACGCTCAGCCGTAGGAACTTTCTCGCCGGCGCTGCGGCGCTCGGCAGCACCGCCGCACTCGCTGGTTGCTCGTCGGGTGGCTCGGACGGCGGCACCGCCGATGACGGCAAGACCTTCAAGATCGGTGTCATCGGCCCTCTGACCGGCGCCGCGGCAACCTATGGCGTTTCGGCCGAGAAGGGTGCCAAGCTTGCCGCCAAGGATTTCTCGACCAAGGACCTCAAACTCTCGCTTAAGTCCGAGGATGACGTCGCCGACGGCGAGAAGGCTATCAACGCCTTCAATACCCTGTGCGACTGGGGCATGCAGGCTCTCGTCGGCCCCGTCACGACTGGTGCCGCCGTCGCTGTCTCGGGCGAGATCGCCGACGATATGCTCATGGTCACGCCCTCTGCTTCGTCCCTCGACGTCACCAAGGACAAGACCACGGTTTTCCAGGTTTGCTTTACCGACCCCACCATGGGCGCGAGTGCTGCCAAGTTTTTGGCCGAGAAGTATGCAGACGCCAAGATCGCCCTGTTCTACAACTCCGGCGATACGTACAGCTCGGGTGTTGCCGATGCCTTTGCCGAGCAGGCCAAGGAGTCCAAACTTGATATCGTCGATACCGAGACCTTTAAGGACGACTCCTCCACGAGCTTTACCAACCAGCTCACCAAGGCCAAGGAGGCCGGCGCCACGCTCATCTTTGCGCCGATCTACTACACGCCGGCGTCCGTTTTGCTCAAGAACGCCAAGGACATGGGATACGACATGACCCTCATGGGTACCGACGGCATGGACGGCCTGCTCTCCGTTGAGGGCTTCGACACCTCCCTTGCCGAGGGCGTGCTGCTCATGACCCCGTTCTCTGCCGACGATGAGAAGAACGCCGACTTCGTCAAGGCATATAAGGACGCCTACGACGAGACGCCCAACCAGTTTGCCGCCGATGCCTATGACTGCGTCCATGCGATTGTCGAGGCTATCGATAAGGCAGACATCGATATTACGGCCGACGGCGCCGACATTGCCGGCGATCTTGCCAAGGCCATGCGCAAGATCAAGATCGAGGGCCTGACGGGCGAGCTCACGTGGAACGACGAGGGCCAAGTCGAGAAGCCCGCTACAGCCTATGTGATCCAGGACGGCAAGTACATCGCCGCCTAAGTGCGTATAAAGCGCTACCGGTGAGGCCGTTTTAATCAGGACAGGGAAGCTTGTAACAGAATGGAAACATTACTTTCACACAATAAAGTGGCTAAACTGCATAAACCAATAGAAATACGCATAATTATGGATATACGGACAAAACAAAAGAATAGTTGAAATAATCGCCACTTTTCTCAACTAAAGCGTCTACTATTTTGCGAACGCCGAACACGGCGAAGGATGGCCTGTTGGGTAACCGAAACCCGACGAGATTTGAGAGGAGAGCCGCATGTCGAGCCTCACCGGTAAGTCATTGAACCCTGTTATGAATCGCAGGAGCGTTATCGCGAGCGCAGCAGGTCTGGGGGCGATGTCCATTCTAGCTGGCTGCTCCTCCAACGGCGGCGACAGCGGTTCCGCTTCGGGCGACGCTTCGTTTAAGATCGGCACCATCGGACCGCTGACCGGCGCCAACGCGTCCTACGGCAAGTCCGTTACCCAGGGTGTCGAGCTTGGCTGCAAGGATTTCTCGACCAAGGAGCTGCCGCTTGCCAGCAAGGCCGAGGATGACCAGGCCGACGGCGAGAAGGCCGTCAACGCCTTTAACACCCTGCTCGACTGGGGCATGCAGGCCCTCGTCGGCCCGACCACCACGGGCGCGTCGGTTGCCGTTGCCGCCGAGTGCGGTAACGACCCCGAGACGTTCATGATCACTCCGTCCGCGTCCTCCGAGGACGTCACCAAGGGCAAGGATTGCGTCTTCCAGGTTTGCTTTACCGATCCCAACCAGGGCGTCAACGCTGCCAAGTTCCTGGCGCAGAAGTATGCGGACGAGAAGTTCGTGCTGTTCTATAACTCCGGCGACGCTTATTCTTCGGGCATCGCAGATTCCTTTAAGGTTCAGGCCGCTAAATCCAAGCTCGAGATTGTTGACGAGGAGACCTTTAAGGACGACTCCGCCACGAGCTTTACCAACCAGCTCACCAAGGCCAAGCAGGCCGGCGCTACCATGATCTTTGCGCCGATCTACTACACGCCGGCGTCCGTCCTGCTCAAGAACGCCAAGGACATGGGCTACGACGTCAAGATGATGGGCTGCGACGGCATGGACGGCATCCTGGGCGTTGAGGGCTTCGACACCTCTCTTGCCGAGGGTCTGCTGCTCATGACCCCGTTCTCCGCCGACGACGAGAAGAACGCCGACTTCGTCAACGCTTACAAGGATAAGTATGGCGAGACTCCGGACCAGTTTGCCGCCGACGCTTACGACGGCGTGCACGCGGTGGCCGAGGCCCTCGAGGAGGCCGGTCTTGGTGTCGACGCCGATCCGACCGAGGTCGCCGAGAAGCTGTCCAAGGCTATGCTCAAGATTACCGTTGACGGTCTGACCGGCAAGCTCACCTGGAACGATAAGGGCCAGGTCCAGAAGGAGCCCACGGCGTACGTCATCACCGACGGCAAGTACGTACAGGCCTAATTGGCCGCCTTACATAGAGCGGTTTTGATCCCAAGCAGGGGAGGTTTTGGCCTTCCCTGCTTGCTTGGTATCTAGGGACAGTGTAACGTCCCTGTTTCATACATTAACTGGAAACCTATTCGAAAGGGGGATGTGGAACATGACGGTCTTTATCCAATACCTGGTCAACGGCCTGTCCATGGGCAGCGTCTACGCCATCATCGCGTTGGGCTACACCATGGTCTACGGTATCGCCAAGATGCTCAACTTCGCTCACGGCGACGTCATCATGGTCGGTGCCTATGTCTCGTTCTGCGCCACGTCGTATCTCGGCCTCCCAGGCTGGGCATCTGCAGTTCTCTCTTGTGTGGTCTGCACGGTCCTCGGTGTTCTCATTGAGGGTTTGGCCTATAAGCCGCTGCGCCAGGCGGGCCCGCTGGCCGTTCTGATCACGGCCATCGGCGTGTCTTACTTCCTGCAGAACGCCGCGCAGCTTCTGTGGGGCGCCACGCCCAAGAACTTCACTTCGCTCGTCACCTTCCCGGTGCCGGAGTTCTTGGCCAAGTTTAACGTAAGCGCCGTCTCGCTCGTCACTATCGTCGCCTGCCTGGTTATCATGGCCGGCCTGATGTTCTTCACAGGTAAGACCAAGATGGGCAAGGCCATGCGCGCTGTGTCCGAGGACAAGGCCGCCGCTCAGCTCATGGGCATCAACGTCAACCGCACCATCTCGATGACGTTCGCCATCGGCTCCGCCCTTGCCGCCATCGCCGGCGTGCTCCTGTGCTCCTACTCGCCGGTGTTGCAGCCCACCACGGGCGCCATGCCTGGCATCAAGGCCTTCGACGCTGCCGTTTTCGGCGGCATCGGCTCCATCCCCGGTGCCTTTGTCGGCGGTATTCTCATCGGCATCATCGAGGCGATGGCGCAGGCTTACATTTCCACGAGCCTTGCCAACTCCATCGTCTTTGGTGTTTTGATCATCGTCCTGCTCGTCAAGCCTGCCGGCCTCTTGGGCAAGTACGTTCCCGAGAAGGTGTAGGTGAGCGTTATGAAGTTTCTTAAAGACAAGCAGACGCGTCACGACTTTGTCACGTACGCCATGTGCGTTGTGGCGTTCGCCATCGTGTTCTTTATGCAGTCCAACCACATGATCCCGCGCATGATCGCCGGTCAGCTGGTTCCCATCACGGCCTATATCGTCATGGCCATCTCCCTTAACCTCGTCGTCGGCATCGCGGGCGACTTGTCGCTGGGCCACGCGGGCTTTATGAGCGTCGGTGCCTATACGGGCATCGTCACTGCCGTCGCGCTGGAGAGCACCGTTCCGTCCGATCCGATGCGTCTGATCATCAGCATTGTGGTCGGCGCTATCGCCGCTGGCATCTTGGGCTTCTTGATCGGCATCCCGGTCCTGCGCCTGAGCGGCGACTATCTGGCCATCGTGACCCTGGCTTTTGGCGAGATCATCAAAGAGGTCGTCACCTGCCTCATTGTGGGCGTCGATTCCCGCGGCCTGCATGTGATCTTTAACATCACGGGTAACTCCACGATCGACGACCTGCACCTGCTCGAGGACGGCACCGCCATCATCAAGGGCGCGCAGGGCGCATCGGGCGTGTCGACCTATTCGACCTTCCTTGCCGGCGCAATCTTGGTTATGGTCGCGCTCGTGATTGTGCTCAACCTGGTTCGCAGCCGTACCGGTCGTGCCATTATTGCCGTGCGCGACAACAAGATCGCTGCCGAGTCTGTTGGCATCTCCGTCACCCAGTACCGCATGATCGCCTTCGTGGTTTCCGCTGCCCTCGCCGGCGCTGCCGGAGCCCTGTTCGGCGGTAACTTCTCGCAGCTTTCCGCCACTAAGTTCGACTTCAATACGTCCATCCTCATTCTGGTGTTCGTGGTCCTCGGCGGCCTGGGCAATATGCGCGGCTCCGTTATCGCCGCGGCGCTGCTCACGGTGCTCCCCGAGCTGCTCCGTCAGTTCTCGGACTACCGCATGCTCATCTACGCCATCGTGTTGATTCTGGTCATGGTCTTTACTAACAACCCACAGCTCAAGGCGTTCTTCGCACGCATTAAGGACCGCTTTGCTTCCAAGAAGGAGGTGGCAGCCGATGCCCAGTAAGTTTGAGTTCAACAAGGGCAAGATGGTCCCGTATCCTTCTGGCGCCATCGTTCCCGACCGCGACCTGGGCCAGCGCCCGGCGCTCGAGTGCATTCACCTGGGCATTGAATTCGGCGGCCTTAAGGCGGTCGACGACTTTAGCCTAACCATCGGCAAGACCGAGATTGCCGGTCTCATCGGCCCCAACGGTGCCGGCAAGACCACGGTCTTCAACCTGCTCACCAAGGTGTACCAGCCTACGCACGGCACCATCCTGCTCGACGGTGAGGACACTTCGGGCAAGTCGGTCTACCAGGTCAACCGCATGGGTATTGCCCGTACGTTCCAGAACATCCGTCTGTTCAACACCATGACGGTGGAGGACAACGTTAAGGTCGGCCTGCACAACCAGGAGCGCTACTCCGGCTTTGAGGGCGTGCTGCGCCTGCCGACGTATTGGAAGCACGAGAAGGCCGCCCACGAGCGCGCCATGGAGCTGCTGTCCATTTTTGACATGGAGCACCTGGCAAATGAACAGGCCGGCTCGCTTCCTTACGGCGCTCAGCGCCGTCTGGAAATCGTCCGCGCGCTTGCCACTAACCCCAAGCTGCTGCTGCTCGACGAGCCTGCCGCCGGCATGAACCCGTCCGAGACCGCAGAGCTCATGGAGAACATCGTCAAGATTCGCGACACCTTCGGCATCGCCATCATGCTTATCGAGCATGATATGTCGCTCGTTATGAACATTTGCGAGGGCATCTGCGTGCTTAACTTTGGCAAGGTTATCGCCAAGGGTACGGCGGAGGAAATCCAGAACAACGACGCCGTTATCGAGGCGTATCTGGGTAAGCAGGATAAGGGGGAGAACTAAATGGCAGAGCCGATGCTTTCCGTCTACAACATCAACGTCTGGTACGGCGCCATCCACGCCATCAAGGACATCTCCTTTAACGTTAACGAGGGCGAGATCGTGGCCTTGATTGGTGCCAACGGTGCCGGCAAGTCCACAACGCTCAAGACCGTCTCGGGCCTGCTGCGCTCCAAGACCGGTTCCATCAAGTTTATGGGCGAGGACATTACCCATACGCCTGCCGACAAGCTGGTTGGTAAGGGCCTGGCTCAGGTTCCCGAGGGTCGTCGCGCCTTTTTGCAGATGACGGTCGAGGAGAACCTGGAGATGGGCGCCTATACACAGCCCAAGTCCACAATTGCTCCGGGCCTGGAGCGCGTCTACGAGCAGTTCCCGCGCCTGAAGGAACGTCGTCGCCAGGTCGCCGGCACCCTTTCAGGTGGCGAGCAGCAGATGCTCGTTATGGGGCGCGCCCTTATGAGTAACCCCAAACTGCTTATGCTCGACGAACCTTCCATGGGTCTGGCACCGATTCTGATCGAACAGATCTTCCAGATTGTCGAGGACCTGCACAAGGCCGGCACCACGGTGCTTCTGGTCGAGCAAAACGCGCAGATGGCGCTTTCCATCGCCACACGCGGTTACGTGCTCGAGACCGGCAAGATCACCATGACCGGCACCGGCCAAGAGCTCCTGCATGACGACAACGTCCGCAAAGCCTACCTCGGAGGCTAGCCCACCTAACAAAAGGGGCGCTGACTATCTCAGTCAGCGCCCCTTTTTAAGTTGCGGTGAAATAGGGACTGAATACGGGCTCCAGAGGCCAAAAGAGTCCCTATTCCACCGCAACTTCATGGGGGTGTGTGACAATGCCCGTCGGAAAACATCTGCTGTCTTTGGGGGTCTATCTATGCTGTACGAGTTTTGTGCCGAGAACTTTGAGCGGGTGCCGGCGGCTATCGATGCCGGTGCAAGGCGTATCGAGCTGTGCGACAACCTTGCCGTTGGTGGCACCACGCCTTCGGCCGGCGTTATCAGCGCTACGACCAACTATGCACACGAGCACGATGCGCGGGTGATGTGCATGATTCGCCCGCGTGGCGGCGACTTTCACTACAACCAGGACGAGTTGCGTATGATGGAGATGGACCTGGGCCTTGCCGTGAGCGCCGGCGTTGACGGCTTAGTCTTTGGCTGCTGCAAGCCCCGCGCTGGCGGATGGGCACTCGACGAGCTTACGTTGGGCGCTCTCGTGATGGCCGCGGGCTGCGCGACCGAGGAATGCAAGCGTGAGCCCATCGACATCACCTTCCACATGGCGTTTGATCAGCTCTCGCCCGAGGCTCAGCTCGACGCGATTGACATACTCGCCGACTGCGGCATCACACGCATCCTGACGCATGGTGGCGCTGCCGGTACGCCGATCGAGGACAACTTCGAAAACCTGGCCCGCTTAATCGAGTATGCGGGCGACCGCTTGACCATCCTTCCCGGCGGCGGCATTTCCACGGTCAACCGCGATACCGTGGCGGCGGCACTGGGCGTCTCCGAGCTCCATGGCACCAAGATTGTGCCGCTGGAGGTGTAGCCCGTGGCACTTGTATTCGATGTCCAGCAGGCGAGCGGTAAGCCCGACGATAATCGTCGCCCTGGCACCGCGTGCCCCTTTTGCGACACGGAGGGGCTTGCCAACATCATCCAGCGCGATGGTGACTGCATCTGGCTCGAGAATAAGTTCAAGACATTGCGGGCCACACGTCAGACCGTATTGATCGAGTCTGCCAATCACGACGCCGACCTGGTGACCTATGAACCGGATGAGCTGCATCATGTGATGCGGTTTGCCCTGGGCTGTTGGCAGCAGATGATCGATTCCCAACAGTACTGCAGTGTGCTCATGTACAAGAACAAAGGCCCGCTTTCGGGCGGCAGCCTCGTCCATCCACACATGCAGATTGTGGGTTTGGAGCAGGAAGACGGCTATGCTTCGCTGGCTTCCGCCAATTTCGAAGGCATCAATGTCTGGCAACAGGGGAGGATCTCGGCCAACATCTCAACCGAACCCATCATGGGGTTCTTTGAGATCAACGTTTCAGCCCCGCAGGGAATCGCCGCCAGCGATGACACGAGAGATCAAGCCGAGGCGGATCTCTTCGCCGATGCAATCCAGGTAGCTCTGCGCTATATCCTGAACGAGCACCACGGTGGTCGCGCAGAGTCGTACAACCTGTTCTTCTATCACCTGGGCGGTCGGACCATTGCCAAGGCGCTGCCACGTTGGGTGGTTTCGCCCTACTTTGTCGGCTATCGTTTGGCCCAGGTCAATGCTGAGACAACGCTCGATATCGATGCTGAGCGCCTGCGTGCGCATCTGGAAACGCTCGTATAGCAAGACTAACACCCGCGTAATGCGGACAGTCTAGCGTGCCATGGCGTCGCGGCCGGCTTCGACGCGCTTGCGCTGGGCGGCGCGCTCCTCGCCGGTCAGACGCTCAAAGAGATGCCCGATAAGCGAGGCGAGTACCTGCTGAAACAGCGTTCCGCACATGACGGGAAACGCGACTTCGCCCGGAAAGTACTGCGTGGCGATGACGGCGCCCGAAGAGATGTTACGCATGCCGCAGGTAAAGCACATGGTGGTCGTCTCGCTATATGGCAGATGCAGCGTATGGGCGACCAGAAAACCGACGACAAAGCCACTGATGGCGAAGACCAAAATAAAGAGGGCGACTTCCAAGCGCACCGCGTTCATGTGCAGCACGTACTCGCTCATGGCGGTGGAGTTGGAGGCGATAACGCCCATCATCATGAATTTGCAGGCGGGCGAGAGCACGGGGGAGAGTTTTTCGTGCCCCCATCCGCGCGTGAGCTCGTTGATCACGATGCCGAGCACGGCGGGGATGGCGATCATAAAGGCCATGTCTTGCATCATGCTCGGCACATCGATCGAGACGGTGGCGCCCAGCAGGAGCTTGAGCGTGAGCGGAATCGTCACAGGGGAGATAACCGAGGACGTCAGGATGATGGTGAGCGCGAGCGGGCCGTTGCCGCCGAACATGCTAATCCACATAAAGGCAGTGACCGCCACGGGTACGCTGTACTCGAGCACGATGCCGCAGACAAGGTTGGGATTGGAGCCAAAGAATAACGATCCCATGGCATAGGCCGCGATGGGAATAAGCGCCGCCGAGACGAGCAGTGCCAAAATCAGGTGCAGGGGACGGCGGAACACCTCGGCTACCTGGTGGAAGGTGTTGCTGAGCGCACCCTGAAACGTCATAAAGGCGAAGAGGGCGGGAACAATGGGCTTGAGCACGCCAATCTGCTGGGGAAAGAGCACGCCGAGCGCCACGCAAATCGGAACGATGACCTGCATATGCCCCGCGAGGAACTTTCCCAGTCCAGTCCATTGCTTCATATGTCCCGTGACTCCCTTTATCCGCGAACTCGTTTGTATGGATATGCTAGACGCTCGTATGCGTCCGTGCGGCTGAAACGCTCGATTATTTCGAGGCTATTACCGGCATCGTTTACCGAAACCGCGGCGTGCTGCGGCGATTTGCGTCCGCGCCGCACGGTATAATAAATCCGTTCAACAGATCTGCCTGCCGAAGCGGGCATACACAGAGGACTCATCGCTATGAACCGTGAGAGGTATCGCGGCGACCTGCCCCTATCGGGGGTGGGCGCCTATGTCATCGCTTAAGACGACGCATCGCTGGGCGGTCGCTCAGCAAAACCCCGAGCTCGAAAAGGAGCTTTCGGCTGGTCTGGGCATTCCCGGACTGGTGGCGCGCATTATGGTCGCGCACGGCATTACATCCATCGAGGAAGGCCAGCTGTTTTTGACGCCTTCGCTCGATCGCGACTGGGCCGACCCACTCATTATCCCGGGCATGTCGGTCGTTGCCGACCGCGTCGAGCGTGCTATTCGCAACCACGAGCGCATCGCCGTCTTTGGCGATTTTGACGTTGACGGCATTACGTCGACCTGCCTGTTGACCGAGGCACTGCGCACGTTTGGCGCCGATGTCACGCCGTTTATTCCGCATCGCTTTGATGAGGGCTACGGTCTTTCGCGCGCGGCACTCGACCGCGTTAACGAGCTCGCTCGCCCCCAGCTGATCGTGACCGTCGATAACGGCATTGCCGCCAAGGAAGAGGTTTCCTATCTGGAGAGCCTGGGGATCGATTTGGTGGTCACGGACCATCACGAGCCCTCCGACCAGGTGCCGCAGGGTGTACCCCTGACCGACCCCAAGCTCGAAGACGAGGGCCCCTCGCGCGAGCTTGCCGGTGCTGGTGTGGCGCTCAAGCTGGTGCAAGTCCTGGGTGAGCGCCTGGGCAAGCCGTCGTATTGGCGTTCGCTAATCGAGGTCGCGGCGCTGGGCACCGTGTCCGATATGATGCCGCTCACGCCCGAGAACCGCGCGCTGGTTGCCGAGGGCATCCAGCAGATGCGCGTGACGGCCCGTCCCGGCTACATCGCACTTGCCGCGCTCGCCAAGGCGGACCTTTCGAGCATTACGGCGGATGGCCTGTCATTCTCGCTCATTCCCCGCTTAAACGCTGCCGGTCGCATGGCCGATCCCAAGCTGGCGCTCGACCTGCTGCTTGCCCGCAATCCCATCGAAGCAAGCGCGCTGGCGGCTGAGCTCGAGGAAATCAACCACCAGCGCCGTGAGATCGAGGCGGAGCTCACGCGCGATGCCATGGCAAAGGTCGAGGAGACCTATGACGGCGGACGCGCGATTGTCGTGGGTGGCGAGGGCTGGCACGAGGGTGTCAAGGGCATCGTGGCAAGCCGTCTGACCAACCGCTATCACGTGCCGGCGCTGCTGTTCTCGATCGAGGACGGTATCGCGCGCGGCTCTGGTCGCTCGGTGGGCAAAGTTAACCTGTTTGACGCCGTCGAGCGCTGTTCCGACCTGCTGATTCGTCGCGGCGGACATGCCGGTGCGGTGGGTGTGACCATCGAGGCATCCAAGCTCGATGAATTCCGTCGTCGCCTTTCCGCCGTGCTATCGGAGATTCCCGCCGAGGACTTTGAAGACATCGACGAGGTTGCCGCCACGGTCGACCTTTCCGAGCTGAATTTTGAGACTATAGAGCAGATTTCCCGTCTTGAGCCGTTTGGCCAGGGCAACAAGGTGCCGTTGCTGGCCGCCGAGGGCGTGACGATGTGCGATCGCGCCGTGGTGGGCAAAACCGGCGAGCACATGCGCTTTGTGGCGACCGATGGCGCCGCGAGCGTGCCGGCCATTATGTTCCGCGTGCCGCAAATCGATAAGCTCATCAACTGCGATAGCGCTGTCGACTTGGTGTTCGAGGCCGTTGCCGAGCATTGGCAGGGGCGTGTGAAGCCCAAGCTCATGATCAAGGATGTCTTGGTGCGCGATACCACGGCGTCCAATATCGACGATCCGGCATGTGAACTTCGCCGCGGCGTGCAACCGGCGGATTCTGGCCTGCGCCTGGAGTCGCGTAAACGCGAGACGCTCGCCCAGCTTTCTTATACCGAGCTGACGCGCTCGCTTATCCATAGCTTTATCGGCTCGAACCAGCCGCACCGCGCGCAGGTCGAGGCGCTCGATGCCCTGGCCGATCACCAGAGTGTTCTGGCCGTTATGGGAACGGGGCGCGGCAAGTCGCTCATCTTCCATGTGCATGCCGCGCGCGAGGCGGTCCTTCGCGGGCGTGCGAGCATCTTTGTCTATCCGCTGCGTGCGCTCGTTGCCGACCAGGTCTATCACCTCTCGTCGACGATGGCAGCGCTTGGCATTGGCGTTGGCGTGCTGACCGGCGAGACCGTGGAGGCCGCACGCGATGACGTGTTCGCCGGCCTAGCTTCGGGCCGCACCGGTATCGTGCTCACGACGCCCGAGTTCCTGTCTATCCACCGTGACCGTTTCGCGCGTTCGGGCCGCATCGGCTTTGTCGTTATCGATGAGGCGCACCACGCCGGCCTTGCCAAGGGCGGCGACCGTAGCGCCTATCTCGACATGCCCGATATCCTCAAAGCCCTGGGCGACCCGGTCGTTATGGCTGCGACGGCCACCGCGACGGCTCCGGTCGTGGCCGAGCTTGCCCGCATGTTGCCAATCACTCGCACGGTGGTCGACGAGACGGTGCGCGAGAACCTGCAGCTCGAGGACGACCGCGACCTTGCGAGCCGCGAGAACCGTTTGGTGTCGATCGTGGCGACGGGGGAGAAGACCGTCATTTACGTCAATTCGCGTGACCAGTCCGTGGCGCTCGCCAAGACACTACGCAAACGCGTTCCCGACTGTGCGACCCGTATCGCGTTCTATAACGCTGGCCTTACGCGCACCGACCGCCATCGCGTAGAGGAGGCGTTTCGAGACGGCAGCCTCAGCTGCATCGTCTCGACATCCGCCTTTGGCGAGGGCGTCAACCTTCCCGATATTCGGCATGTCGTGCTCTATCACATGCCGTTTGGCGGCATTGAGTTTAACCAGATGAGCGGCCGCGCCGGTCGCGATGGCCAACCCGCCGTGATCCATCTACTCTATTCGTCGCGTGACGCCCGTATTAACGAGCGCCTACTCGACTGCTATGCGCCCGAGCGCGACGAGCTCGTCACGCTCTATCGCGCGCTGCAGACCATGTGGCGCTCCAACCGCGGCAAGACCGGGGACGATTCCTTTAGCGCGAGCGATATCGACATCGCGCAGATGTGCCTTGCCATCGATGCTCGCACGCCGGTCGACGAGCGCTCGGTGGAAAGCGGCCTGGGAATCTTCGAAGAGCTTGGTTTCTGTCGCGTTTCGGGGTTTGACGACACCCGTCGCATTGCGATGGCCGAAAACCCCGGTCGCGTGCAATTGAGCAGGTCGATTCGCTATTTGGAGGGTTTGCGCTCGCGCATGGAGTTCTCGGCTTTCCGGAGTTGGGCGCTCGATTCGTGCGCTTCTGATATGCTAGCCAAAGTTAACCGCCCGATCGTACCGCGGGCCTAGGGGAAGGGGACCTCGATGGATGCCGCAGCCCGTACCGCCCATGATTCCACCCTCCAGCCGTTCTCGGAGATGGAGCACTATAAGCATGCCGATGAGCTGCCGCCCGAGATTATGGCGGACAGCTACGACAAGCTGGAGCGCCTATGCCTCAAATATATGAATGAGGACGACTTTTCTAAGGTGGAGCAGGCCTATTGCTTTGCTGCCGAGAAGCACTGCAACCAAAAGCGCCGCTCGGGCGAGATGTACATTAACCATCCCGTCGAGGTTGCCATCATTTTGGCCGATCTTAAGATGGACTGCGATGTGGTGCGCGCCGCGCTGCTGCACGATACCGTCGAGGATACCGAGACCTCGCTTACCGATGTTTCGGGTCTGTTTGGCGATACGGTGGCCGAGCTCGTCGATGGCGTGACCAAGCTCACCAACATCGAAGTTGACAGCATGGATGAGAAGCAGGCGCTTACGCTGCGCAAGATGTTCCTCGCCATGTCCAAGGACATTCGCGTCATCATCGTCAAGCTCGCCGACCGCCTGCATAACATGCGCACGCTTGCCGCCCTGCGCGAGGACCGCCGTCTGTTTAAGGCGCGCGAGACCATGGACGTATACGCGCCCTTGGCCGATCGCCTGGGCATGAGCTCTATCAAGTGGGAGCTCGAGGACCTGTCCTTCTTCTACTTGGAGCCCGATGCCTACCAGCGCATCGCGCGCATGGTGGCCGAGTCGCGCGAGGTTCGCGAGCGTTATCTGGCCGAGACCATCAAGACGCTCACCGATGAGCTCAATCGCATTGGTCTTGAGGGCTTTCAGATCAATGGTCGTTCCAAGCACTATTGGTCCATCTATCAAAAGATGAAGCGCAAGGGCAAGGAGTTCTCCGAGATTTACGACCTGGTGGCGCTGCGCGTCATCACTCATTCGGTGCGCGATTGCTATTCCACGCTTGGTGCCGTGCATACCTTGTGGCATCCCATGCCCGGTCGCTTTAAAGACTATATCGCCATGCCCAAGGTCAATAACTACCAGTCACTCCATACGACGGTTATCGGCCCCACGGCCCGCCCGCTTGAGATTCAGATTCGAACCTATGAGATGCACGAGCAGGCAGAGTACGGCATCGCCGCCCACTGGCTGTACAAGAAGTCGGGCGGATCGTCTGCCTCTAAGACCAACGATGCGCAGCGTCTGGACGACCAGATCAACTGGCTTAAGCACTCACTCGACTGGGCGGCGTCTGACGAGATCACCGATGCCAAGGAATACCTGCACTCACTGAAGGTCGACTTGTTCGACCAGGAAATTTTTGTCTTTACGCCCAAAGGCGAGGTCATGGCGCTTCGTGCCGGCTCTACACCGCTCGACTTTGCCTACGCCGTTCATACCGAGGTCGGTAACCACTGCGTCGGCGCCAAGATCAACGGTGCGGTGGCGCCGCTCACGCACGAAATCAAGACGGGTGACCGTGTCGAGATTCTGACTAACAAGAGCTCTAAGCCGTCGCGCGATTGGCTTAAGATCGTCAAGACACCTTCGGCCAAGTCGAAGATTCGCCGTTACTTCGCCGCCGCGACCAAAGACGATGACGCTGCTGCCGGCCGCGATATACTGGCCAAGGACCTGCGCAAGCGCGGGTATGGCATCTCTACGCCGCGATCCACGCGTGCGCTCAACGCCGTGGCGGAGCAGTTTAACTACAAACAGCTCGAGGACCTGTTCGCAGCCGTTGGCGCGGGCAAAGTCGCCCCACGTGCCGTGGGCAACAAGGTCGAGCAAATCTTGGACCCCAAGCCCGAGGAGCAGCTCACCAAGACCGAAGCCATTGCCGAGGTCGTCAAGCAGCCTGCCCGCGGCTCCAACCGCAAGCCGCAAAAGCGTGGCAAGAGCGCAAGTAACGGCATTATCGTCAAGGGCGAGAGCAACAGCGGCCTGCTGGTCCGTCTGGCACATTGCTGCAATCCGGTGACGGGCGACGATATCGTCGGCTTTATCACGCGCGGCCGAGGCGTCTCGGTGCATCGCGCCAACTGCCCCAACGTCAAGGGCCTCATGGAGCATCCCGAGCGCATGATTGACGTGGAGTGGGACGGTGCTGCCGACACCCTCTTCCAGGTCGAGATCGTGGTCGAGTGCCTGGACCGCATGGGCCTGCTCAAGGATGTCACCATTGCCATTGGCGATGCGGGCGGCAACATCCTTTCCGCCGCTACCTCGACCAACCGCGAGGGTATTGCGACCCTGCGCTTTATGGTCGAGATCTCGGACGCGAGCGGTCTGGATCCGCTGCTGGCTTCCATCAGCAGTGTCGATTCGGTCTACGACGCTCGCCGTCTTATGCCCGGCGAAGGCGGAGCTCAGCTCAAGCGCCGTGTGTAGGTGCGAGAGCCTCTCAGCATCATAGATATTGGTTACGTTCGAGGCATCGTTTGGTGCCTCGAACGTATTTTAGAAGGAGGGTATGCGCATGGGCGATATGACTTTGGACCTGACACCCCGAGGTGCAGCTTCGATTGAGGCACTCGTCAACGGCCCGATTCAGACCAACAGTTACGCCGTGATTTCGAATGACGAGTGCTTAATCGTCGATCCGGCGTGGGAGGGCGAGCGTCTTGTGGAGCATATCCGCACCGCGCATCCCGAAGTTCGCGTACTCGGCTCTGTCTGCACGCACGGTCATGCCGACCATGTTGGCGGGGTCGCCGGGGTTCGAGCTGTCGTTGGCGACAGCGCACTATATGAGTTGTGCGCTAAGGACGTGACGGTGCCTCGCGCAAATATCGAGGAGCAGCGCGCCATGTGGGGTATTGAGACGCCCGATCCGGGCGAGCCGACGCGGCTGCTTGCCGAGGGCGATACGATTGAATTGGGCGATATCTGCCTGCAGGTGATCGAGACGCCGGGGCATACGCCGGGCGGCATCGTCCTGTTCGCCGCGACCGAGCAGGGGAACATCGCCTTTGTGGGCGACACGCTTTTCCCAGGCAGCCACGGTCGTACCGATCTTTCCGGCGGTGACGAGGCGGCGATTATGCGCTCGCTCTCCAAACTTGTCAAGACGCTTCCGCCCGATACCGTTTGCTTGACGGGCCATGGCGATTCGACCACGATGGCGCGCGAACTTATGCAGAATCCGTTTATGCAGATGTAGGCTCGAAGCCGTCTTTCGAATCACGAAGACCGCTCAATCGTCAAGCTATTTTCCCCAGTGGGTCGATTCTGTGGGGCAAACGGTCAAAATTTGTCCAATCGGATGGTATTCGTGAACAAACGAACGTTTATGCTCGGGTATGTCGTGGTAAAATCTCAGGCGTTATCGGAGCAACCTTACAGGAGGTTTCTTTTATGCTCGTCAACGCAGCAGACATGCTCAAGAAGGCCGAGGCCGGCAAGTACGCTCTCGGTGCCTTCAACACCAACAACCTCGAGTGGACCCTGGCTATTCTCCAGGCCGCCGAGGAGGCCAAGTCTCCGCTGATCCTTCAGTGCACCGCTGGTGCCGCTAAGTGGATGGGCGGTTTCAAGGTCTGCGCCGACATGGTCAAGGCTGCCGTCGAGGCCACGGGCGTTACCGTTCCCGTTGCCCTTCACCTCGATCACGGTTCTTACGAGGACTGCTTCAAGTGCATCGAGGCCGGCTTCACGTCCATCATGTATGACGGCTCTCACGAGGAGACCTTCCAGCTTAACCTCGACCGCACCAAGGAGCTCGTTGAGCTTGCCCACTCCAAGGGCATGTCCATCGAGGCCGAGGTCGGCGGCATCGGCGGCACCGAGGACGGCGTGACCTCTAGCGGCGAGCTCGCTGATCCTGCTGAGTGCAAGCAGATCGCTGACCTGGGCGTCGACTTCCTTGCCTGCGGTATCGGCAATATCCACGGCGTGTACCCTGCCGACTGGGCTGGCCTTTCCTTCGAGCGTTTGGGCGAGATCAAGGCCCAGACCGGCGACCTGCCCCTCGTCCTGCACGGTGGCACCGGCATCCCCGAGGACCAGATCAAGAAGGCCATTTCCCTGGGTATCTCCAAGATCAACGTCAACACCGACCTGCAGCTCGTCTTCGCCAAGGGCGTCCGCGAGTACATCGAGGCTGGCAAGGATCAGCAGGGCAAGGGCTTCGACCCCCGCAAGCTCCTCAAGCCTGGTCGCGACAACATCGTTGCTCGCACCAAGGAGCTCATGGAGGAGTTTGGCTCCGTCAACAAGGCGTAAGTAGCGGTTTAACTTTCCCGTCGGAGGCCCCGTTCACCCTACGCTTTTCCCTTGCGCTCACCTGGCTTTGCCAGAAGTCGCGCAATGGGAAAAGCTCCGGGTGAACGGGGCCTCCTTTGTTAACTCGCTACAGGGTTACTGGGCTGAATTTATTTATTGACTACCGTTCGGCGGTGTTGATGGCTCCCTTGTTGGGGCTTTCTTTTTATCTCGCTACAATGGGCTTCAAGCGTTCTAGTGACTTGGAGTTTTGGTATGGCTGTTGTTAATGTGTTGCCTTCGGATGGGAAGGTTATTGACGAGGGTCCTGTTGGTTGCTCTGTTGATGTTTGCTGCGATGACTTTCGCTATCTCGATATTGGGCTGCCGCCTGAGATTCTTCGTCTTAAGGATGCCGGGTATTTGACGCAGGCTGTTGCCGCCTGCGATCGCCTTTTGGAGCAGAACCCTGAGCCTTCGCTGGCTGCCTGCGTTCGTGCCGAGCGGTATCGCATGATCGAGACGCCGCTTCATTTTTCGGTGTCGCGCGATCGGGCTATCGAGATGATCCGCGAGGAGTGGCCTGAGTTTACCGAAGGGCAGTTTGACGACCTGATTGAGCGCAAGCGTATCGATTGGCGCTTTATCGATGGTGAGCTGTTCGTTCTTGACAACTTCCTTGATTCTTTGCGCGTGTATCCCAAGGAGGTTCCGGGTCTGCGTCCCGATTCTGCGGATGGAATTGCGCTGCGCAACCAGATGCTCGAGGAGATGGAGTCACGGGGCGGGCTGTCTCGCACCATCACGCTTAAGGCATGCGTGTCTGTCCCCGGTGCTTTGGAGGGGGAGACCGTTCGCGCGTGGCTTCCCGTTGCCGCCGCCTGCCGCCAGCAGTCCCAGGTCGAGATACTTGATATGACGCCGGAGGGGACCATTGCTCCTGCGAGCGCCTCGGCGCGTACTGCCTCGTGGGTCTCCTCGACCGATCGCTCATTCTCGGTGACCTATCGCTATCAAATCGATGCCGCTTATCGTGATATCTATGGGGGTGCGCTTCCGGCGCATCCGTGTATGGACGCGCCGCTGCCCGAAGATATTTCCGAGGACCGTCCGCACATTGCGTTCACGCCGTACCTGCGACAGCTGACGGAGCGTGTTGTTGACGGGCTCGAGGATCCGCTCGATCGCGCTCGTGCTATCTATGATTACCTGACACAGCATATCGACTATCGCTATCAGCCGCCGTACTTGCTTTTGGGATCTATTGCCGATGACTGCGCGCATTCGCTCCGCGGCGATTGCGGCGTTATGGCGCTCACGTTTATCACCATGTGCCGTATCGCGGGCGTGCCTGCCCGTTGGCAGAGCGGCCTGTACGTTGCGCCCGATTCGGTGGGGTCGCACGACTGGGCAGAGTTCTATACGCCGCAGACCGGTCGGCTCAACGCCGACGTGTCATTTGGATCTTCTGCTCACAGGATGGGGGAGGAGTGGCGCCGCCGTCACTACTTTGGCAATCTCGACCCATGGCGTATGGTGGCCAACAATCGATTCCAGGCAGAGTTTGAGCCCTCTTTCGACGGCATGCGCGAGGACCCTTACGATAACCAGATGGGTGAGGCTTCGGTTGACGGACGTGGATGTCGTAAGCGGGAGATGTTACGCAAGGTTGAGCTTATCGGGTTGATTTCCGATCTCAGCCGAACACATTGAGCGAATAGGCCATTCCCGCAGTT
>WGSK01000016.1:0-44025 GCA_014871655.1 Collinsella sp. | reverse complement strand
GTTTGGTAGTCGAGCGATCCCGCAGGCGAAGCCGAGGACCAGCGAGACACCAAATACCTCGCCGCCGGCCGGGCCATGTCGCGGCACCAAAAAAGCGCCCGTGCGCTCGATGGATTCGGATGCCCGACAGAGGCTCCTTATGGCTGCTTCCTTCCGGACCTGACCAGATTCGGAACATGTCGTCATCCGAACCCATCGAACGCGCTAGGCGCTCGGTATATCTTACCTGCTCCCGCCCACCAGAGCAAGGTAGCTAATTTGGGACGGGGCTTTTTTGACCACTTTTTGACTGGAGGGGCATCAGGGTGGCGAAAGTAGTCAAGTAAGCCCCATCCTAAATAGACTGATCTGGTGCCGTGCCACGAAAAGGGCCTATCTACTACGTTTTGGTCACAGAGGTCAACCATAGCGTGCTTTTTCGAAAATCGGCAAGCTTTCTACCTGCGGTTTTGTTTTTGCAAATTCCGGGATGGTCGAGGATGGCCGGTTAAACGTAGTAGATGGCCACGTTTCGTGGCAGACGGTCCGATGCAAAGCTCAGGGCATCCAACTTCGGATTGGTTTTAGAGGCGAGCGAGGTCATAGGCTTGGGCAGCTGCCTCGCCGGCGCAGATGAGGTTGGTTGTGGCTTCTTGCACACCGAGCGCCTGGTCGAGGGGCATGGGCTTGCGGCAGATCGGAAGCACCAAGTCGATGCCCTGCCCATACACCGCATCGAGGTTGTCAGCGCGACCGCCCACGACAGCAATCACCGGCTTGCCATATCGCTTCACACGACGGGCCACGCCCACCGGTGCCTTGCCGGCGGCGGATTGCTCGTCCATATTGCCCTCACCTGTAATGACCAGGTCGACATCGCGTACGCGCTCGTCAAACCCAATCAGATCGAGCACCGTCTCCACGCCCGAGCGTAGCTCCGCGCCGAGCGCCAGCAACGCCGCGCCCAAGCCACCGGCAGCGCCCGCGCCGGGCACGCCAAGCACCGAGCCAAATGTCCGTGCGTTCTCGGGTGTGCGCAACAACCCCTGGGCTCGCGCCTCGAAAATTGCCGCATCGAGCAGGCGACCGTAGCCGACCATCCAGCCGTCGTATCTGCGCAGCACCTCGACATCATCCGCCGGCAGGCCCTTCTGCCCGCCAAACACCGCCAGTGCGCCTCGACGCCCCACGAGCGGATTCTCGACATCGGAAAGCACAACGATACGAGCATCATCCAAAGCCTGCAGAGCTGGCGCCAAATCAACGCTCGCCACCTGCTCAAGGCCGGCAAGACCGGGGGCGACATCGCATCCCTGATCATCGACCACACGCGCGCCCAGGGTATGCAGCATGCCGGCGCCACCGTCGTTGGTGGCACTGCCGCCCAGACCAATATAGATAGTCTTTGCCCCGGCGCGAACCGCACGGAGCATCAGCTCGCCCACGCCATAGGTCGAAGCCGCAAGCGCCGCCGATTCCGTGCAGGGTGAATACCCAATACCCGCCGCCTCGGCCATCTCAATTACAGCCGAGTCGCGCTCGTCGTCCACCAGCACCCGGGCAGACACGCGGTCGCCCAAGGGACCTGCCACCTCGCAGGTCACAATCTCACCGCCGCACGCGGCAACGGCACCGAGCGTCCCCTCGCCGCCATCCGCCAGCGGCAATGTGCACACCTCGGCATCGGGCCAAACGCGGCGCACGCCTTCGGCAACCGCCGCCTCCGCCTGCGCACTCGAAACGCTGCCCTTAAAGGAGTCGATCGCCAGCAGCACACGGCGGGGCCGCCGCTGCACGGGGCCAAAGTCGGCCGCCTCAACGGCAATATCTTCGGCACACGCGAGTGCCTCGGCATGAGCGGCGTGCGCCTCAAGATCGGCCCCACAACCGCAGCCAGCACCATCGGTGCCACGCAGCCCACTAAAATAGTCGCTCAACACCTCACGACACTCATCCGCCAGCACGCCGGCATCTACGTTAAACCGATGGTTCAGGCGCGAATCGGCATTGAGGTCACACAGCGAGCCCAGCGCGCCCGCCTTGGCATCGGCCGCGCCATACACGCAACGCCCCACACGCGCGTTAACCATAAGCCCCGCGCACATACAGCAGGGTTCGAGCGTTACGTAGACCGTGCAATCGGAAAGACGCCAGCGTCCAAGCGCCTGAGCGGCGGCACACAGGGCCGAAAACTCGGCATGAGCCGAAGGGTCTTGGTCGAGCTCGCGGCGATTATGCGCCCTCGCGACAACCTCGCCCGAGCGCACTACTACGGCTCCGATGGGCACCTCGCCCACCGCAGCGGCGTCGCGCGCCTCCGCCAGCGCCTCGCGCATGAACTTCTCGTCGATTTCGGTGATCGTCATCGTTCGCCTTCCCTGTTGCAAATTCAAAACGATGCTATCATTACGACTCACGGAGAGATGGCAGAGCGGTTGAATGCGGCGGTCTTGAAAACCGTTGAGCGCGAGAGCGTTCCGGGGGTTCGAATCCCCCTCTCTCCGCCACCTTAGTGATTCACCGGCGTCATGGTCCGCTCAAACAGTGCATCGACCACGTCGGCCATCTCGGGTCGACGCTCAAGATCGTGGCCCGATTCCCACCAATTTGTGAACAACCGAATAATGCCACCGGCGATAAACTCAGACGTCGTCTCGAGTGACACGGGGGCCAGGGCATCCTCGGCAAGCACGTTCATCACACGCTCGCGGATGGAGCGGGCAATGCGGTCGCAAATAACGTTGGTCAACATACCCGACATGCTGCTTGCCAAAATGTTATCCATGAGCCGCTCGTGCGTCAGAATCAAATCCATGGCATCGTCCAAAATCGCGTGTCGAAGCGCGCGTACGTCCTCGGCAGACACCGCGCCGGCCTCATCGGGCTGTTTTTGCGGCAAGCCCGACATGAGCTCATCGATATAAAAGGCAAAGTAATCGTTCTTGTCGCGAAAGTGCTTGTAGAACGTCGTGCGGCGAATCATGGCGCGGTCGCACAGCATGGCAACCGTCAGGTCCTCAAAACGATGCTCCTCGAGAAGCTCGGTAAAGGCATCGAACAGGGCGCGGTAGGTTTTCTTAATGCGAAGGTCCACTGGTATCGCCATCCTCAGGGCAAAGACAACACTCGTCAATCTGTCGCATATCTTACACCTGTACCTCGCGCGCTTTGCCCCGGTGCCGACCCCGCCGAAAACACAACGCTTACCGGAAAGTTCGGCACGGCAAAACGTTGCGGGTATACTAGTAGCGTTATACCAACGGCAGCTGGCGCATGCCGCCGCGGCCATTCGAAACGGAGACATCATGATTACCGTCATCATCGGCATCGTTGTTGTCATTGTGATTGTCTGCGCCATCGCCGGCATCTACAACAACATGGTCACCAAGCGTAACCGCATCGATAACGCCTGGCAGAACATCGACACGCAGCTGCAGCGTCGCAACGACCTGATTCCCAACCTGGTCGAGACCGTCAAGGGCTACGCCAAGCACGAGCAGGAGACGCTCTCCGCCGTGATCAGCGCGCGTAACACCGCCGTCAAGGCCACCACGCCCGAAGCCAAGATGGAAGCCGACAACGTGCTGACCGGTGCGCTGCGTCAGCTCTTCGCCGTAGCCGAGGCCTATCCCGATCTTAAGGCAAACACCAACTTTACGCAGCTGCAGGCATCGCTCGAGGATACCGAGAACAAGATTAGCTATGCACGCCAGAGCTACAACGATTGCGTGCTCAGCTACAACAACGCCATTCAGACGTTCCCGGCTGTCATCTTTGCCGGCATCTTCCAGTTTAAGGAGCGCCAGGGCTTCGAGGCCGCCGAAGCAGCCCGCCAGGCCCCGACCGTCAAGTTCTAGTAGTTTGACAGCGCATCCTTAATCGGCCAAATGCATAAACCGCCCCGTCGAATGCATACTTCGACGGGGCGGTTTCCTTTTTCGCGAAGGTCCCCCTCTGAGCGTCGTGCATTTTTAGGAGTATTCAACATAACCAAGAGCTTCGGGCGCCACGATAAATGCCAAAGACCGCGAATATCCCTGCAAATCAAACGCTGCCAGCCCATAACCCCGCCCATCATTCGTAGAAAACATCGAGAACTCCCGATTTTTTGCCCGAGATCGGTATGCAGGGACCTTCGACTGCAGAATACTCGCAAAAATGCACGTCGCCACCGCCCCCACATGGCGCGAAGCAAAACAAAAGCGCGGCCTTCCTTTCCGGCGCACTCCGCGGGACGAAAAAACCTCCGCCGCACGAAGTGCGCAGCGGAGGTTCTTGCATGTCCGAGGACGCGCCGGGAGGGAGCTTACTCTCTGCCCGGACAGGAAAGGCTAATTACGCGACGGTGTAAACCCAGTTGTGCTTGTCCTCGACAGCACCAGACTGGATGCCGGTCAGAGTCTCGCGGAGCTTCTTCATCACAGGGCCGATCTCGGTGTAGCCAGCCGGGAAGGTCACGGTCTCGTCGGCGCCGTAAACCTTGTTGTCGATTTCGCCAACCGGAGAGATGACGGCAGCGGTGCCGCACAGGCCGCACTCCACAAAGGTACCGGCCTTGACCTCGGCCCACTCGACGGGACGTTGGTCAACGGTCATGCCCAGGTCCTGAGCAACCTGAACGAGCGAACGACGAGTGATAGAGGGCAGGATGGAGTCGGTGTGCGACTGCGGAACGACGAGGGTGCCGTCCTCCTTCACGAACAACACGTTGGCGCCGCCGGTCTCCTCGACATAGGTGCGGGACTCGGAGTCGAGATACAGGTTCTCGGCATAGCCCTCGCGATGGGCCTCCATCGTGGGCTTGAGGGACATGGCGTAGTTCAGGCCGGCCTTGATGTTGCCGGTGCCGTGCGGTGCGGCACGGTCATACTCGGAAACGCGCAGCTTGACGGGCTTGAGGCCACCCTTAAAGTACGGACCGACCGGGGTCACGAGAATGCGGAACGTGTACTCAGGAGCGGGAGCCACGCCGATCACGTCACCGGAACCGATCATAAACGGACGCACGTACAGGGTCGCGCCGGAGCCGAAGGGCGGAACCCAGGCGGCGTTGGCAGAGACGACCTGCTTGACGGCCTCAACGAACTTGTCCTTGGGGAACGGGGGCATCTCGAGGCGCTGGGCAGAGTTATACATGCGCTCGGCGTTCATGTCGGGACGGAAGCAGACGATGCTGCCGTCCTCGGCGGTGTAGGCCTTCAGGCCCTCAAAGACCTCCTGGCAGTAATGGAAGATGCCGCCGCACTCGGAGACATGCAGGGTGTGATCGGTGGTCAGGCCACCCTCGTCCCACTCGCCGTCCTTCCAATGGGCCTCGTAGCTGTAATCGGTCTTCATGTAGCCAAAGCCGAGGCTACCCCAATCGATATCCTTCTTCTCGACAGTCATATGTCGCTCCTTACATACACAGTTGCAAACTCGCGAACCCGCACGCAAGGACCGAGGCCGGCCGCGTCGCAACGTCGCACGCCCGGAGCGTAGAGCCGGACGGGACACGCAAACAGCATCAAAGCCGATGGCACGTCGATTCGCATGCACGAGATTGTACTCCGCACGCGCGTCGGATAAAACGTTTTTCTTTAACTAACTAAAGTATTTTCATTTGACCGAAGCAAAAAGGCCCGCCACCGTAAGCGGTGACGGGCCTCAACGGCACGGTTTGCGCGCTGGCTCGAGCTACGCGTTCTTTTTGCCCAGCTTAGCCTTGACCAGACCGACCACGGTCGGGATGATCGACACGGCAACGATGCCGACAATCAGCAGCTCAAAGTGCTCCTGCACAAAGGGAATGCCGCCAAAGAAGTAGCCCAGCAGCGTAAAGACCGTCGACCAGGTAATGCCGCCCAGCACGTTAAAGACGACAAAGTTGCGCCAGTGCATGCCGCCCATGCCAGCGATAAAGGGCACAAAGGTGCGGATAAACGGGAAGAAGCGACCCAGGAAGATGGCCAGGTGACCCCACTTGTCCAAGAAGTCCTCGGACTTTTTAATGCGCTCGGGCGTCATGGCCTTAACCTTACCCGAGGCGATGATCTTTTTGCCAAAGAAGTGACCGATCATAAAATTGCACTGATCGCCCAAAATGGCAGCGGCCCATGCGGTAGCCAGAAGCGCCACGATGTTAAAGCCGCCATTGTGGGCAAAGAAACCCGAGGCGAACAGCAGTGAATCGCCGGGAAGGAACGGGAAGAACACCACGCCCGTCTCGATAAAGATGATCAGGAACACGCAGCCGTAGGCCATAAGCGGGCCGGCGGCGATCCAGCTGGCAATCGCGGTGCGCGGATCTTTGAGCAGCTCGGCGATAAAATTAATGAAACCCATGAAGTAAAACCTCTCAGTTGTGGGCGCGGATACGTCCAAGTTGACCAGTATACGGTTGCGGCGTCCCCTCGTGCGCAACCCCACAAAAGCATGACTCCATTACCAGCAAGTTTGCATAACTGACACCTGTCGCGCAATGCCGCCAAGATTGTCCTTCCTAATCCCTAGCGAATCGCTATACTTTATTGAATCGCATTGCCATGGCGCTAAGGGAGGGCGGCCGGTGAGCTTTATCAATACCATTCGCGAGGACATCAAGACCGTCCAAGCGCAGGACCCCGCCGCGCAAAACGGTCTGGTCATCTTCCTTTCCTATCCTGGCCTGCACGCCAAGTGGAACCACGTGCCCGAGCACTGGCTCTGGGAGCACGGTCATCGCTCGCTCGCCCGTGTGCTCTCGCAAATCACCCGCCACATCACCGGCGTCGAGATTCACCCTGCCGCGCAGATTGGCAAGCACTTCTTTATCGACCACGCCATGGGCGTCGTCATCGGCGAGACCACCGTCGTGGGCGACAACTGTGTGCTTTACCAGGGCGTTACGCTCGGCGGCACCGGCAACGAGACCGGCAAACGCCACCCAACGCTCGGCGATAACGTCACCGTGGGCACGGGTGCCAAGGTGCTCGGCAACATTCGCATCGGCAACAACGTCAAAATCGGCGGCAACTCGGTCGTCGTTAAGGACGTGCCCGACAACTGCACCGTCGTGGGCGTGCCGGGACGCATCATCAAGCGCAACGGCTGCCGCGTGTTCGAGGAGAGCTTCGATGCCAAGCAGCATCGCGAGTACATGCCCGACGACGCCGCCGAGCAGAGTGCCCTCAACCGCCAAGGCATCACCGAGAACGCCCGCCGCGTTAAAGAGCTCGAGCGAGAGGTGGCCGAGCTCAAGGCCCTCGTCGCCAAGCTCGTGGACGAGCGCTAGGAACGCAAGCGGCACAAAACGACATCGGCATCAACGCAAGAAGGCGCGCCAGGGAATTCATCCCCGGCGCGCCTTTGCGTTGATGCGACATGTGGGACTGTCCCTTTGTCACATTATGCGAACTGGCTCAGATAGAGGTCGGCGTAGGCACCCTCGGCAGCCAGCAGCTCCTTATGCGTGCCTTGCTCGATAATGTTGCCGTGATCCATGACCAAGATCAGGTCGGCATCCACAATCGTCGACAGGCGGTGCGCGATCACAAAACTCGTACGCCCGCGCATGAGCGCGTCCATGGCACGACCGATGGCAAGCTCGGTACGCGTATCCACGCTTGAGGTCGCCTCGTCCAGGATGAGAATCGCCGGGTTGTTGAGCAGCACGCGTGCGATGGTCAGCAGCTGACGCTGGCCCTGGCTGATGCTCTCGGCATCGTTGGCCACGCGCGTGTCGTAGCCCTGCGGCATGGTGCGCACAAAGAAGTCGACCTGCGCGGCACGAGCGGCGGCCACGATCTCGTCGCGCGTCGCCTCGGGACAGCCGTAGGCGATGTTTTCGGCAATCGTGCCATCGAACAGCCAGGCGTCTTGCAGCACCATGCCAAACTGCTGACGTAGCTCGCCGCGATCCATGAGGCGCGTATCCACACCGTCGAGCGTAATACGCCCGCCGTCAATCTCGTAGAAGCGCATGAGCAGGTTGATGAGCGTCGTCTTGCCTGCGCCCGTGGTTCCCACCACGGCAATCTTCTGGCCCGGCTCGGCGGTAAACGACACGTCGTGCATAAGCGGCTTGTCGGGCGAATAACCAAAGCGCACGTGCTCAAAGGAGACGCGACCCTCAACGCGACCCGGCAGCTTGGCGGCCTCGTCCGGCAGCGGATCGGCCTCCATCTCGGGCTCATCGAGCAGGTCGAACACGCGCTCCGCACTCGCCAACGCGCTCTGCAGCGAGTTGAAGGTAAACGACAGCTGCGTCATGGGTTCGGACGCCTCGTAGATAAACTGGAAGAACGCCTGGAACACGCCGACGGTCATGTGACCGGCAACCAGCATGCTGCAGCCCACAAGCGCAATAACGATCTGCGCCAAACGGCCGATAAAGCGCACTGCGGGACCGACAGCATTGATCATAAAGTCGGCCTTGGTGCTCACACGAGCCAGTTCCTTCGAAGCCTCGTGCACCTCAGCGGAGCTCTGACGTTCGCGGTTAAACGCGCGGATCACCAGACGGCCCGAATAGCCTTCCTCGACCGCACTCGTAATCTTGGACACCCACTCCTGGCGCTCGCCCGTCACATCGTGTGTGCGGCGCGAGACGACCTTCGTCACCAGCAGCGACAGTGCCGTAAAGAACAGAAAGACGAGCGTAAGCTGCACGCTGAACACGAACATCACGCTCACAGCACCAACAACCGTGCCGATCGACACGAGCAGCTGCAGCAATCCGCGCTGCATGCTCTCGGACATCTTGTCCAGGTCGTTGGTCGCGCGGCTGACGACCTCGCCGGGACGATGCGCGTCAAAATAGGCGAGCGGCAGACGGTTGAGCTTTTGCGCGATGCGGTTGCGCAGGCGCAGATTGAGACGCTCAGCGACGCTCGACATCAAAAAGCTCTGGAGCGCATAGAACGAGGCAGCGGCAGTCCAGATCATAAAGTAGACGAAAATGGTCTTGCCGCAGTTCTCCCAGGTGATGCTGAAAGTGGTGTCGTTGGCAAACGCCACCTGAATGTGGCCCCACAGCTCATCGATCACGCGGGCGCTATATGCCGGCGCGGCGGTGTTAAAGATGACATAGAACACAATGCTCGCGAACACGATATAGAAGCGCCAATGGTCGCCGGCGGCCTCACTCCACAGGCGGCGCACCGTCGCCCAGGTATCCCGAGGCGTCTCGTCCTCGTCTTCGTCGTCCACGTCGCGCATACGCTCTGCCTCGGCGCGGGCGCGCTCGTCCTCGGCACGTTCGTTTTCCTCGTAGAGCGCTTGGCAGCGAGCCTCGCGCTCGGCTGCAGCCTTGGCGGCGTCATCCAGCTCGGTCGACGCGGCAGCCGTTTCCTCGAGCAGTCCCGCGGCAACAGCGTCATCAAGGCCGCCCTGTTTCTTGAGCTCCTCGGTCATGCTACTCACCTCCCTTCATCTGCGATTCCGCGATGGCGCGGTACACCTCGCAGGTTTCCATAAGCTCGCCATGCGTGCCCAAGCCCACAACCTCTCCGTCCTTGAGCACGACAATCTGGTCGGCATGCAAGATCGTCGAGATGCGCTGCGCGATGATGAGCACCGCAGCGTCACGCGTCTCATCTTGCAACGCATGGCGCAGGGCCGCATCGGTCTTAAAGTCCAGAGCAGAAAAACTGTCATCGAAGATATATAGATTGGCATGCTTCATGAGCGCACGGGCGATTGCCAGACGCTGGCGCTGACCACCCGAGAAGTTCGTACCGCCCTGGGCAACCGGGGTATCGAGCCCCTGCGGTTGGTCGAGTACAAAGGTGCTCTGGGCAACCTCAAGCGCGTGAAGCATGTCGCCCTCGGTCGCGCCTTCGTTACCAAAGCGAAGGTTGCTCGCCACCGTGCCCGAGAACAGCCACGCCTTCTGCGGCACGTAGGCGATGCGCCCGCGAATCTCGCCTTGCGAAAGCTCGCGCAAATCGACGCCGCTCAAGCGAATGGCACCCTTCGTGGCATCGTGGAAACGCAACAGAAGCTTTGCCACCGTCGACTTGCCCGAGCCCGTCGAGCCCACAATCGCGGTCGTCTGACCGCGACGACAGGTAAAGTTCAGATCGCACAGTGTGTCCTCGTCGGCGTCGTCAAAGCGAAACGACATATGATCGAACACGGCGACCGCATCGGCCCCGTCCTTTGAGTCGGACGCGGCCGCATCAAGCGTACGCTGGCCATCGACGATGCTCGGCTCAATCTCCAGCACTTGCTGCGCACGGCTTAGGCATGCCGCGGCGCGTGGCAGCGTTAGCACCACCATCTGCGCCATCATCACAAAGAACAGGATCAGGATTGCATACTCCAGCACCGCAGAGATGCTCGCAATCTGCATCGCATGGGCGCCCACGCGGTTGCCGCCCACCCACAGCACCGCCACCTCGGCGATGTTCATCAAAAAGAAGCTGGAGCTGTCGAGGCCCACAAACAGGTGGTTGACCTTGATGGCGTTGGCGGCGTATTCGCTAAACACCTCGTCCAGACGCCGTTCCTCGTGGCGCTCCTTGTTAAACGCACGGATGACGCGCACGCCCACAATATTCTCGCGCAGCACCACGTTCATGCGGTCGATAAAGCCCTGTAGGCGCATAAAAATCGGCGCCGCGTTGGCAACCGTAAAGACCGCCGCCACCAGCACAATCGCAACGACTACGCCCAGAAGCGTGCCCATGGCGGGATCGATAAACCAGGCGAAGATGATGCCCGCCACAGCCAAAAACGGCACGGGCAGCACCAGCTGAATCGTCTGCAGAATCGCCTGCTGAATCACGTTGATGTCGTTGAGCGAGCGCGTGATCATCGATCCGGTGCCAAAGCGCTCAAAATCGCTGGCCGCGAGCTCGAGCGATTTGTCGTACACGGCATTGCGGATATCGCAAGCCACGTTGGCGGCCAGGCGCGCCGAAAGATAGCAGCCCAGCACCGTGCCGCCGCTAGCCATGCTGGTCGCGATAAACATGTATAGGCCGTTGCGTAAAATGTAGTCGACATCGCCCGTGGTAATACCGGTGTTGACCATGTTCGCCAGCATCGTGGGAACCAACAGCGTACCGACGTTATCCACCAGCAGCACCAGCAGCGTCACTGCGACAAGCCCTCGATATGGCTTTAGAAACCTCATTAACAGTCGCACGACTCCCCCTCACCTTGATTCTCGGCTTGGCTCTCGGCAGCGATATGCTGCTTAAAGGCATCGCACTCATCGTCGAGCACCTGAGAGAATTTGCCGATCAAGCGCATAATCTCGCGCTGCTCACATGGCTCAAGCGCGCCAAAGGCTCGCTGCTCGGCCTTGAGTGCCGGCAGCGCATAACGCTCGGCAAATCGCCTGCCCTCTTCGGTCAGGCTCACAACCTTGTTCTTACGACTGCCTTCGGCAAACTCCAACGTTGCGAAGCCCCGCGCCGTCAAGGTTTTAATTGCCGAGTTGATGGTCTGCTTGCTGTAGAACCATTCGCTTGTCAGACGGCTTACGGCAATACTGCCGCCCGCCGTGCTGGTGTCGACGAGCATCCAATAAGCGCAGTCCGAAAGACCGCAGGCGCGCGAGAACTCCGAATAGATATGGTCGAGCCCATTGAGCAACCGGTCGAAGTCGACCAGTGTAACCGCACTATTCATCAATCCCACCATTCGATTGTCCGATTTTTGACCAATTTTATGTCTCTAGATTAGTCCGAGTTTTGACTATCGTCAACAGGCTCTCCGCAAATGCTTGCACTTTTATGGCCTATCGGCAGAAAAAGACCGCCGGCGCGGGGGCAGCGCCAGCGGTCACGTGAAAATCGGGTTTTCTTGCCTGTTAAGCGGCGACGGCCTCATAGACCGTAGCACCCGAGAAGCTGTCATGCAGGCTCTTGCCGGCAATCCACGGCAGCTCGACGACCTCGCAGACCGTGTTGACCAGCTCGGAGCAGTCAGTAAAGTGGCCCTTGTCGTTGAGGGCCTCGCAATCCTGAACACGCCAATAGCCATCGGTGTGCGTGATGTAGTACTCGTGGTCGTTGATCGACACGAAAGCGCGCGTCTTGGAACGCAGCAGCTTCAGAAATCCTTCGAAGTCGGTCTCGACGACATCTCCAGCCTGGAACATGATGTTACCTCCTGGCCCGGCGCCACCACGGCGCATTGATAAACGTTGGTACTCCTTTAGTAAAACCTTTATCAGAGGTTATGCGTTCGTCATTTAGGCAAGTGGTAAAAAACCGCAGGGTAGACGGGATAAAACGTTTAACCATCCCATTTGTTTGTCACATTCTGAAGGTACTTTTATGCAAACCTACTTTCCCAATTGGAATCTATCCTTTTGGCCGGGCAATTGACCGTCTATCGTTTGAGCCCGACGGGTATGAACGGGGCATCTGCAACGCCACCGCAAGGAGACACCATGGAGACTATCGAAGCACTCATTCACCGTCGCAGCTGCCGCAACTACAGCGATCGTCCCGTCGAGGCCGAAAAGCTTGCACGTATTATCGAAGCCGGCCAATATGCACCGAGCGGCATGGGCCGCCAGCCGGTGACGTTTGTCGCCGTCACCGACCCCGCGACCGTCGAGCGTCTCTCGCAGCTCAACGCCCAGGTCATGGGCAGCAACAGCGACCCCTTCTATGGCGCCAAGACCGTTGTGGTGGTGCTGGTCGACCGCAGCGTGCCCACGCATCTGGAAGACGGCTCGCTCGCCATGGGCAACTTGCTCAACGCCGCCTATGCGCTGGGTGTCGATTCGTGCTGGATTCACCGCGCGCATGAGGTCTTTGACTCGCCCGAGGGCCTGGAGCTGCTGGCCAGCTGGGGCCTGCCCGCCGACGGCAGCCTGCGCGGCGTCGGTCACTGCATTCTGGGCTATGCCGAGGACACGCTACCCGAGGCAAAGCCGCGCCGCGACAACGTGGTATACGTCAAGTAGCGCAGGAGTGTCCCAAACTGCCGGCAGAAAAGGAACGTCCCCTTCTGCCGGCAAGCTATGTTGATATTTGAGTTGTCGTCGTTTCGTTCGTCTGGGCCGTTTCGGCTTCGCTGCCTTGTTCGTCTTCGTCCTTTTGCGCATCGGCGATGGTGGTGGCCGCCGCGACGATGCCGCGCTGGGGCGCGACGCCTGTCTGGGTCTGAGCGCCCTCGATAACTTCTGTGCCTGCATGCGCGAGCTCGGGCGATTTAAACACTGCGTCCAAGTTGGCGCCACCGCCGGCGTAGCCAAGCGCAGCGAGTGCGATGACGATCACTGCAACGACGGCCACGATCGGAACATAACGATGCCAACCAGCCGGATTGAGTCCACTGCGGCGAGCCGCCCCGCGGCTGATGTAACCGAGCGTTCCGTCGTGCTTGAGCTTTGAGCCCACCACGCGTTTGCGGCCCCACAGCGAGGACTCTGCCTGCATTGCCAAGCGGGCGCTTGCCGAAGGATAGCCGTATTTAGTGCGCTTGAACGAGCCATCAAACCCCGAGGCGTGTTTACCCCACGTCACCGATGTCGTGCGTCGGTTGACCGGCGCGGCACTCCGCCTTCTGCGGCTCGGTTTTGAAGTCTCAGCCATATGCCCTCGCACGCCGTAACCAAATCGAAACAATAACGCTTTGGACTGTAGCACACGCGTCGCGCGCGGTCACGGGCGCCTCGCTCAACGGTCATCGTCCTTCAGCAAGCGCCACAGCGTTGTACGGCTTATGCCCAGTACCTCCGCCGCACGGGTTCGGTTGCCGTGGAGATGATCTACAACCAGATGCGCGATATCTCGCTCGGTATCGGCCAGCGGTCGCAGGATATACAGGTCGCTTTCGAGCGTCGGGGCGCCAAAGGCTGCGGTCTTAATCACGTCCTCTTGGGCGAGCACTTCCTCCGCCACAGCGCGGTCCACCGCGCCCGCCCCCACCAATATATACAGTCGTTCCGAGACCTCGCGGAGCTGCAGATAATTGCGCGGCCAGCGGTAAGCATCGAGCGTCTTCGTCGCCGCGGAAGACAGCGTGGGCGCTGCCGTCCCAAATGCGTCAGCGAGATATTCCAAATAGCGCGCAACCTTCGTCGACGCGGCTCCCTGCTCGGCGATTGCCGGCGCCACGCTCACCGCACAGGCGAAGCGCTCGGTCACAAAGGCGGCTTGATCACTTTCGCCGCCGCCCGGCATGTCATTCGCCGTCAGCACCACATGGCAGCGCGTCGCCAACGCGGTGTCGGTCATCGTGGAGACCAGCTCGCGGAGGCGCTGGGGGCCAACCGCGTTCCAGCCCTCAATGCAAAGGGTCAGCCCCATTTGGAACAACGGCGATTCGACGCTTTTGAGTACATGGCGCCAACCGCGCTCGGTGAGCTCATCGAGCGCAACGGAAACAAAGGGCTGATCGGCAAAAGGACCGTCCAGATAGAGGCGCTTGGCGATCTCGACCTGACCCGCTCCCAGCTCGCCCTCGAGCATAAGAGGCACACCGCGCGCGTAACTCTCTGCAACCGGCGCAGCCACCGAGGCCGCCCCCTCAACGATGCCGTACGCGCTCGATTCGTAGCGGGCCTCAACTTCGTCGGCGTTGAGCCACTCGATGCCCGCATGCGCCGCGGCACCGCGCACCTCGCGGACCACGACGACCCAAAGCCCCCCGCCCTCTTTGTCGGTGGGGCGAACGGTCAGGCTCAGGCGCGCACCCGCACGCCCCATAACCAGACGCGCGCCGTCTCCTATACGGTCGAGGCGCTCAGCTACAAAAGCCGCCACATCCCGCTCAAGCGCCGCGTCATTCATGGTCGAGATCGCGACGCCCCCACGCGCATCGATTGCCAATGCCGAGGCCCCGGCAGCAGCCAGGGCCTCGGTCAAGATGTTCAGCTTGGCATCGCTATCCATGATTTGCCCCTGTCCGCGGCGACATGCAGCCGCCGACGGTCGCACGACCGAGTGTTTCAAAATTGAACGATATTGCTCACCAAACACTATAGGGCAGAATGCGCCGTCCTGCGAGTATAGGTGTTGCCCCGCATCGCCATCCTGGCGGGGCGATAAGAGCTCTTCGGGACTTATAAACCTGCGGACAAGCCATACCCGCAAGAGCTCCTATCGCTCCACCGTGAGAATGCGCTCACCAGCAACCAGCACGCAAACAAGCTACTTCTCTACCAGATTCCCAGTACGTGTTGCATTCCCAAACTCATGCACGCAATGCCAATCCAGCAGCAAAAGCCCAATGCGATGGGCTTGCCGCCCTTTTTGACCAGCTCGACGATATCGGTATTAAAGCCAATAGCCGCCATGGCCATCACAATAAAGAACTTCGACAGCTCCTTGATGGGCGCCGTGATGGATGCAGGAAGCTGAAGCACCGTGGTGATCACGCTCGCCAGCACAAAGAACAGCACAAACATGGGAAACGCACGTTTAAGCGAGAACGTGCTTTTGGCGTCACCGCCGGCCTTGCGAGTCAGATGCATCTGCCAGCATGCGAGGACCAACGTGATGGGAATAATGGCCAGCGTCCTGGTGAGCTTGACCACCGTGGCGCTCTCGAGCACATTGGCGCCGGGATGCATGCTGTCCCAGGCGCTCGCCGCAGCCGTTACGGACGAGGTATCGTTGATGGCGGTGCCGGCAAACAGGCCAAAGCCCTCGTTGGTCAGCCCGAGCATGCCGCCGAGCGTCGGAAACACGAGCGCCGCGATAACGTTAAACAGGAAGATGACCGAAATAGCCTGGGCAATCTCGCGATCGTCGGCATCGATGACGGGCGCGGTCGCAGCGATGGCCGAACCGCCGCAAATCGACGAACCCACACCTACAAGCGTCGCGATCTTGCCCGGCACGTTCATAACGCGGCAGAGCACAAAGGCAATGACAAGCGATGTCGAGATTGTCGCCACGATAATCGGCAGCGACTGGGCGCCCTTGGACAGAATCTGGGAGAGGTTCATGCCAAAGCCAAGCAGGATAACCGCGTACTGCAAGACTTTTTTGGACGTATAGGTAACGCCGGCGGCGAGCGGTTCGCGACGATTCTTGGGAAAGACGAGCGCCAGGACCATGCCAAAAAGGATGGCAAATACCGGCCCGCCGACCACCTCAACCTGTTTGCCGAGCAACGTCGCGGGAATGGCGATGATCAGGCAGAACAAGACGCCTTTCCAGCGCTCGCGTACGATGTTTGCCAGTTGCATATGGGATTCCTTCTTTCTATTTCACGTTTGCGACGGCTTATGATACGGCAACATTGAGCGCAGCCTTGCGCAAACACAGACTAAGATGCCGCAATAGTTCTCAGGCAACAGCCGAATTACCCACCGCGGAGAGCTGATTCGCGGCATAATTAACAACTGACATATGAGTTTGATAGAACAGTTGCGAGGCGCTATGGAAGAATCGATGCACGTCGGCGAGCAGGAAACGAGCCTACAGGACCAGTCCTACCACACCATTCGACGCAAAATCGTCTACCTGGACTACAAGCCGGGCGAAAAGCTGGGCGTCAAGCAGCTTTGCGACGACCTAGATATGGGTCGCACGCCCGTGCGCGAGGCTTTGGTTCGCTTGGCGCAGGAAGGCCTGGTGCGCACCGTGCCCCAGAGCGGCACCTACGTCTCACCCATCAACCTCACCCTTGCCGAGAGTGCCTGTTACATCCGCGAGCATCTGGAAAAGCAGGTGATTGTGGAGTGCTGTGCGCGCGCCACGTCGGCCGGCATCGAGCAGCTCGACCGCGCCATCGCACTGCAGGAAAAGGTCATGGCCGATGAGGATCGCATCGGCTTCTTTTTGAGCGACAACCTCATGCATCACATGATTTTTAGCATCGCATGTCGCAGCACCGTGTGGTCGTGGCTCGAAGAGACCAATGCCGACCTTGAGCGCTTTCGCTGGCTGCGCGCTGCCACGCAGGTTCTCGACAATCAGGACATCGTGAACGAGCACAAGCAGATTCGCCGCGCTATCGCCGGTCGCGACCCCATCGAAGCGAGCTTTTTGGTCAGCAAGCACCTGCACATGATGTTCCGCAACCAAACCGAGGTTCTGGACCAGTTCCCCGAGTACTTCGAGACCAGCAAGCTCCGCTAACCTGCCAAAAAGGGACAGGTTCATTTTGGCAGATTTTATCTGGGCAAATGCAACAAGGCCCGGCTCCGCTGCAACGGAGCCGGGCCTTAGTTGTTAGGATGACGGAACCAACTACTCTACCGTGACGCTCTTGGCGAGGTTTCGGGGCTGGTCGACGTCGCAGCCGCGCAGGATGGCGACCTCGCGTGCGAGCAGCTGCAGAGGAACGCTCGCCGTGATGGGGCTGAACACGTCGCGGACTGCTGGCACGCGGATAATGCAGTCGGCGATCTTGTTGATCTCCTCGTCGCCCTCGGTGGCAACGACGATGACCTTGGCACCGCGCGCCTTGCACTCCATAAGGTTCGACACGGTCTTGTCGTAGGTGGCACTCTTGGTGGCCACAGCGATGACAGGGAAGCCCGGGTCGATCAGGGCAATGGGGCCGTGCTTCATCTCGCCGGCGGCGTAGGCCTCGGCGTGCAGGTAGCTGACCTCCTTGAGCTTGAGCGCACCCTCGTAGGAAATAGCGGCACCCATGCCGCGGCCCACGAACAGCGCCGACTGCGCATCCTTGCACAGCAGGGCAGCCTCATGCACGGCATCGGTCTGCGTGTCCAAAATCCACTGGATCTGCTCGGCAGTATCGGAAAGCTCGCGGAACAGCATGCGTGCCTGTTTGGTGGTCAGGCGGTACTTGACCTGCGCCAGCAGCAGGGCCAGCAGCGTCAGGCTCACAACCTGGCCGATGAAGCTCTTGGTCGAGGCGACCGCGATCTCCTTGTTGGCCTTGGTGTAGATGACGCCGTCGCTCTCACGCGCCACGGGGCTGCCCGCCACGTTGGTGATGCCGAAGACCTTGGCACCCTTGATGCGCGCGTCGCGAATGGCGGCAAGGGTATCGGCCGTCTCGCCCGACTGGGACACGGCAACGACAAGCGTCGTCGGCGTAATGATGGGGTTGCGATAACGGAACTCGCTGGCCGCCTCCACCTCGGTGGGGATGCGAGCCCAGCCCTCAATGAGACTCTTGGCAATGAGGCCAGCGTGATAGCTGGTGCCGCAAGCGATCACGTAGACGCGGTCGATGTCGTTGAGTTCCTCGAGGGACAGGCCCAGCTCGTCGATATCGAGCTCGCCGGCGGGGGTCATACGGCCCACCAGCGTATCGCGCACGACGCGCGGCTGCTCGTGGATTTCCTTGAGCATAAAGTCGGGATAACCGCCCTTTTCTGCCATGTCCAGGTCCCAGTCGATGTGGGTGACCTTGGGCTCGATGACGTTGCCGGCCTCGTCGGTGTACTCGACGCCCGCGGGCGTGAGCTTGGCAAACTGACCGTCCTCGAGCACCACGACATCGCGGGTGGCGTCGATGAGCGCGATGACATCGGAAGCAACATAGGAGCCGGTTTCGCCCACGCCAACTACGATCGGGGAATCCTTGCGGGCCACGGCGATCACGCCGGGCTCGTCAGCGCACACGGCGGCCAGACCATAGGCACCGACCACGTGGGTGCAAGCCTCGCGCACGGAGGCCATCAGGTCGTGCGTCTCGGCATAAGCCTCTTCGATCAGATGCGCGAAGACCTCGGTATCGGTCTCGCTCTTAAAGTGGTGGCCGCGACCCTCCAGCTCTTCGCGCAGCTCGGCGAAGTTCTCGATGATACCGTTGTGGACGATGGCGATACGACCGTCGCAGCTGGTGTGGGGATGAGCGTTAGCGACGGAGGGCTTGCCGTGGGTGGCCCAACGGGTGTGGCCGATACCGCAGGTAGCGTCGCTGTCGATGTTGGAAAGCTCGCTCTCCAGGCCCGCGACCTTGCCCACGCGGCGGATGACGTCGAGGTGAGCCGCGGCGCCCTCGCCCACCTCGAGTGCGACGCCCGAGGAGTCATAGCCGCGATATTCCATTCGCTTAAGGCCCGTGACCAGGATGTTCTTTGCAATATCAGAGCCGGTATAGCCGACAATTCCGCACATAGGATAAATCCCTTCGTTCGCGTGACTGCAAGACGTCCACGCACAGGGGGCGCTGAGACGTATAACGTTCGAGTATTGTACTCACGCAAACGCAAGCTGATATACCAGAAGTGGTATCTCAACTTAGATACCACCCGATGCACACACGTCCAGCCGGTCCAAACCACCACAATGGGGACAGGCACCTTTGTGGTGGTCGCGCTGGCAACGGCGTTTCCCCAGATAAAACCTGCCAAAATAAACCTGTCCCTAATTGGCAGGTTTTGACACCCTAGGGGCGAGCGATGCTACAATCTGGCTTGTACTTGAAACGCATCAAAGGGGCCGCTATGGCAAAGGTAAAAATCAGCGACGTCGCGCGCGAGGCCGGGGTCTCGCTGGGCACGGTTTCTAACGCGCTCAACCATCCCGAAAAGCTGCGCCCCGAGACCCTCAAGCTCATCAACGAGACCATCAATCGCTTGGGCTACCTGCCCAACCAAAGCGCTCGCCAGCTGGCCGGCGGCACCACCAAGTCATTTGGCCTGGTCCTCCCCCGTCTCGATCACGGCTTTTCGCTCCAGATTGCCAGCGGTGCCCACAACGAGGCACGCAAGCACGGCTATGACTTGCTCATCGCCAACGCCGACAACGACGACATTCTCGAAGACCATTACCTGCGCTACTTTATGGGCACTCAGATGTCCGGCGTCATGGTTCAGCCCATGGCATCCCCCGACTGGCACCCGGCCATGACTAAAATGCCCGTGCCGATCGTCCATCTGGACATCCACTGCTCCGAGCCCGGCTACTACGTGGCCGCCGACAACGAGGCACAGGGGCGCATTATCGCCGAGCTCGCCATCGCCCGCGGCGCACGCCATATCACCGTTGTGGGCAGAGCAGCATTTATGCAGCTCACCCTGCGCGTGCTTGGCATTCACAAGGCCCTTGCCCTGCACCCCGATATCAAGATCGAAGTCATCGACGCCGGCGAATGGAATACCGCTGCCGACGGCTACGGCATCGGTGCCCAAATCGCCGAGCGCCCCGCGGACGAGCGCCCCGACTTCGTGGTCGGCCTCACCGACGTACTGGCCTCGGGCGTCATCTCGGCGCTGGTCGATAAAGGCATCTCCGTCCCCGAGCAGGTCCGCGTGGCCGGCTGCGACGGCAACCCGCTCGCCTGGAGCGGGTCGGTCCCACTCACCACGGTGGCACCCCCAGGCTACGAGATTGGCCGCAAAGGCGTTCAGTTGCTGATGGAGCAGATCGAGAACAAGCCCGCCGCCAAGACCAAACGCGTCCGCATCGGCTCCGCCGCGCGCACCGTCACCGCGGTCACGGCCGTCGAGGACATCAGCCGCCAAGAGCTCGTACGCCCGTTTTTACTGGAGCGCGCCAGCACCCAGGCAAGCAGTCACACCGAAACCACCGCCATCAACCTGGGCGCTTACCTGTAGCATCTTTCCTCAACAATCCAATCCATCGCCGAACAAAAAAGAGCCCGACAAGCAAACACTTGTCGGGCTCTTCCCTATCGTTTCAGCCGAAGTTAGAACGGCGGAACACAGCTAGCGGCAGACAACGTCCACGGGCACGTTCAGGATCTTGGCGACCTTGAGGATCGTGTCGGTCTGGCTGCCCAGGCATGCGGCCATGTGATGGGTCGGGCCCGTCTCGTTCCAGCGGTCCATAAACTCGCGGGCGCCGATCGAAAACTTCATGCGCATGTTGGTGTCACCGAAGGTAAAGATCGGGCCGTCGACGTTCTCGCCCTCGGCAACCACGAACTTAAAGTTCCCGTTACCGTCCTGCGTGATGCCCAGGAAGGTGATGGTGCCGTGGCCGGGATAGAACTGGGTGAGGTAGCCGCCGCCGGTCTTGCCGTGGAACACGGGGACGACCTTGAGCGTCGGCTTCTTGGCGGTCGAGATGTCGGCATCGCCAGAGCCGGAGTGGCCGATGATGACGATGTCCTCGGGGAAGTCGATAGAATACATCTCGGAAAGCTGGCCGGTGCCAGAGATGGTCTTGAGGATGCTCATGGCGATGGCGACCTTCATATCGCCCTCGACCGCGCAGCTCGTGCCCTGCTTGATGAGCATGGAGAATGCCGGGATGAGCATGGAGTCGAGCACGCCGGCCTGGCCCTTGGCGTAGCCGTCGTAGTGGCTGGCGACCAGACCGATCTCCTCGTCCTTGACCCACTGCTCAAAGGCGACGACGTACTTGGCCATCTCCTGGATGGGCTCATCGGACACCTTGGCGCCGCCCTCGACGTCGAAGGTGTCCAGAATCTCGGCAGCCTTGGCGTCCACGGCAGCCTGGTCGTCGATGTTGTCGGCGATGGCCCACATCTTCTCCCAGTCGAACTGCTTGGTGTAGAGGCCCAGACGGTTGTAGAGGTTGGTCTCGTCGATGTAGAGGTCCATCATGCCCGGGTACGGACGGCCGATCTGGGCGATGTTGGTGCGACGCAGGCGACGACGCACCTGGGCGGCACGGCACCACTGCTCGAGCTGCTCGGCCACAGCCGGGTCGCCGCCCTCGACAACACCGGTCACGACGGCATGACGCTTGCCGGCGCGGTTAAGGTCGGCCACGACCTCGCCGGGGGCGCCGCAGGCGTACAGGTCGCCGAGCCACGTGGGGATGTCGGTCTTAGCATAATCGGGCTGGGCCTTCTTCTGCACGTTGACCACGACGACAGGCACGTCCAGGTCGCGCACGACCGGCAGCACGTTGTAGCTCGTGGCATAGGTGAGCATCTGCAGGATAACCAGGTCGACATCCTCGGCACGGAACTTGTCGCCCGCGACCTGAGCCTGCTCCTTGGTGGTCACCATACCGCCGTCGACGAGCTCGACGGTCTTGGGCAGCGTGGCCTTAAAATCCTCGTACTGCTGCTCAAAATTAGGAACGAGCTGCGGGAACTGCGGAAGATAGGCACCGAGGGCGATAGAGAAAACGCCAACCTTGGCCTTGGTGTTAACGAGCATGATTTCCTCCCATGGGAAAAGTTAATGATTGCAAGCAAGCGGGCGTGGCTGTTATCAGATCAGCGCAACAGACATGTTTCTGCCGCGCCCGCCTGCAATTGCGCAGGGGGTGGGGCGAGGGTATAGGGTTAACCTTCGCCCCGGAGGTTGCCGCCACAGGGCAGCGGGATAAAGCGAATTACTCGGCGTCGTCGAACGCGTTGTAGCGCTCGCCATGGAATGCCCAGATAGCGGCAGCAAAACCGATCAGGCACAGCAGCGACAGGACCAGGAAGGCAGCCTTGTAGCCAGCCACGGCGATAAACGTGGCGGTAAAGGAGCCGGCGACGGCGCACAGGAAACGAGAAGAGAACACGATGGCGCCGTTAGCAGTGGTGCGCAGCAGCGTCGGGAAGCACTCCTGCATCCAAACCTTCAGGATGCCCTCGAAGGCAAAGGCGGCACCGATGCAGTAGAGCAGCTGCGTGGCGACATAGGTAACCGTCGAGGCGCCAAAGATCGGGAACATGAGGAAGCCGAGCAGGTAAAGCGCAGCGCCCATGTAGAAGAGCGGCATACGCTTGTCGGTATCGACGAACTTCATAAAGACGAAGTCGAGGATGGCGCGGATCGGGTAGCAGATCAGACCAATGGTGGACACGACGGAGATGGGCAGCGACACGACGTTGGCGCCGATCCACGTGGAGAACTGACCGAGGGAGTTAGCCGGAATGTTAGTGCCGATGTAGAAGATGGCAAGAGCGATGAACGGCTTGGCGTACGGGCTCTTGAACAGATCGGAAATCTTGCCCTGTGCCTCGTTACTCACCTTGCCGGCCAGACGGTCCTCGTGGGCCTTAATCCAAACCGGGGACTCCGGAATGGTCTGACGGGCAACGAGCACCAGGATGGAGACCACGGCAAGCTGGGTGAACATGATCTGGCCGCCCAGGTAGCCCCAGTCACCGACGACGGCGCCAATACCCTGGGCAACGACAATACCGACAACCCACAGAATATCCGAGAACAGCAGCATCTTGCCGCGCTTGTCATCGGGCGCTTCCTCGGCGATGGTCGCCAGCGAAACCGGCAGGTCGGCGCCGACGCCCAAGCCCATCAGAATCTCGCCCAACAGCAGCAGCGGGAAGGTCTGGGCAAAGATCATGGTGATGGCACCGATGATGAGCATGCCCATGGTGACCGAGAAGACCGGCTTGCGGCCAAAACGGTCGCCCAGGCTGCCGCCCAGGATGGAACCGATGGCGATGCAGAAGGTGAGGGCCGCAGAAATCAGGCCAAACTGACCGTTATCGAGGCCAAAGGTCTGCTGGTAAATGACCAGTGCCGTACCAGAAGAGATGATCGCGCACGAATCGATGTAGGATGCCATGCCCGAGACGACGGCAACCCACCAAGGGTTCACGTGGCGATTGCGAGTGTTTCCCATTCTATTTCCCCTTACAATGTTTCCAAGCTGCCCAAACAGCAGCAATATGACGGCGGTTTCCACGAGCTCCCCAGCAACCGGAACCGCCGTATTTCTTACTTATTAGTCAACGAATGCCTCGTTGATCTTGATACCGAAGTCGCGGCAGGTGTCCTTGAGGCCCTTGTCGCTAATCTTGTTGAGGAAGTCATCCGAGCCACCGTTGGCGGCACGCGCGGCCAGGTAGATCTCGGCGGCCTTCTCGACGGTGTGTGCCAGGCCAAAGGTCGTGTCAAAGTCAGGACCGGCGGCAAACAGACCGTGGTGCGCCCAGACGATGGTGTCGTAGGTCTTCATGAGCTCGGAGCTCGCCTCGGCGATGGCCGGGCCACCCGGGACCATCCAGGGCACAACGCCCACACCGGTCGGGAAGACGACGACGCACTCGGTCATCATCTGCCACAGGATACGGGTGAAGGCACGGTCCTCCAGCGGCACGACAAAGGACATCTCGATGATGCCGGGGGTGTGGGCGTGGTAAATCACGCGGTCGGCGCCATCGGTGCGGGCGGCGGCGACGCAGTGATTCATGTAGTGGCTCTCGAACTCACTGGTTGGACGGGCGCCGTTGGCAAGGCCCCACACAATGCGGAAAGCGTCGCCGGTCTCGTTGATCTCGACGATGCCGATGTTGGCATACGGATCCTCCAGAACATTGCGCATATACTTGCCCGAGCCGGTGCTCACAAAGTACTGGCCGGCAAGATTCTCGCCGCGCACGCCCATCTTGACCCACTCGCGAGGCTCCTCAAAGAACGGCTTGGCCTCGACGACCTCCTCGTCGGTCATACGGTAGGTAAGGTTGCCGCCGTTGCGCTCATGCCAGCCCTGCTTAAAGCCATCATCGCACAAGCGGCAGAAGCCCTTGATAAACGCCAGATCTTCCATTGCCATTGTTTGTCTCCTCTCCGGGACCCGCAGGTCCAATTGAAAAACTTAGATAAGCCGATTGACGGCGGCGCGGAGCATGGTTTGTGTAGGGCCTCCGCGCCGCATGTCATCGGAGAGAGCCGCTCGCGCCCGGCAGGAGTCGTTTGCCGCACGCGGGGCTGGGGGTAGGTGAAGGGTGAATCGGGGCAGGCCCCGCGCTCGTTTAGGCCTGGGCGTCCTTGGGATCGATGCGCTTGACATCAAAGGAGCGGGCAACGCAGGCACGGGCATCGACCAGGTCGGCAAAATCGCCGCCGGCAATCATCTGCACGATAAAGTTACCGATGCAGGTGCCCTCGATGGGACCGGCGAACACGGGAAGCCCGCAGGTATCGGCCGTCATCTGATTGAGGTAGTAATCCTGGCAGCCGCCGCCCACGATGTTGATGCTCGTGTAGTCGTGGCCCGAAAGCTCGCGCAGGCCCTCGATGGCCTTGGCATACGAGCGGGACAGGCTGCAGTAGTTGGTGCGCATGATCTCGCCCACGGTGTGCGGAATCGGCTCGCCGCCCTCGGCGCAGGCCTGCTTAATCTCCTGGATCATGGAATCGGGAGCCAGGAAACGGTCGTCGTCGACATCGACATACGCCTCGAAGGGCTCGGCCTCGCGACAGAGCGTACGGAGCTCGTCAAAGCCAACCTTATGATCCATGAGAGCCTTGTGCGAGGTCTTGCCCTCGACATAATCGACGCCGTTGATCTCGCGGCGGACGGACTGGTTCATCCATAAGCCCATGATGTTCTTGAGGAAACGGTAACGCTTGAGATAGCCGCCCTCGTTGGTAAAGTTTTGCTTGCGAGCGAGCTCGTTGGTAATGGCATGCTGGTTCTCAACGCCCAGCAGGCTCCACGTGCCGCTCGAGATATAGACGGCGTTGTCGTCCTTGGCGGGTACGGCCAGGAAGGCGGAACCGGTGTCGTGCGTAGCGGGCAGCACAACGGTCGCGGAATAGCCGATCTTCTCGGAGATGTCGGCCGTGAGCTCACCGAGCACAGCGCCGGGCATGGTCGGCTCCAGGAAGATGCTTTGGGGAATACCAAAGCGCGAAAGGATCTCGGTGTCCCACGTGCGCTTCTCGGCATCGAGCATGCCGGTAGTGCTCGCGTTGGTGTACTCGTTGGCCTTGATGCCGGTCAAACGCCAGTTGAGATAGTCCGGAATCATCAGGAAGGTACGGGCCGCCTTGAGCTGCTCGGGATGCTCGTTCTTGAGGGCGAGCAGCTGATAGAGCGTGTTGAAAGGCTGGCGCTGAATGCCGGTGCGGGCATAGACCTCAGCCGGATCCATAATCTGATCGGCAACCTCGTAGATGCCGTCAGTACGGGCATCACGGTAGGCGACCGTATCGCCGACGATCTTGTTGTGCTCGTCGAGCAGCACGAAATCAACGCCCCAGGTATCGATACCGATGGTGGCCGGGGCCTGTCCGGTCTGATCCTTGACGGCGCGCAGGCCTGCGACAACATGGTCGAACAGAGCCTCAACGTCCCAGCAGTCGTGACCGTTTACGCGCTTTTGCTCGTTATCGAAGCGGTAGACCTCCTGGTAGGACATCTTACCGTCCTCGACCCAGCCGGCAAGAACGCGACCGCTCGAGGCACCGATATCGACCGCTGCGTAATGCTTGGACTCGATGCGACTCTCCATGTGCTCTCCCCTTTTTGAAGCGGTTCATTTACAGTTTTCATTATTATTTGAACCGTTTCAATTTCAATATGAGTCAATTGCAGCCCGGTGAGCGGTTGCTTCTAATCGGTAAACGGTAGTTTTTGGGTTGAAACCTCTTTCAAATACAAAGATGCGGCCACCCGCGCTAAGCGGTTGGCCGCATCTTTAAAATGCTATTGAAATGGCTCGGGTGCAAACGTTAGCGCACGGCCTTGACCGCCGCCGCCAGATCGAACAACGTATCGAGCACGGCCTCGCAGCCATCTACCACGTCCTGCGGCAGCGGCACGATATCGGGGACGGCAAAGACATGACATCCGGCCGTAATGCCCGAGACGCAGCCGTTGCGCGAATCCTCGACCACGGCACATTCCTCGGGAGCAAAGCCCGCGCGCTCGCAGGCGAGCAGATACATCTCGGGGTCGGGCTTGCCGTGCACGACGTCCTCGCCACACGTTACCGTTTCAAACTTGTCAAAAAGACCGACCATCTTAAGGTTGCGCTCGGCCGTAACGAGGCGCGACGACGTCGCTAGGCCCACGTGATAGCCCGCAGCTAGTAGCTCGTCTAGGCACTCGGCGGCGCCGGCCTTAAGTTCCAGTTCGGTCTTGACCATCTCGTCGCGAATCTCCTTGTGGCGACGATAGATCGCCTCGGTGGTTTCGTGGCTGCCATAATGCTTATCGAGGATGTCCATAACATCGGGCAGCGTGCGGCCGATAAACTGATGGATCAGCGCTTCATCAATCGCGAGCCCCAGCTCAGCGGCGCCTGCCTTCCAGGCCTTAATCCCCAAACGCTCGGTATCGACCAGCGTTCCATCCATGTCAAAAATAACAGCCTTGATCATATCGGTCCCCCATCGACTCTCGCTGTCGCATTGCCGCAACTCTACCGCATTTGGCAATTTGTATATAACGTATATACCATATTGCACTTTCGTTACACAGATAGAAGTCTTATGGCAAGTAACGCATTAGGATTATAGTTTTCGATCGAGTACTCAACGATAAGGATCGTTTCATGATTTTAGACACCACGGCACCCGCAGAGGAGCTTCAAGACAAGCTATCGGCGCTCGAACAGCTGCTTTTGGCATACGGGCGCGTGGCTATCGGGTTTTCCGGCGGCGTTGACAGCAGCTTTTTGGCCGCCGTATGCGCCCGCATCATGCCTACCAATACCCTCCTCGTCCATCTCACCACGCCGCTCATCGGCACGCCCGAGCAGGCCTCGTTTGAGCGGTCCGTTGATGGACAGGCCAATGAGGGGCCGCATTTTAAGCTCCCCGTGCTCAATCTTTCGGTGGATCAGCTGCAGCTCCCCCAAGTAGCCTGCAACGATGCTAATCGCTGCTACCACTGCAAGCACGCCGGCTTTACCGCCATCGTCAACCACGCCAAGTCGCTCGGCTTTCCCACCGTCATCGATGGCAGCAATGCAAGCGATCGCGGTGACTACCGCCCCGGCATGCGTGCGGCAGAAGAGCTCGGCGTACGCTCCCCTCTCATGGAGGTCGGCTTTACCAAGGACGAAGAGCGCGAGCTGCTGCGCGCATGGGGCTATCCCGTTTGGAACCTGCCGGCGGGAGCATGTCTTGCCACGCGCGTCCCCACGGGCGAGGAACTTACGCGCGAGAAGGTCGATTTAATCCGCGCCTGCGAGGATTACCTGCACGATCTTGACCTGGCACAGGTACGCGCGCGCTTGGTCGGCGGCTGCATGCATATCGAGGCCGCACCCGCAGATGTCGCCAAGATTGCCGCCCTCGGCGGTGCCGACGTCGACGACAAGGGCAAGACCCCGCTGCCCGCCGTTATCGAGTCCGCGCTGCGCGAGCTGGGCTGCGACCATATCTCCCCCGAGGTCACCCCCTACATTCACGGTGCCATGAATCTTTAGGTTACGCCGTTTTACAACCTGCCAAAAAGGGACAGGTTTATTTTGGTAGGTTTTATCTGGGGAAATATCGCGAGGCAGTCGCCCCTCTAGCGCCCATCTAACTTCGAGAGACACTAGAGGGGCGGTCCGGCTGCATCTACTTCTTCCGATATCGGCGATTGTGGCTCGTCGATGAACCCATTACCTCAATGAGTCCTTTATCTGCCATTTTTGGCAGATGGTAACGGACAGACGAAATTCTGACCCCCGATGCAACCGCTATTTCTCGCGCCGTCATATCCACTTCGGCGCTGAGAGCCTCCAGGATCCTATCCGCCGTCGAAGCTGACGATTCTCTGTTCATATCGATAATTTCATACGTGTCTTTGCCGCATTTTGACAGGACATGTTTATCCACAAGGTCCCCGCAGATCAGGCGAATGTCATCCGAATCCCACTTCAGGGCCTCTCGTATTTTTTGAACATCGCATACGCACCCATGCTCCCGCATAAACATGAGCAGTGTTTCCTCGCGATCCGTCAGCTCGGTGCCCACATGGCTCTGAATCCACGTGCGGTTTTCAGCAAGCTCCGCCCCGTGCCGGGAAAGCAGCACCGTAAACGAATCGGCCTTAACGATAAATTTCGGCCTGCCAAGCGAACGAGACTCCATCTCGCGAATCATAGCCGGGATACCAGATCCCTGGCTTTCCGCAACGGCCCCCTCGGCATGCTCTAACGGCGTCGCCCCCATTAGGCTCATGAGCTTTGAGTTTCGGCAGCGCGATTCCCCGTCTGCAAGATTGTCCACCGTCTTTCCGCCCCAAAGCCCGCCAGGGTTTTTGATCTCTATTCTGTCTGGATAGATATCGACACTCACGGCCTGCCCCACAAACATGGGCGAATATTCTCGATGGATGCAGGCATTTGCCAAGGCCTCGCGCAAAACCTCCTGGGGAACTTCCCAATCATCCCTTCTGCCAGCGCCTTGCACTATCGCCGCTTTGCGCAAGTTTCGTCCAATCGCGGCAAGGGCATCTTCGATGCAAGCCGGAATCGGGCCATCGCACAACTGGCGGTCAATAAACCGGGGTTGCCCGGGTGCAGATTTTTCCACATCGGAATGAACGGCGACATCGATCATCAGTTTGGGATAGAACTGCTGGGGGTAAATTCCCGCCGACAGAAGCCCCGCGAGCTTCACGGCACCATCCTTTGTAGTGATATTGAGTCTGACCAGCTGCTTTTCCAGCGTATCGGCCCCGCGCAAAACGCGCGGGGTCTGCAGCCGGCGATTTGCGATAATAGACCGCACGACATCTGGATCCAAATCCTCGACCGTTGCCTCCGAAACCACCGTGTCGTCTGCATCGCTCGGAAGCAACGCACTCTGCAGCTCATATAGCTCAGCGGGTGACATCTTGATATCTTTATCATCCACGCGCTTGTAGCTACCGTTCTGCACGCCGCGCGCGCCGATATAGCAAGGCTTCGCTTTAAGCTCAAGTTCAAAGATGCGCACCAGAAGCACCTGGAGCCCGTCGACCTCGCCTCGATCAAGCTCGTACCGCGGCGCATGGGTCACCACTGCCGCTGAGCCTCCGTCTCCGATACCCGAAACAAACTGATCGCGCACCCTATCGATAGCAAAGTTAGCCGAAGGAACAAATCCTTCGGCTTCGTTCAGGCCCAAAATAATGAGCCCACCCGCAGTGTTCGCAAAAGCGCTCACTGTCTCCCATACGTCTGCGCTCAATTTATTCGTGCAGGCTTTAACTTCTACCGATGCGTCATCAGTCCCTCGCCTGCGAAGGCGCTCAACGATAAGGCCAAGGGGTTCATCCAGCAGCATTGACATTCCGTCTCTCTAAAACGATAGATTTATCTCTCTAAAGTATAGTATATCTCTCTAACTTTAGAGAGATAAGCACCTTATTTTAGAGAGACATTTAGAGAGATGTATCGAATTCACTGTTAGATTGCCCAATGTTATCTCTTTAACTGACTTTCTCTTTATAGAGACATTTAGAGAGACGAGCGCGACCTCTCTAATCATGGGTTCTTCTTTTTAAAGTGCACACATCCTAACCGTGCCCTAAGTTGCGGTGAAATAGCTCACGATTAACCTACCAAAAAGGGACAGGCTTATTTTGGCAGGTTTTATCTGGAGAAACGCCGACTGATTCCATGTACACAACCGCCGCAGCTCCATATGAGGCAAATGAATCAGTAACGTCTATCCCAAATCTTGAGTATTTGTTCGACAGAACGGCCCCTGCCGGCTCCTGCTAGACTGGTAGATTCCCAACCGTCCATCCAGGAGCCGCAATGTCGCGCAAGTCCGCCTACAAGCAAGTACTTTCCATCGGCACCGCCGTGGTGCTGGGGTTTGCGTTGTTCACAGGGTCGCTCGACGGAGCGCCCAAGTTGTTGTCGCCGCAAAGCGATGAGCAGGCGACGGCTCTGGCCGAAAAACAAAACGAGAGTCCCAGCCGCACCGACGACGAGGCAGACCTGGTTGCCCGGCTCGAATCGGGAACAGCAAGCTCCGAGGACTCCGGCGATGGCTCCGAATCCACCGCGACCAACACCAACGGCAACGTTGCCTCCGCGGACAGTGCCGCCACCCCCATCGACGAAGTGGAAAACCCAGATCTCAACCGCGCCCGCGGCGTATATCTCAGCAGCATTCCAGACTACGCCGGCAATCCCTACGTCGCCCTTCGCGCCGACAGCACGCACCCGCTCGGCATGCCGTCATTCACACTCGATGAATACGAACGCGCTGCAGAAGAGGGCTGCTTTAAGAAATTCTCCAAGCTCGACAGTATGGGCCGCACTCGCAAAGCGCTCGCCTGCGTGGGCCCCGACTCGCTCGGTCAAGGCAAGCGCGGCGATATCTCGCGCATCCATCCCGCCGGATGGCATCAGCAGCGCTACGACTTTATTCCGGGCCAGAGCCTCTACAACCGCTGCCACCTCATCGCCTGGTCGCTCTGCGGCGAAAACGCCAATCGCAAGGATCTCCTCACCGGTACGCGCTATCTCAACGAGACGGGCATGCTACCGTTTGAGGAGCAGATTCTCGACTACATCCGCGAAACGGGCAACCACGTGCTCTACCGCGTCACGCCTATGTATAACGAAGAGGAACTTGTCTGCCGCGGCGTGCGCCTTGAGGCGCAATCGGTCGAGGACCACGGCAAGACGCTGTGCTTCCACGTATACTGCTACAACCTGCAGCCGCATGTGCAGATCGACTACGCCACCGGCCGCAACCAGGCCGCCGGAGAGTAGGTTCAACCGGGGCCACGCCCGCATCGTTTGTCACCGACGCGCACGGGAGGCTAATTCCTGCCTCCTACGGCGCATTTCAGTGACATGGGGCCATCTCTCCAAGATACCCGTATTGTCGATAAGAGTAGAAGGCAAACGCCAGACAGGCAGCCAAAGCAGCAGAAGCCCTACATTAAATACGTGATTTATTCTTTGCAATCACAATCTCGATAAGTTAATCGAAGCAAAACAACGTAAAATGAAGGTAATTTTGCTTCAAAGTAATCAGGAGAAACTGTGACCAATCGCGTCAACAATTCACATATTAAAAAGGATTGTCCCACCCCCATCTATATGCAGGTGGTCGACTATCTGCGCGAGAACATCGCCTCAGGAGCTTGGGAGCAAGCATCCAAAATCCCGTCGGAAGTCGAGCTCATGAGTACGCTCGGCGTCAGCCGCGGCAGCATCAAAAAGGCCATTTCCAAGCTTGTTGATGAGGGCCTGCTTGAGCAAATTCAGGGAAAGGGAACTTACGTTAAGTCAAAAGACATCTCTTTCCCCCTTACAGAGGGTCTTATCTCTTTCTCCGAATCTCTAATCGAGCAAGGCCTTTCTTTCGAAACAAACATTCTCGATTGCGAAATTCGTAGGTCGGACGAAGATATTTCCAGACATCTCGGTATTGTCGAAGGTTCTGACTACCTTCATCTCGAGCGAGTGCGCAGCGTTGAGGGTGAACCTGTGATGTTCATCGAAAACAACATCAATATGGCGCTTGTCCCAGGTATTGAAACAGCCGACTTTGTTAACGAAGGTCTCTTTGCAATAATCGAGCGGCTCTCAGGCCACCAGATCGAATACTCAAAGACCTCCTTTGTGGCAAAGCTCGCGGACACCCAACGCGCGGATGCGCTCGGTCTCTCTACGCAGTCCCCGCTTCTTCAGCAGCTTCAAACAGTCTACTTGGACAATGACTCTGCAATTGAATATGCGCGCGTATGGCTTAAATCCAGCAGGTTCCAGCTTGGCACCGTTTTTCAGCGTCGCCATTAAAGCTCTTGAGAGCGGCGGCATTACGCCAAATATAATTCCAAAACGCAAAAAGGCGAACCCGTGGGTTCGCCTTTTTGTAGACGGTTTTAGTCCAGCGCGTCAAACAGCTCCGTAAGCAACGCTGCCCTGTCATCCGTAATCGCCAGGGCACTCGAAATGCCGGTGCCTTGCGCGCCAAGTCCAATCAAGCGACGAACATCGCCTCCACACCTGATTCCCGCTCCCTCCATGATAACGATGTCGGGATTGATGGACCGTACGGCAGCGATGGTCTCTGCGATGTAATCATCGCCGCTTGTATGGCCGGTTCCCACAAGGCTGCTCGGCTCGCAAAGAATCACGTCCGGATCCATCGCCGCAACCGCTTTGGACTCAGTCACGCTATCGGCTGCAACAATGGTTAGAATCTCAAGCTCACGAGCGCGATCGATCGTTGCCGCCAACTTATCAACGGTCAGGGGGTGTGCCGTGTGATTTAGAAAGACAGCTTGAACTCCCGCGCTCTTAAGCGACTCAAGAGGTGTCAGTCCCATTCCTTTTCCGTCACCGATAAGATCGGCATGCTGCGCTGTGGGAATTGCAAATTTCAAATCCTTCGCAACTGCGCAGAGCTCGGGAACGGGAGCAGTCCAAAAAATCGAATGATCTCGATCTTTTGCGATTTCATCCGTAAGATGAGCCGCTGCAATTGAATCGTCCGCAAGCAAATAGGTCTTAGGACTGACCGTGAAAAGTGGCAGTTTTAAATCGGAACGTTTCATGAGAACACGTCCTTTCCGACTAATACATGGCCTGCCATACCGAGCGATTTAGCCGTTGAAGCTAATCTCGATGCCGGTTTCCAGCTTGGGAAGCACGCTTGGTGTCACGAGAACCGTTCCAGGAAGCAGCTCTCGCTCGTCATCGAACGCAATGGTTAGATGACCGAGCCCTCCCATGTTCTCGTTCGCAGCTTCACCAAACTCCTTAATCGTGTAGACCTGATCGCCGATGGAAATGGTGCCGCCCTCAGCAAGCACGTTATCCTCCGTGGGAGTTCCATCGTGAACGACGCAGATGTCGCGCAACTCTGCAGGAGCGGTCGGGCCAAACAGGACCACCATCTTCTCGTTGAGAAGTTCCTCAACAAACGAGCCGATCTCAGTGACCTTAACCTTGTACATTTGATTTCTCCTATCTTTGTTACGCCGCAGGCGCAGTCATTGACCTGTCGATAACACGAATAGCCTGGGCAAAAGCATCGTGATAGCTTTCGTTGGCCAGATGGTCTAGGGCGGTCTCGATATTCAGCCCCAGCATCTCGCTCATCTCCGAAAACTCTGGTTTGAGGGAAAGCCCTTTGAGCTCATAGCAACCGTTAATCACGCCATCATGATCAGTCAGAATCATCACAAACGCCTTTCGGCTAAAACTCACCTTGCACATACCCGTGCCCAAGTATCCCTCATGATCGCGAGCGCGCTCATGGATAAGAATGCGCACCCTCTTCCAGTAGCGATACTGGGTGAATGTTCCTGCAAGCCATACGAGAATAAAGAAGGCTATTGTAATGAGCGCGTTGAGCATAGTGGGCCTTTCCCTCTTAAAGCTTCAGTTTACAGGCCAAAGGACAGTACGTAGGCAAGAATAATCTGAATCGGGGTGGTAATCAGCTTGCCAAACAGGAATGCAGGGTAACCGATTTCGATCGTCTCGGGCTTTGCCTCCATGAGAGTCATGCCAACGGGAGCAAAGTCGGAACCAACCTGGCAGTTGACGGCAAAGAAGCCGGGAAGGGCAAAGTTGGCGGGAATCGTGCCGTTGGCGATTTGGTTGCCAACAAGGACAGAAAGCACAGAAGCGATGATTGCGCCCGGGCAGATCAAAGGCGAAAGGAACGGGATTGAGCAGAACATGCCAATTGCCAGCATACCGGGCAGCGAGCCCGCAAGCGGAGTGAGAACGCCGGCGAGAACGTTCGCGAAACCCGTGTAGTTAATAATGCCGATCAACACCGAGACAAACGCCATAAAGGGGATGATGTTGCGGATAACATCGTTCACGGTATCGCGCGCAGCCTGGTAGATGATGCTGATAACGCGGCCGACACCGGTGCCGATCTTGGAGACAACGTCCATGAAGCCGTTAGACTCCTTGGATGCGAGCTCGGCACGTCCCTCAGCGATCTTGGCGTGGACGTTTTTCCTCGTCGTCTCCTCGTGTGCCTTCTCGGCCTTTACCGGCTCAGCGGGAACATCGGCCGCATCGGCAAGGACGATGCAATCGGGATTGACGTCAGATGCAAAGAGATCCTCGGTGATGAACTGGGCCAGAGGACCAGACGGAGAACCGGGCTTGATGTTCAGCGTCTTAAGGCCCATCTTGGGATAGGTGCCGCAGCGAGCCACGCCGGCGCAGTCGATGACAACGGCGCATGCCTGATCGGTCTCGATCGGGTCCTTAAATTGGTCGTGCGCCTCGGCGCCGGTAAGCTCCGCAATGCGAAGGGCGACCGGGCTGATGCCACCCAGGGTCACGCTCAGAACATAAGGCTTCTCGGCCGTGGGGGTAATGATGAGGGGACCGCCCCAACCGTTGCCGCCGTGGGACGCCTTTACGCTTTTGAATTCACTCATGATTTAGACTCTCCTTTTGCGCTGAACTACTAGGCGGCAAGCTTAGCTTCGTTGCGCTTCTTCATGATGAGGTACAGCTTCTCGGTGACAATGCCCTTGATCAGGCAGACGATTAGACCAACAATGAGGAAGCGGATAGCAAGCTCGGAGGAGTTCTTTCCCAGTGCCTCGTAGCCGGCCGAGATACCAAGCCAAACAAAGAGCTCGGAAGAGTTAGCGTGCGGGAAAAGGCCAACGATGGGGTGCATCATGGACACGACCGCATCGTAGAATGCGGGCTTGTAGTCCTCCTCGACAAACACACCAAAGGTGTATGCCATCGGATTGCAGAGGAAGAAAGTGCAAAGGAACGGGATGAGGGTATAGCGGAGAACTGCATACTTGGTGCACTTCTTCATGAACCCATAGACACGCTCCTCGCCGATCAGCTGGATGACTGCCTTGATCGTAAGGATCAGACAGATCAGCATTGGGATCATGCCCGTAATAAACGAGGCAAACTGATCACCAGCCGCATTAAACAGGCCGGTAAAGCCCTCCGCAAGGAAGATAAGGAAATCGTTTACTGCTCCCATTTTCATTCTCCTTAGTTAATGTTCGCTACTTCTATCGTTCTACCTGAGCGCCCCCTCCTCCATTTCAATCAGCCATATACGCTCATGGTTGTCTACGTTTGTCTACGGTTGTCTATATCTTACAAAGGGACCGCTCTTCGAGTTACCTTCTCGCATTCCTTTCGGTGAACGGTAGATTTTACAAGACAAACGGCTACGCGCTATTTAGCTCATAGATAATTTGGAGTGCCTCAAATATACGCATATACCTGCTAAAACGCGCGTCGTAGAGCTCATGGGCCCTGTCGTTTTTTTCAATGGAATCGAGTTTTCTGCAGACCCCTGCGGCAACCGCCGTCAAGTCTTGGCCGCAAGAAGCCGAGAGGGCCAGCAGCGCCGTGCCCTGACCGGCGCCGGAGGATTCCATCCGCACCATATCGACCCCCAACACGTTGGAGAGCGTTTGCGCCCAAAAATCGTTCTTGGCCCCTCCTCCAACGAGCCTGATGCTGCGCCACTCTTCCGAATGGTCCACGGACTCCTTGAGCTCCCTTAAGGCATACGCCGTGCCCTCCATCAGAGCCCTTTCGAGCTCGGAACGAGTCGTGTCAAGATCAAGCCCCAGAAAGGCACCGCGTACCGACGGGCAACCGTGCAGGACTTTTTCTCCCGATAGATGGGGGTAGAATATGAGATCCCTCATGTCGTAGAAGGGGTCCTCGACGGCCTTGTCCTCCAAATCGTAGGACTCACTACTTAGAATCTGCCCGTACCACCATTCCTTGGCACCGCCGCACGATCTGATACTCAGCTGAATTTGGGTCTTAAGGGTATTTCCCCACTTGAACAACACGGGCTTGCCAACAGCCGGAAGGTCAACTCCCTCAGATGAATACATCAGCACGCCGCTTGTTCCAAGTGAGATGGTGGGGACGCCCTCCAAAAGGCATCCCGTGCAGATCGCTGCCGCGGGATTGTCGCCCGTTCCCCTCACGATCATGGCACCTGCGGGAATTCCCGTCTCGCTTGAAGCTCTCTCAACCACGGTCCCAATTACGGCATCAGAAGGCTCGACAACGGGAAGCAACGACTCGGGGATTCCGAAATGCTCGCAGACCTCACCGATCCAAGCTTGCCTCTCGTTATCGTAGAGCCCTGTTGTCGAAGCCCCGCAATAGTCCGTACCAGCACGCCCGCCAAACTTGAGAGCAATCCAATCTGAAACCGAAAGAAACACTTCGCTCTTTGAAAGGCCCTCAGGATTATTCTTAGCTATCCATGCAAGGTTAATCGCCGGAACCCCAGTCGAAAGAAAGCTGGCGACCCTAGGATAGCCCGCAGACAGCGCCCACTGCTTCTCGGTAAAGACGGCGTCAATCGTGCGCTGGTCGTTCCACATTATGGCGGGACACGTTGGCACCCCATCGGCATCGATCAAGACCGTCGTGTGCATCTGCCCGGTAGCGCCAACGCCTTTTATTAGAGACAGGTCAACTTTCTCTCCAAGCAGGGAGCATGCAGAGCAAATGGCGATCCACCATGTCTCGGGATTGATTTCCCGCCAACCGGGATGAGGCTCAGAGCACTCGTAAGCCTCGCTCGCAGTCGCGACAACTTTTCCGCCTTCATCAATGCACGTGAGCTTCACCGATGACGTGCCCACATCGACACCAAGGTAGAGCGCACCCATTATCGCCTCATCCATGTTCGTAATTCCGCGCTACTCAGCGATGCCGTTGATGGCGCGCGTCGTCTTGTAAGCAACGTCCGCAACTGCCTTACGTGTATCAATCAGTACCTTGGCGAGATTATGCTCGTTGTTGTTTGCCTCGTACGCCTTGCCAACCGTCGTGATGTAGGCCTTGCGCAGGTCGCTTGCGATGTTGATCTTGGACATCTTGTGTGGCTGCATAGCGTGGATGGTCTCATAGGGAATGCCCGAGCCACCATGAAGAACGAGGGGACACGGAGACACCTCGGCAAGCTTCTCAAGCAGCGGCAAATCGATGCGCGGCGTATCCTCAAGGCCGTGAACGTTGCCGATAGACACGGCCAACAGGTCGCAGCCCGTGCGCTCCACAAACTCGCAAACCTGATCGGGGTCGGTCTTAAGATCCGCCTCGGAAACATGATCGTCTTCTTTGCCCTTGATGGCACCGAGCTCAGCCTCAACGGGCACGCCGTAGCAATGGCAGTAGTCAACTGCCTGGCGCGAGAAGCGAATGTTCTCCTCAAAGGGCAACGCGGCACCGTCGATCATAACGGAGGTAAAGCCGGCCTGAACCGCCTGTCGAACATCCTCGAGCGTCTTGCCGTGGTCAAGATGCAGACACGTGGGAACGATATAGTCCTCCGCCGCGCGTTTAACGATAGAGGCGATCATGCCGTAATCGGAAAGCTTAACGTTGGTAGGGGCGATCTGGAGGATGCCCGGCATGCCGGCCCTCTGCAATCCATCCAGGATACCTAAGGTCATCTCCATGTTCGTCGTGTTATATGCGGGAAGGAGCCATCCATTCTTGCGTGCAATCTGGATCAGCTCAGTCGAAGTTACAACTGCCATGATTCCTCCAACCGGGTTACGGCAATTCGAGTTGAGTTTTCGTTCCAGATACTTATATAGACGTCTATGTACCTGTTTATAGACGACTATATACCTTTTTGATTTACGCGCAAAGCACTAAATGCCTCGAATCGAAAAAAGGGGCTGCCGAGAAGCACTCGACAGCCCCTTTCATTTGGTATGCTTACCCCAACGCCCCATTTGCCAGCATATCGGTAACGTCGTTTAGGCTCGAAACTATTGCCGTGGCCAATCTTTCCATCTCATCTGTTGGCTCAGAGAGATCGGGGACCATGACAGTGCAAAATCCTCCTGCAAATCCCGCGCGCACCCCGTTATAGGAATCCTCTAAAACGAGGGATTTCTGCGGTGAAGCTCCTAGCTCATCCGCCGCTTTCAAAAAGACGTCTGGGTAAGGCTTGGCGTGTTCGACCTCAACACCAGAGACGATCGAATCGAAATAAGGGAGTATTCCTCCCCTTATCAAATTTGCCTCGATCATTTTTCTGCTCGATGATGAAGCAACTGCCATCGGAATTCCCTCAGCCTGAAGATAGTCGAGAAGCCGATCTAATCCGAGTTTCTTCTCTGCGCCCTGAGCCAGCGCTTCATGCGCTATTTCGTAAAAACGGTCAACAAACGCTTGAGAATCGACCTCATCGCCATACCACTCGCGAATAATGGACACCGCTTCCGATCCATTGGTGCCACGCATGGCGTCCGCAAGGCCCTCTTTGCATTCAACCTCAAACTCAATTGCGGTTTTGGGCCAGCAGGAAGCCCAAATCGGCTCAGTATCGAACATGAGCCCGTCCATATCGAAGATAACCGCCTCGAACATATTGCCTCCTTGTTCAAGTAGACGTCTATATACGTATATTCTATCAAAGGAGGTCTTTTTTTCTTTCACGGCAGCATGAAAAGGAGTCCGTCCCAATAAAAGCCGACAGGCGCCTCGTCTGCCAAAAAACACCACGATGGAGGCTGTCCCCATCGTGGTGGTTGCCTTACGTCGATTTACTTAGCGCGGCCCCGGGGATCAAAAAGGGCCGCCCCGGTTACCCAGGGCGGCCTTTTCGTCAGCACCTACATTGCAGGCAAAATCACACGCTACTTGGCGCGACCCTCCTCATAGCGCTCGACCAGCTTGGCCTGAACGTCATAGGGCACCTGCTCGTAGCCGGCGGGCTTCATGGTAAAGTCACCCGTGCCGCGCGTGATAGAGCGCAGGCGCGTCGAGTAATCCGTCAGCTCGGCGAGAGGTGCCTGCGCGATAACCACGGTGTCTCCGCGCTCATCGGTCTCCATGCCCGTCACGCGACCGCGCGAGGCAGAGATGTCGCCCATCACGGCGCCGGCATAGCTCTCGGGAATAGTCACCGTGATTTCCTCGATGGGCTCCAGCACCACCGGGTCGGCATCGGCGCACGCCTTGCGCAGGCCGATGCGAGCCGCCGCGCGGAACGCCATCTCGTTGGAGTCGACGCTGTGATACGAGCCGTCGTACACAGCCACGCGAATGCCCGTGAGCGGGTAGCCGGCAATGATGCCGTCCTTCATGGTCTCCTGGACACCCTTGTCCACGGCGGGGATCAGCGAGCGCGGAATACGGCCGCCTACGACCTCGTCCACAAACTCATAGCCATCGCTCGTGCCGTCGGGCCCAATGAGCGGCTCCACGCGCAGCCAGCAGTCGCCATACTGACCGGCACCACCGGTCTGCTTCTTGTGGCGGCCCTGGGCGCTCGCCGTGCGGCGGATGGTCTCGCGATACGGGATGCGGATCGGCACGCTCTTGGCAACGACCTTGGTGCGGTCCTCCAGACGGTTGAGCAGCACCGAAACCTGCGCCTCACCAACGGCGGAGATAATGGTCTGGCCGGTCTCCTCGTCGCGGTCGATGCTCATGGTCGGATCGGCCTTGCAGGCCTTCTCGATAAACGTGTAGAGCTTCTCTTCGTCGCCGCGATTCTCGGCCTCGATGGCAATGCGGTACTGCGAGTTGGGGAACTTAAACGCCGCAGCCTCGACCTTGCCGGTAATCGAGAGCGTATCGCCCGTCTCGGCCGCCAGCTTGGGCGCCACGATGATGTCGCCGGCATAGGCGTGACCGACCTCGGTCATATCGCGGCCGCACATCACATACAGGTGAGCCAGACGGTCGCCCTTGCGCGTGCGCGCGTTGACCAGTTCAAGGCCCGGCTCAAGCGTGCCCGTCAGCACCTTGATAAAGCTGATGCGACCCTGCTGCGGATCGGCCAGCGTCTTAAACACAAACGCCACCGGACGGTCATCGTCGCTCGAAATCTTGAGCGAATCGCCGTCGATAAGCGGCATCTCGCCGTAGTCGGTCGGCGCCGGGAAGTACGTTGCGATGTCATCCATCAACGAGTTGACGCCCTGCTCCTTAATGCAATCGCCCGCAAAGACCGGCACAAAGATGCGCTCGGCGATCGCCTTCGACAGCAGGCCTTCGAGCTCCTCCTGCGTTAGCGTCTCCTCGCCTTCCAAGTACTTCATCATCAGCTCGTCGTCAGCCTCGGCCACCAGCTCGCACAGATGGTCGTGGGCCTCCTCGGCCTGGGCACGATACTCCTCGGGAATCTCCGACTCAACGGCTTCGGTGCCGTTGCAATGGCGCGCCTTCATGCGCACCAGGTCGATGATGCCATCAAAGTCATCGCCCTCGCCCCAGGGAAGGGTCACGGCGCCCAGTCGCGTGCCAAAGCGCTCCTGCAGCAGGTCCATCGTGGTCGCAAAGCTGGCCTCGGAGCGCGACAGGCGGTTTACGAACACCGCACGCGCCAAGCGCAGGTCCTCGGCGGCATACCAGAGCTTAACCGTCGTAGGCTGCGGGCCGGCCTCGGCGTCGACCACAAACAGAGCCGTCTCGCAGACGCTCATCGCGGCAAAGGCGTCGCCGATAAAATCGGGGTAGCACGGGGCATCGAGCACATTGATGCGCGCGCCCTTCCAGTCGATCGGCGCAATGGTCGTCGAGATGGAAAATGCACGCTTGACCTCTTCGGGGTCATAGTCGAGCGTGGGCTTGGTGCCGTCGTGGCCGCCCAGGCGGGCGGTCTTGCCGGAAAGGTGGAGCATGGCCTCGGCGAGTGAAGTCTTGCCCACCCCGCCTTGGCCTACGAGCACCACGTTCCTTACGTTACCGGTCTTGGGAGCACCCATGATGACCTCCTTGCAGGGCCGCGCGCAATGCGCGACGCCAACGGGGAGAGTTCGCGGTCGATGCCGTCCCGGGAGCAGCATGGTCGGCAGCCGAGCCGACTCACCCTCCAAATGTCCTATGCCACCACCCTACCCTTGCAGTCGCCTGTCCATGCAGACCTTTCGGCACGCGTATGGATACGGGCGGCGAGAGGAGGGGGCGAGCTTGCAAGGCGATTATTGAACCCCGCGGATGCAAATAAAATGCCGCCCCAGGCCGTAAGACCTGCGGCGGCATCACCTCAATAAGCAGTTGAGTAAATAGCTGAGCCTATCCCTCGATACGGCTCAAGAACTCGCGTGTACGCTGTTCGCGCGGATGATCGATAACCTGCTCGGCCGGACCCTCCTCGACAATGCGCCCGCCGTCCATAAAGACCACGCGGTCGGCAACGTCGCGGGCAAACTGCATCGCGTGGGTCACGATCACCATCGTCATATTCTGCGCGGCCAGATCCTTGATGACGCGCAGAACCTCGGCCGTCAGCTCTGGATCAAGCGCCGAGGTCGGCTCGTCAAAGAATAAGATTTCCGGGTCGAGCGCCAGGGCGCGGGCAATACTCACGCGCTGCTGCTGACCGCCCGAAAGCTCGCAGGGCACCTTGTTCTCGTTGCCCGTCAGCCCCATTTGCGCAATCAGCTCGTGAGCGCGGGCCTCCGCCTGCTCGCGCGGGCGCTTAAGCACGCGGATCGGCGCATCGGTGATGTTTTTCATCACGGTATAGTGCGGGAACAGATTGTAGTTCTGAAACACCAGGCCAAATCGCGAGCGCGCCTGCCTGGGCACATCGCCCTTCGCATAGACCGCGCCCGAACCCGCATCCGTCGCAACGGCAAGGTCGCCAAACGAGAGCGAGCCTCCGTCGAGCGTCTCGAGCAGCGTGGCACACCGCAGCAGCGTGGACTTGCCGCCACCCGAAGGCCCGATAATCGCCACGACCTCTCCACGCTTTACCTCGAGCGAGATATCCTTGAGCACCTCATTGCCGCCAAACGCCTTGCGAGCGTTCGATATATTCATTACCGAATTAATCATGGTAGTAATCCAATTTTTTCTCGGCGGCGCCCAGCAGCATCTCGACAACGAAATTAAAGACCCAGTAAATCAGCGCCGCAATCGCAAACGGCACCATGCTCACCTGCGAGGCGACCAGCGCCTTGGCCGTCGAGAACATCTCACCCACGCCAATGGCAAACGCCAGCGACGTGTCCTTGACCAGCGTGATGATCTCGTTGCCCATCGCCGGCAGAATACGCTTGGCGACCTGCGGCATCACGATATACAGAAACGTCTGCACGCGCGAATAGCCCAGCACCTCGGCAGCCTCGTATTGACCGCGCGGAATGGACTGCAGGCCCGAGCGATAGATCTCGGCAAAGTAACCGGCGTAGTTGATGATGAACGCCACGACGCACGCCGTCCACTTGGAATCGGGCGTGAGCGAAATGCCAAACACGTAGTACGGGGCAAAGTAGATGGCAAACATCTGCAGCATGAGCGGCGTACCGCGCATGACCGAAATGTAGATGCGCGCAATCCAGCGAAGCGGCGCGATTTTGCTCATGCGCATAAACGCCACGGGGATTCCCAGCGGAATCGACCCCAGCAGTGTCAGCACAAACAACTGCAAACTGACCAAGAATCCCTGGCCAAGCATCTGCATCATGACTTGGATAGACAACCTACCCTCTCTTTCACAGCAACAGAACAGCGGGCGTTAATTGAAATAGGCACAGTGCCCAAGATTGCGAGCGACAAGCCCGACGAAGCGTACTTTGGTACGCGAGGAGGGTTGGAGCCGCAAGGTTGGGTGCTGTGGCTATTTCAAAACCCAATTATCGAAAGATAGACCATAGCTTGAATACTTGTCGCAGAGATCCTTGACCGTACCGTCATCGTAGAGTGCCTTGAGCGACTCGGTCACGGCGTCGGCCGACTTGGTGTCGCCCTTCTTAAAGCCGACGGCGTAGTGCTCGCTGGACAGCGGCTCATCAAGCTGCGTATAGGCATCGGGCTTGGCGGCAAGCTGATACTGGGCAATCGAAAGGTCGCAAGCCACGGCATCGACCGCGCCGCTCTCGAGCTGCATAAACGCCGTGTTGTACTCACCGATGGTGTCGAGCGTGGCAAACGTCGCCGCCAGATCCTTCTGGTCACCCTCAAGCACATCCTGCGCAGCGGAATCGGTCTGGGTAATCACGGTCTTGCCGGCAAGATCGTCCCAGCTCTTGATGCCTGCATCCTTCTTTACCACCAGCACCTGCTCGTTGAGCATGTACGGCTCGGAGAACGTGTAGTCGTCCTCACGGCCCTCCATGGTAAAGCCATTCCAGATGCAGTTGATGGCGCCCGAGTTAAGCAGCGTATCCTTGGCATCCCAGTCGATGGCCTCGTATTTGACCTCCCAGCCCTGCTTATCGGCAACAGCCTTGGCCAGATCGAGATCAAAGCCGGTGTACTCGCCATCGTCGCCCACAAAGCCGTACGGAGGATAGGACTTATCAAAGCCCACCACGAGCTTCTTGGACTCCGCAGCGCCCTTCACATCCTTGGCCGCGGCAGAACCGGCAGCGGAGCCCTTGCCGGCACCACCGCCGCAACCGACAAGACCAAGGCCAAGCACCGTAGCGAGCGAGCCGGCTAGACCAACAAACTGACGACGAGACATATCGGTGTTCATGGTATCCCCCCTTGGTGGCACTTTAGTTAAGTAAAGTGAGTCTTGTAACGTTCAGAATCATACACTTTACCTTGATAGAGTACAAGGCGAGTTTGCCCGCCGCGTGAGGGGTGTGGGGGTTAAGTTTCCTGCTCTACAGTCCTGCTCACGACGGAGGCCACATTAAGTGGCCTCCT
>WGSK01000015.1:0-44851 GCA_014871655.1 Collinsella sp. | reverse complement strand
CCCCTCCGTGGGCGCCGCGGGCGCGCTGGGCGCCGCGCTCGGCGCGCTGGCGGACCTGTGGGCGGCGGCGCGCGACGCGGCGCTCGACATGGAGCGCGCGATCGAGGCGTCCCTAGAGGAGAACTGCCCCGCGCTGCTGGCGATGTACGGGTGCGGGCCCGTGAGCGCGGCCAAGCTCGCGGTCGCGGCCGGGGACAACCCGGGCAGGCTGCGCTCCGAGGCGTCGTTCGCGGCGATATGCGGGGCCTGCCCCATCCCCGCCTCGAGCGGCAAGACCGTGAGGCACAGGCTCAACAGGGGCGGCGACCGGCAGGCGAACAGCGCGCTGCACGAGATCGCGAGGCAGAGGGTCATGCGCGACCCCGAGACCGCCGAGTACGCCGAGAGGGCCAGGGGGCGGGGAAAGAGCGACAGGGAGGTCATGAGGTGCCTCAAGCGCTACGTGGCCAGGGAGGCGTACCGGGCGCTGATGCGCCCGCACGAGATCAGGAGGCCCGAGGACGCCTCGGAGCTCGTGGCGGCCAGGCGCGCGGCGAAGGTCAGCCAGGTGAGGGCGGCGTCCATACTGGGCACCAGCGAGAAGTACATCTCGATGCTGGAGAGGGGCCAAAGGGAGCTCAAGCCCATAAGGAGGGCCTACGAGGCATGGGTCGAGGCCGGACTTCCGCTCGATTGGGACAGGCAGGCCTTCGAGGCCGAGCGCAAAATGGATTCTAAAAAACACCTTGCCAAATAGGAGCGTCAGGACGCAAAGAGGCTCGCCGCACGAAGTGCGCAGCGAGCCTCTTTGCATGTCCGAGGACGTTTTGGGAGGTAGCCCAAACAGCCCCGGCGATCCTGCGGGAGTTAAATCCCTTTAGAACTTGTTGTGGAAGGTACGCGCAATGACCTCGTCCTGCTGCTCCTTGGTGAGCGTGTGGAAGTTCACGGCATAGCCGGAAACGCGGATGGTCAGCTGCGGGTACTTCTCGGGGTGAGCCTGAGCGTCGAGCAGCGTCTCACGGTTGAAGACGTTGATGTTCAGGTGGTGGCCACCCTTCTCGGCGTAAGCGTCGAGCATGTGGACCAGGTTATCGGCCTGAGTCTCAGAAACTTCAGAAACCTTCATAATGTGTCTCCTTCGATTAATAGGCGCCGGCCGAAACCGGCGCACTAATCAGTAATCGTTATTGTTAGTATAGCACTAACAATAGTTACTCGCCCAGCTGATCAAGGTCGATATCGCCAAAGAACACCTGATCCTCCTTGCCGAGCGCACTCGGGATAATGGAGAAGGTGTTGGAGATACCGTCCTGAGCATCGCGGAACGGGAGCTTGGAAACCGAAGACAGCGAAGCGATGGCGCCGTGGCTATCGCGCTTGTGCATGGGGTTAGCACCCGGGGCGAACGGCTGGCCAGCCTTGCGGCCGTCGGGCGTGGAGCCGGTCTTCTTACCGTACACGACGTTGGAGGTAATGGTCAGAACCGAGGTCGTGGGCACGGAGTTGCGGTAGGTGTCGTTCATGCGGATGTACTCCATGAACTGGTGCACAACGTCGTGAGCGATCTGGTCGACGCGGTCGTCGTCGTTACCGTACTTGGGGAACTCGCCCTCGGTCTCAAAGTCGACGATGATGCCGTTCTCGTCACGGACGGGGTGGACCTTGGCGTACTTGATGGCGGACAGGGAGTCAGCCACGACGGAAAGGCCAGCGATGCCCGTAGCGAACCAGCGGTGCACGTGCTTGTCGTGCAGAGCCATCTGGATGCGCTCGTAGCAATACTTGTCGTGCATGTAGTGAATGATGTTCAGCGAGTTGACGTACACGCCAGCAAGCCACTTCATCATGTCGTTGTACTTGGCCACAACGTCGTCGTAATCGAGCGTGTCGCCCTCGACGGCGCGGTACTTGGGGCCGACCTGCTTCTTGGAGACCTCGTCAACACCGCCGTTAAGTGCGTAGAGCAGGCACTTGGCCAGGTTGGCGCGGGCACCGAAGAACTGCATCTCCTTGCCGATGCGCATGGAGGACACGCAGCAGGCAATGCCGTAGTCGTCGCCGTGATAGACGCGCATGAGGTCGTCGTTCTCGTACTGGATCGAGGAGCTGGCGACGGAAGTCTTGGCGCAGAACTTCTTGAAGTTCTCGGGCAGACGGGTCGACCACAGAACGGTCATGTTGGGCTCGGGGCTGGTGCCCATGTTCTCGAGCGTGTGCAGGTAGCGGTAGCTCATCTTGGTAACGAGCGTACGGCCGTCGACACCCATGCCGCCGATGGACTCGGTGACCCACTGCGGGTCGCCGGTGAACAGGGCCTGGTACTCGGGGGTACGGGCAAACTTGACCATGCGGAGCTTCATGATGAAGTGATCCACGAACTCCTGGATCTGCTCCTCGGTGAAGGTACCGTTGGCAAGGTCGCGCTCAGCATAGATGTCGATGAACGTAGAGGTACGGCCGATGGACATAGCGGCGCCGTTCTGCTCCTTGACGGCAGCAAGGTAGGCGAAGTACATCCACTGGATGGCCTCCTGCGTGTTGGTAGCAGGGTTGGAAATATCGAAACCATAGGTCTCGGCCATCATCTTGAGCTCGCCGAGGGCGCGGATCTGCTCCTGCAGCTCCTCGCGATCGCGGATGTTGTCGGCGGTCATGACCGTCGGAGTGGAAGCCTTCTGGGCCTCCTTGTCCTTGATCAGGTAGTCGACGCCGTACAGGGCAACACGACGGTAGTCGCCGATGATGCGGCCGCGGCCATAGCCATCGGGCAGACCGGTGATGATGTGAGCCGAGCGGCAAGCACGCATCTCGGGGGTGTAGACATCGAAGACGCCAGCGTTGTGGGTCTTGCGCTCGAAGGTGTAGCGCTCGACAACGTTCTCATCGACCTTATAGCCGTGCTGGCTGGCAGCCTGGCAAGCGATGCGGATACCGCCGTTGACGTGCAGCGCGCGCTTGAGCGGCTTGTCGGTCTGGAGGCCGACGATGGTCTCCTTCTCGCGGTGGGCGTTATCGATGTAGCCAGCGGGGTGGCTCACGATACCCGTGACGGTCTTGGTGTCCATATCGAGGACACCGCCCTGCTCGCGCTCCTTAAGCAGCAGGTCGAGAACCTCGCCCCACAGCTCCTTGGTACGCTCGGTCGGACCGACGAGGAACGACTCGTCGCCCTCGTAGGGGGTGTAGTTCTTCTGGATGAAGTCTCGGACGTCAACTTCTCCCGTCCAGATGCCTTCCTTGAAGCCTTCCCATGCCTCCTGCATTGTGTAACCACGCTCCTAGTTACGTGTAATGCGGCGCTCTCTCACACCGCTGCTTATTGAATTCTTGAATGTTCGGCTTGCACTACCGGCTTCTTCCGTTCTTCACCACACATTGGTGCAGGGAAAACGTTTGTCCACCTTGGAACTACAACCCAAAACCCAAGATTTCACCCGTTTGAGAAGGATAACATAGCGGCCCTCTCCATCTGGGCTGTTATATGTTTCTTTTTTTATATCATAAGGACGTTTTTTACAAACCCGCAGGAAATGCGAGCGCGAACAACTACCGTTCACCGATTTGTATGGTATTTTTCCTTGCCTTTGTACGACGTTCGCTCTAGCTGTTATGCCAGCTTTAGCAGGGTAAAGTGTCCCAGAGACCCTACAGAAACTGCAGGGCGGCCGCGGGATCCCCCGTGGCCGCCCTGTGGCGTAGCTAGTTTTTAGCTTTGATTGCCGTTTGGCATTAGGCGGCTGCGGCGGCCTTGTCGGTCATTGCCTTGCTATCGCCGTTGCCCTGGCCCTCAAAATGCTTGTAGCACCAACTGGTGACCAGCGGGGTCAAAATAGCCGTCACGATTGCACAGGCAGCAACCTGTGCCGTAGCCGTCGCGAGCACCGCACCGCCGTACATGGCCTCGTTGACGCTTGCCATGGCAGCAGGCGTGGCCACATTGGCTCCGGCGCAGCTCGAAATGGCCGCACCTGCGACACCCGTGCCGCCCGTGAGCTTATCGACCGCGATAACGGGAATTGCAAAGACCACCGAGCAGATCACGCCGAGCAGAATACCGGGAAGACCGCCATTAATGAGCTGGCCAAAGGTCATGGTCGAGCCCATGGCAAAGAAGACGAGCACGATGACGGCGGAAAGTGCCGGTGCCATCATCTTCTTAAAGCTCGGGAAGAGGTTACCCAGAATAATGCCGGCGACGATCGGCAGGATGGCACCCACAAGCGACCAGCCAATCGGAGCTTGGCCGGCAGCGCCGAGCACGATCATCGTGACCGGAGGGCCGACAACGAGCGTGGTGATGGCGACAGCGCCACGCTCGGCCTCATTGCCCATGGTGCCCATCAGACCAGCGTACATAGCGTTGTTGGCGCCGGTGCAAGCCGCCAGCATCACCATGGCAGAGATACCAAACAGGTTGTCGTTGAACACATACAGGATGAGCAGCGACACGGCAACGACCACGATCTGCTTGACGGCGATGATGATGGCGCCGCGTGCAGCGGCGGCAGGAGCACTCTTAAACGAAATCGTCGTACCGACGATGAGCAAAAAAGCGCCCACGAGCGGGCCCGCGCCCTGCTGGGTCATGCCAAGCGTAAAGCTGCCGAGCGTTTTGAACAGGTCAGGGAATAGCGTGTTGAGCAGGCAGCCCAGCAAAAGCGGCACCAAAATATTGGCACCCGGGATGGAGGACATCTTAAAGAACGGCTCCTTTGCCGCCGGCGCCTCCACCGCAGTCGATTCACTCATATATATCTCCTTTGGATGCATGCGAATCGTAGCCGCACGCGCCTATGTCAGAAAGAAGGCGACGGTCCCGAGTCGCAGGAGCCGTCGCCGAATAATCGTCGCGGGGTATTACCCGTCCAGGACGATGCCGCCGTCGCAGTCACCGATCTCGCCGTTCACGAAGCTGGCGAGATCGGAAGCGAAGAACAGCACCATCTGCGCAGGCTCGCTGGCCTGGGCGGCGCGGCCCAGAGGAATACCGTTGATGATGCGCTGAGAGTTCTCGTCAGAGAGAATCGAGGTCATATCAGTAAGGGTGAGCGACGGGCACACGGCGTTACAGCGGACGCCAAACTTGCCGCCTTCCTTGGCGACTGCCTTGGTCAGGCCGTTGACACCGGCCTTAGAGCTCGCGTAGGCCGCGGTGCCGAGCAGGCCGCCACCGATCTTGCCAGCGACAGAGCTCACGTTGACGATAGTGCCGGCATGGGCCGCCTTAAAGTGCGGGTACACGGCGTTCATCATAGTGAAGGTACCGTTGAGGTTGATGTCGATGGTGCGACGCCACTCGGTGTCATCGATCTCGTCGAACTTCTTGGTGCTGATGACGCCAGCGCAGTTGATCAGGATGTTGGTTTGCGGCAGGTCCGTAAAAATCTGCTCGACAGTCTCGCGCGCCTTGGGTGCATCGGCGACATCGAGCTGATAGAACTTGTTGCCCTCGCCAAGCTCGGCCACCGCGGCCTCGCCCTTAGCAGCGTTCCTTGCGATGAGCGCGACATGTCCGCCGCCCGCGACGATGCCCTTGGCGATCTCGAGGCCAATGCCCTGAGTGCCGCCCGTGACAATCGCGGTCTTGCCCGTGAAGTCAAATGCCATGACTCCATCCCCCTTTATATAAGGTGTCTCCTCGCGGGAAGTTGGAGCATCGCACGTGGCGATTATATGAGTCCCAGTCGTCATGGTGGTGACAACCCCTCGCCTAACCGCGTGCATCATAGTTCTTTAAAACGCTTCAGCAATTGAATGATTTTAAGTCTTTATGCGCTCTTTATATTGCCACTGTATGAGGCCCGCGTATGAGGGTATCATCTTCCACCGAAAATAGTTTCTAGTGTTAGGGGTTTTCGGTGGAAGATACCGATTTCCATGAGCTTGGGGGTCAGCTCCTTACCGAGTTTGGCGGCATTCACCAGCGCGTTTCGCGCTTTGTGGACAAAGCTCTCAGCGGCGAGATGGCTGTCATGCGCGCCCTTATGCTCGCTGGCGGTTCGCTCACGCCGAGCGAACTCGCTGATCGCGCCTGGGTCTCGAACGCCCGCATTGCCAATATCCTACGCGCTCTCGAAGCCAAGGGCTGGGTTGAGCGTGAGCACTCAAAGACCGACCGTCGTCGCGTACACGTCATAGTGACCGACAAGGGATTCCAGGATCTCGAAATCAAACGCCGGGAATTCGAGGACCGCACCGCGGCTTTCCTCGAACAGCTCGGCGAAACAGATACCCAAGAGATGGTGCGTCTTCTAAGGCGTGCCAACGAAATTATCGACCACAATCAAGAAAGGAGAGATGCCGAGTGAGGATTCTCAAGCTCTTTAAAAAGCATGTCCTGGCACTGTTCACAGCTATCGTACTTATCGTAATCAGCTGCAACGCCGATCTGGCGCTGCCTACCTATATGAGCGACATCGTCGACGTGGGCGTACAGCAAGGCGGTATCGCCTCGCCCGTACCCGACACCATCCGCGCCGAATCGCTCGACGACCTCGAACTCTTTATGAGCGCCAAGCACGCCAAGGCTGTGGAGGCCGTGTTTAGCAAGGCGGACAATAACGGCATTCGAACGTACAAGGGCACCGAGGAGGAGCGCGCCGACGGCGGCAAGATTGCCGACATCATGAGTCTGCCCGAGACCGTCGTCCTTTCGCTCAACCAGGGTATTGACGCCAACTCCATGGGTGACATGATGGGCACGTCCGGTGAGAAAGACAACAGCGGCGCCCAGGCCATACCCACGCCCGAGCAGATGGCGGCGATGACGCCCGAGCAGCTCGCCGAGATGCAGCAGAAGGCCGCGGCGGCGCAGAACATGCAAAAGCAGATTGATGCCGACGGCGGTAAGATCACCATGAAGGGTCTGCGTCTAGGCGTTGAAGGCGGCCTAATCGACCAGGGCAAGCTCGTGGAGGGCGCCAACGATATGGCGGACAAAATGGGCTCCATGTCGGGTTCCATCGTGACCCAACGCGCCGTGAGCTATGTGCAAGACGAGTACAAGGCGCAGGGCATCGACCCCGCCGACGTGCAGAACGCCTACCTGGGCCGCATGGCGACCACGATGTTTGGCCTGTGCCTGGTGTCGCTCGTCGCCACCATCCTGACCGGTGCCGTGGCTTCGCGCACCGCCTGCTCCATCGCCCGCGACCTGCGCCGCGAGACCTTCAACAAGGTTATGCACTTCTCGCCGGCCGAGGTGGGCAAGTTTAGCCAGGCCTCGCTCATCACCCGCTGCACCAACGACATTCAGCAGATCCAGATGGCCGCAACCCTGTTTATCCGCATGTGCCTGATGGCCCCCGTCATGGGCATCGTCGCCGTCATGCGCGTCCTGGCCAACCACACCGGCCTGGAGTGGACTATCGCCGTGGCCATCATCGCGGTCTCGGCCGTCGTCGGCGTGCTCATGGGCCTCACCATGCCCAAGTTCAAAAAGATGCAGAGCTTTGTGGACCGTGTGAACCTTACCGCTCGCGAGCTGCTCGACGGCCTTATGCCTATCCGTTCGTTCAACCGCGAAGAGCATGAGCTCGAGCGTTTTGACAAGGCTTCGCTCGACCTGATGACCACGCAGCTCTACACCAACCGCGCCATGAGCTTCATGATGCCGCTCATGATGCTCGTCATGAACTGCATCACCGTGCTTATCGTCTGGTTTGGCGCGCAGGGCGTGTCCGACGGCGTGATGCAGGTCGGCAACATGATGGCGTTCATCTCCTACACTATGCAGATCGTCATGGCGTTTATGATCCTCACCATGGTTTCGGTCATCCTGCCCCGTGCCGAGGTCGCAGCCGAGCGCGTAGATGAGGTCATCACCTGCCCCACGAGCATCAACGACCCCTCCTCGCCCAAACTGCCCGCGACCAGCGCGTCACGCGGTGAACTCACCTTCCGCGACGTGAGCTTCCAGTATCCCGATGCCCGCGCCGATGTCATCAGCGGCGTGAACTTCACCACGCATGCCGGTCAGATGCTCGGCATCATTGGCTCCACGGGCTCGGGCAAGTCCACGCTCGTGCAGCTGATTCCGCGCCTGTACGACGTCACAGGCGGCAGCATTTCGCTCGACGGCATCGACGTGCGTGACATGACCCTTTCCGAGCTACGCCGCCGTATTGGTTATATCCCGCAGCAGGGTCGCCTGTTCTCGGGCACCGTCGAGAGCAACCTCAAGTTTGCCGGCGATATGGTGAGTGACGAGGATATGCGCCAGGCGGCACGCGTCGCCCAGGCGGAGGACTTTATCGCCGAGCGCGAGGGCGGCTACGACTCCCCCATCAGCCAGGGCGGATCCAATGTCTCGGGCGGCCAGCGCCAGCGCCTGGCCATCGCCCGCGCGTTGGCCAAAAAGCCCGAGGTCGTGGTGTTCGATGACTCGTTTAGCGCCCTCGACTACAAGACCGACGCTCGCCTGCGCGAAGAGCTGGCCAAAAACGTTACTGACGCCGCACTCGTGGTCGTGGCCCAGCGCATCGCGACCATCATGCACGCCGACCAGATCATCGTGCTCGATGACGGCCACGTGGTGGGCACCGGTACGCACGAGGAGCTGCTGCGCAGCTGCCCGGCGTACCTGGAGATCGCACAGTCGCAGCTTTCCGCCGAGGAGCTGGGGCTTACCCAAAAAGAAATTGCAGCCGTCATGGAAGGAGGCGAGCGCTAATGGCAGACGAGACCAAGACTCAGATTCCCAAGCCCACCCGCCAGCGTGGTCCCATGGGCCGCATGGGCGGCATGCGTCGTGGCGAAAAGGCCAAGGACTTTAAGGGCACCATGAGGCAGCTGCTCGGCTATATCGGCCAGCACAAGATTGCCGTGTTTGCCGCCGTCGCCTTTGCCGTGTGCTCGGTCATCTTTAACATTGTGGGGCCCAAGGTGCTCGGTCAGGTTACCACCAAACTGTTCGAGGGCTTAGTTGCCAAGGTCAACGGCACCGGCGATGTCGACTTTGCCTGGATTGCCAAGACGCTCGGCTTTTTGCTCTGCCTGTATCTGGCGAGCTCTGTCTGCAGCCTCATCCAGGGCTGGCTCATGACCGGCGTCACGCAAAAGATCTGCTATCGCATGCGCAAGGAGATCGCCGCCAAGATCGCCGTCGTTCCGATGAGCTACTTTAACGGACACAGCAAGGGCGACGTGCTCAGTCGCATCACCAACGACGTCGATACGCTCGGCCAGTCGCTCAACCAGAGCGTGACGCAGCTCATCACGTCGGTGACGCAGATTATCGGCGTGCTCGTCATGATGCTTTCGATCAGCCTGCCGCTTACCGGCGTCACCGTGCTCACGCTGCCGGCCGCCGCGATTATCTTGACCGTAATGATTCACTTCTCGCAGCCGTACTTCCGCGAGCAACAGCAGGTTCTGGGCGCCGTCAACGGCATTATCGAGGAGGACTTTGCCGGCCAGAACGTCATTCAGGTGTTCGACCGCGCCGAGGCCTCGATTGAAGAGTTCGACCGTCAAAACGACCGCCTCTTTATTAGTGGCTGGCGCTCGCAGTTCCTGTCGGGCCTGATGATGCCGCTTATGAGCTTGGTGGGCAACATGGGCTACGTGGGCGTCGTCGTGGTGGGCGCGCAGCTCGCGCTGACCGGCAATGCCACGCCCGGCGACATCCAGAGCTTTATCCAGTACGTGCGCAATTTTACGCAACCCGTGCAGCAGCTGGGCAACGTGAGCAACACGATGCAGTCGATGGCTGCCGCCACCGAGCGCGTCTTTGAGTTCCTGGCCGCGCCCGAGGAGGAGCAGAAGGCCGACGCGCAGATTCCCGAGAAGCGCCCCGGCCACGTGGAGTTTGACCATGTCAAGTTTGGCTACACGCCCGACAAGACCATCATCCACGACTTTAGCTGCGAGGCGCAACCCGGCCAGACCATTGCCATCGTCGGCCCCACCGGCGCCGGCAAGACCACGCTCATTAAGCTGCTGCAGCGCTTCTACGATGTGGACGACGGCTCGCTGCGCGTCGAGGGCGTCGATGTGCGCGACTGGGATCGTGCGGCGCTTCGCGGCGAGTTTGCCATGGTGCTGCAGGATACCTGGCTGTTCAACGGCACCATCCGCGAGAACATCCGCTATGGACGTCCTGATGCGAGCGATGCCGAGGTCGAGGCCGCTGCACGCGCCGCACGCTGCGATCACTTTATCCATACGCTCGCCGGCGGCTACGACTTTATGATCAACGAGGAAGGCACCAACCTCTCGCAGGGTCAGCGCCAGCTCGTGACCATCGCCCGTGCCATTTTGGCCGACCGCCCGGCGCTGATTCTGGACGAGGCGACCTCCAACGTCGATACCCGTACCGAGGAGCTTATTCAGCGCGCCATGGATGCGCTGATGCAGGGCCGCACGAGCTTTGTCATCGCGCACCGCCTGTCCACGATCCGCAACGCCGACGTGATCTTGGTAATTCGCGACGGCGACATCGTCGAGAAGGGTACACACGACGAGTTGCTCGCCCAGGGCGGCTTCTACGCCGACCTGTACAACTCGCAGTTCGACGAGGCGGCGTAGATACGGCCGCAGAGAAATGATGACGCCCGAGAACGGGGGCGCAGGACAACCTGCGCCCCCGTTTTGTGTCCTTCGAGCCTCGAAACGCTTTTCCTGAGACCTCATTGACGGCGCTTTCCAGACCCCGTGGGCAAAAAAGGGCAAATATGAGTACTGTTACCTTTTTAGTAACAGCCAAAACCGCCTCAAACGACCTCTTTGCGGCCTCTATACGCCTTCAAATTAATCAAAACGCCCGTTAGCAGGCTTCTGCGTGCCAACGTTAATGAACATATTTATTACTTTGTCTATTATCTCGCTAGACGGATATGTTAGTAGGTTAGCAACAGTACTCATATTTGGCATTTTTTGCCCACGGGGTGTTTCCTGGGGAACCGACAACAGCCTTAGGGTTCCGCGTGGCGCCACTCCCTCCCGACATCCTCCGACGTTTGCCCAGATAAAACCCGCCAAAATAAACCTGTCCCTTTTTGGCAGGTTTCGGGGTGACAAGGGCTTGCACTTTAGCGTGCGACAGCGGATAATGCCGAACACTCAACAATACGCTTATTGCTCTTTCTATAGATTGAGGAGGCCCCTATGGCCATGGAATTCAAACGCAAGTTGCCGATCCCCATGGAGATCCGCGAGGAAATGCCACTTTCTGCCGACCTTACCGCCAAAAAGCAGGCATTTGATGCCGAGGTCGCCAAAGTCTTTACCGGCGAGGACGCACGTAAGGTGCTCATCATCGGCCCGTGCTCTGCCGACCGCGAGGATTCAGTGCTTGAGTACATGAACCGACTGGCCAAGACCGCCGAGGAGGTCAAGGACAAGCTCATCATCATTCCGCGCGTCTACACCAATAAGCCGCGTACCAAGGGCACCGGCTACAAGGGTCTTCTGCACAACCCCAACCCCGAGGCTCCCGACGACCTGCTCGAGGGCGTCAAGGCCATCCGCCATATGCACCTGCGCGTTATTGAGGAAACGGGCTTCTTCACCGCCGACGAGATGCTCTATCCGTCCAACTACCAGTACCTCGTTGACCTGCTGAGCTATGTTGCCGTGGGTGCACGCTCGGTCGAGAACCAGGAGCACCGTCTGGTGTCGAGCGGCATTTCGGTACCCGTCGGCATGAAGAATCCCACTGCCGGCTCTACTACCGTCATGCTCAACTCCATTTACGCCGCGCAGGCGCACCAGAGCTTCATCTTCCGCAACTGGGAGGTCGAGTGCGACGGCAATCCGCTCGCGCACGCCGTTATGCGTGGCTACATCGGTCTCGACGGTCGCACCTACCCCAACTACCACTACGAGCACCTGGAGCGCCTGGCCGAACGCTACACCGAGCACGCCGGCTATGCCAATCCGGCAGCGGTCATCGACTGCAACCACGACAACTCGGGTAAGCGCCCGCTTGAGCAGTATCGCATTTGCAAGGAGGTGCTCGACAGCTGCCGCCGCAACGAGTCCATCTCCAAGCTGGTCAAGGGCTTTATGATCGAGTCCTACCTGGAGGACGGCAACCAGCCGGTCGACGGCGGCGTCTTTGGCAAGTCGATCACCGATCCGTGCCTGGGCTGGGAAAAGACCGACTACCTCATCCACGAGATCGCGGAGCGGGTTTAGTTACGCGGGCCGCATTTGGACAATCTGACGTTCAACTTCAAGGGCGCGACCAGAAGGTCAGCGCCCTTTCGTTTCACGTCACCTTGTCTCAAATGCGGCCCGCTCGCTGTCCGTCCTCTACCTGCGGCGTTGTCTTACTCCGGATGCGGCAGTTAGGGACGTTCCTTTTCTGCCGGCAGTTTGGGATGTTCCTTGGGGTAGTCATTGGGGACGTTCTTTAATGACTGGTCGTTTAAGAACGTCCCCAATGACTACCCAGAATGAGAGTGGATAATCTCCCGTTTTTGGCCTATACCAGCGCTAAAAGTGGGAGATTATCCACTCTCATCGAGCAAGTGTCCGAAAATCCGCCCTCATTCCTTCTTAGGACCCTCCGTCCCCGAGGATTCGAGGCTCGCCTGCCGAATGGTCGATGCGGCCGTCCTGCGTCCATGTCACACTCAGGGGTGGCCTGACCCAACTTGGAAGGAGCCCCCATGAGCCTTGACAACGTAACTCTGCGTGCCGCCACGCTCGATGACCTGGCCGGCATCGCCGCCATCTACAACCAGCTGTGGTGCAACACGCTGCGCAACCGAGGCGACGTCGAAGCCGCCGATTTCTGTGCGCGCTTTAACATCGCCATGCAGCTGCAGCGCTCCCCCATCGCGCTCGTTGCCGAAGCTGAAGGCCGCATCATCGCCGCTTGCTGCATCGGTATCTTCGAAGACGGCAAACCACGCACCAATCCCACGTGGGAGCCCTGCTACAACGAGATGTTCGTCCAGGCAACCGAGATGGCAAAGACCGCCGATGCCAAGCTCGAAGGCTCGCTCTTTGGCGATAGCCGCGAGAAGGCAACAGCCGACCGCTTTGCCGCCACGGGCAACGAATATGCCCAAGGCCAGCTCAACCTGATCATCATCGTGCCCGAATGGCAGGGCAAGGGGCTCGGCCGTGCGCTCATCGACCTTGCGCGCGCCGAACTCGCCAAAGCCGGGTGCACCAAATTCTTCCTGATGAGCGACTGCAACTCCGACTGGCAGTTCTACGAGCACCTCAACATGAAGCGCATCTTGGAGGATCACAGCCAGGACACCGGCGACGGATTTATCGTCTATATGTACGGAGGCGACACGCAGGATTAACTTGCATGTCGCCTCACGGGCTTTCTACAAGACGGCCCAAACCATCAACCAAGACGAGTCAACAAGGCGCGCTCTCCTCGGCAGCAAGGGCATTCGTGCTGTAACGAGTGGTGGAGATGGCCACGCTTGCACACAACTGTCTCGGATAGATAGCGGTCGAGCAGGCGCGCCCATGTGCGTGCGTCAAGACGCTCCTCCGCCCTGCCATACAGCGATCGACGGAGTGCCTCGCCCATAGTGCCGCTAAAATCATCGAGCTCAAGAGCGTACTTTGGGACAACGTATCCGACCAACGTCCCCACAAACGGGCTGTGCCCATTACACACGCAGCTGTTTATCAATGGTGCAGGCGGAATGTCATCGTCGTCCAGGTCAAATATGTCCAAGTCCAGCTCACCAGAAGCGTATGGGTGTATTCCGCGGTTAAGCATCTTAAAGATATGGACCGCGAGTCCAAAGTCATCCGTCTGTGGCGTAAACACGGGGGCATTCGTGGACGCTGCCAAGCTCTCGAAATCGCTGATGCCGGCTATCTCCATGAGTTGAAGCACCTCGGGGGCAATATAGCCGGGAGCGGCGCACGCAGTCCTATGTGTCACATCCGAAAGCGTAAAGCTATACGAGCGCCTTGATGGTATCCATGCCCGCATGCGCCGAAGCCTCGCAACCCTTCTGCCCGTTGAGCACGCACTCGAGCAGCGTATCGTATGCGCGCTGGGCTTCGGGGGCCAGGTACGCCCTGTTAAACATGCCCTCGGGTCGCACGTTTCCCTTCGAGTCGATCATATAAGGCCCCAATCTGTTTGGTTTCCCCAGATTGTGTGCCCGCACACCCAAGCCGCACGGCCCGCCGTTCAGCTGAAACCACCACACAAAAAGTCCGCCGACCATTGAAGTCGGCGGACTTTCGCGTGCGGACAATCAAGCACTGTTCACCATGGAACTGCTATTTACAGCGCGCCTTGGGCTGCTGCTGGGTGATGCAGTGGATGTTGCCGCCGCCGTAGATAACCTCGCGAGTCATGATACCGATGACTTCACGGTCCGGATAAGCAGCCTGGATATCCTTGAGCGCCTGGGCGTCATTGGGATCGCCGAACTGCGGTACAAGCACTGCGCCGTTGATGGGCAGGAAGTTGAGGTAGCTCGGCTCGAAAGCATCCTCGGGGGTACGCGGCAGCACGCCCTCGACGGGGTCAATCGTGCTGGCCTCCTCCTCGGTCATATATACCGAGGTCGCAGGCATAATCACCTTGTGGATCTTGAGCTTGCGGCCACGGGCATCCGTCGTCTCGGAAAGCGTCTTATACGCCTCTTGGCACTCCTTGTAGAACTTATGGTTGGGATCATCGGTCCACATGCAGCAGACCTCGCCGGGCGCACTAAAGCATGCGACGTCGTCCACGTGCCCGTTGGTCTCAAACGGGTCGATGCCATCCTTGATCCAAATGACCTTCTCGATGCCCAGATACTCGGCAAGCTTCTCCTCGATCTGCTCCTTGGTGTACTGGGGGTTGCGGTCCTCATTGAGCAGGCACATCTCGGTGGTCACCACGGTGCCCTGGCCGTCGCAGTTAAACGAGCCGCCCTCGAGGATGTAATCCTCGGGACGATAGCGGTTAACCTGCTCAAGCTGTGCCACCTGCAGGCCAATGGAAGCGTCCTTGTCCCACGGGAAATACAGGCCGTCAATGAAACCGCCGTAAGCATTAAAGTGGAAGTGCGAGAGTGCCACGTCCCCCTTGTCGTTGACAAGAAACGCCGGGCCGGGGTCGCGAATCCAGCTGTCGTTGTACTCCATGTGGATAACGCGCACGTTCTCAACGCCGTCGAAGATCTCACACACCGCGGGGAAGTCTTCAGTGTTGACGCCCACAGTGATGGGCTGAAAACGTGCAACGGTCTTAATAATCTCGGTAAAGACCTTTTGCGCCGGCTTGGCACCACAGCGCCACACATCCGAGCGATGCGGCCACAAAATCCAGGTGCGCTCCTGCTCTTCGTACTCGCCGGGCATGTAGAATCCGTCCTTCTTTGGCGTAGACTCGCTCTCGTAAATGGTCTTCATTTCAAGCTCCTAAATCTCGGTGCTTTTGCTTGACGAGACCATGATGCGGCCGCACCGAGATGTTCTCAATGGTCCCTCGAGCCCCTTTCAGCGACCGACGGTATACCATTCGCTGACCTAAAGTTCTATTCAGGCCGAGAACATGACATACTGGGTTCCACAATGGAAAGGATGCCCTATGCCCCCATGCAATAATCAGCAGACTATTGAGTTGGACAGTACGACCTGGACTGCTCTCAACGAGCTCGCGCTTGCAATCCACGCATCACACGGTGTCGATAAGCTGCAAAAGGAGACCCTCGAGGGAACGACAGGGCTCGTGCCCCATCGGATCGCCATGTTCGACCTGATCGAGGCAGCGGGCAGTGATGCCCCACGCTACGTCCACCCCGCAAGCAGCGGAATGGACGACCGCGCACTGAGCGACTACTACAACCGCTACGCCGCGATGGACTATACAACATGGAGCTTTGACTTACATAAGGTCGGCGTCTACCGCGACCTCGACCTCGTCGACGTCGAGCGACGCGATGCCACGCCCATCTATCGCAAATGGATGGAACCGCAGGGCGTCTACTTTGGCTGTACGGCCACGCTCGCGCACAACGACAGCCCGCTAGGAAGCATCACCCTGTTTCGTGAACGCACGGCCGGAGACTTCACCGACACCGAGCTCGCAATCCTGCTCGAAGTCGCTCGGCACGCGAGCCTCGCGCTCGCCAACCTCTATCCTCGGGGCATTAAACTCACCCAGACAGAAGACACAAACCAGCTAAATGCTTTCATTACAGAACACAATATCCAACCGCGCGAAGCCGAAGTCATGCGGCTCATGCTCGACGGCAAAACGAACAAACAGATGGCAAACGAGCTATTCATAAGCGAGTCAACCGTCAAGAAGCATGTCAACGCCATCTATCGCAAGCTCGGCGTCAGCAACCGCCTGGGCCTCATGACTGCCACGCAAAACATCCCGCGATAAAAAAGGGCGCCCTCCATGCAGAGAACGCCCTTTGATTTCGCCATTTGAATTAGTGTCGGCTCTGGCTCAAAGAGTAGACAGGTTTATTTTGGCAGGTTTTATCTGGGCAAATGTCAGCCGCCGCGAGGGAGCTGCCTTCCCTCGCGGCGGTCTTCTAGCAGAAAAACCAAGTGAGTAGGCTTTTTGCAGGAGGTCAAGCACGCCCCAAAACGCCACAGCTCTGACCTGCGGTTTTATTGAGTATTTGTTGCGATGTGCTCGGCATATCCAAATAAGTCTACTCACTTGCATCTAAGACGCACCAGATAGGCAAAAACCGCCGCAAAAAGGGGGCCGGTTCCCTTCGCGGCAGCCGTTAATACGCCGAGCTTGTTATCGTAAAAGCCAATCACGCGCCGAAACCACACTACAGTCTTTCGACTCATACGTTGAGTCCACGCGGGCCACAACATAGCGCGCATCTTTTGCAATGTCGATCTCATCGCATACAGTCTGTAGATGGCGGGCGTACTTATCGTGATACGTTCTGGATGATTTTATTTCGATAGCCTTGGGACTCCCTGAGTTTGTACAGTCGAGCAAATCGATTTCACGCTTGCTGTCGTCCCTATAGAAATACAGCTCGGGATTCTCGCCCACGTTGAGATGGCTCTTCGCCGTTTCGGAAACGATGAGGTTTTCGAAAACGGCCCCCAGATAAGGGCTCTCCAATAGTTGCTCCAGTGATCCAATTTTGAGCAAGTAGCAGAGCAGCCCCGTGTCGTAAAAAAAGAGCTTGGGCGTTTTAGTTAGACGCTTCTTGGCATTTGCATAATAGGGCTGCAGCGAAAACGTCAGGTAGCTCTGCTCCAGAATGGACAACCAGCTTTTAATGGTCGATACGCTCACGCCCGTATCTCGAGAAAGCGAGGATATATTGATGAGGGCACCGACGCTCTGAGCAATTATGGACAGAAACTTATGAAACTCCGCCTTATTGCGCACATCAAGCAAGCCCACAACATCGCGCTCAACATAGGTATCGATATAGCTGGGAAAATAAACCGAGGACGGCATTCCGGCGGAACGCAGGCGAGGGTATCCCCCTTCGAGCGCGAACAAATCCACTTCCAGCTGCCCCTGCTGGCCCCTCTCCGCTTCTCGAAACGATAATGGCAGCAATTTTAAGATCCCGACTCGCCCGGCAAGAGACTGCCCGATGCTTTTCATCATCAAAAAGTTTTGCGAGCCTGTAAGGATGTATTGACCGGCGTCTCCCCGCTCATCCGAAACAACCTGGATCATTGAAAACAAATCCGGGGCGTATTGCGCCTCATCGATGATGAGTCCGCCCTTTCGGTTGCGGATAAAACTCACCGGATCCTCCAAGGCCGCGCGCCTCGTTTGAGGGTCCTCAAGCGTGACGTAGGAATAGTCGGGAAAGGCATGCCGAACCAGCGTAGACTTACCACTCTGCCTAGGCCCTGTCAACGACACAACAGGAAACCAGCCTGCCATGCGAATGAGCAACTCATGCAAATCCCTGTTAATGAACTCAGCCATATCAACGCCCCATATTACGCTGTTACCATAATCGAATAGTTTCATTCTCCATAATCTTATAGTAGCGTTTACCATAATCTTATAGTAACCCAGTTCAAAAGCATTATTTATAGAGCCGAAATCTCAGACCCTAAATAACAAAAGCCACCACAATGGGGACTGTCCCCATTGTGGTGGCTTGCAGGCGAGTTAACTTGTTCGACTATCGTACGCCAGCCATGTCCGAGCCTAGAGCGTGGCAAGGCGCTTGGACTCGTGCGCGGCGAGCGCAATGGAGATGATGCCAGTAATGGCATCGGCCACCACTAGGGCGATCCACACGCCCTCGACACCCATCATGTTGCCGAGGAGGTACATAAGCGGCACCGAGCAGATCACATAGCGAAGCAGGCCCGTAAACGTGGCGACACCCACCTTCTCGACCGCCTGGAAATACATCGACATGGTCATGGCAAGATAGCCCAGGGCAACAGCCAGGATGACAGTACGCGTGGCGTTGGCGGCAACCTCAACGAGCGCAGGATCGCTGCCGGCAAAGAAGGCGCACACCGGGGTGGCGGCAAGCCAGAGCGCGACGGTGACCAGCGCCAGCGTCACAACCTGGTACTTAAGCGTGCAGGAGAGCGTCTCCTTAAGGCGTGCCCAAGCCTTTGCGCCGGCGTTGAAGGCAGCGATGGGCTGCAGACCGTAGGAGAAGCACTGGGCAACCATCATGGTAATGTAGAGGATGTAGCCGTTGATCACGCCAAAGGCTGCGATGTAGAGCGAGCCCATGTCGCCGCCGAGCGAACCCAAAAGCGAGTTGGCAACGGTATTAAAGATAAAGGTCGCACCCTGGACCAGGAAGAACGGGAAGCCGATCTTGAAGATCTGGCCGCAGATGGCGAGGTCGAGCTTAAGGTCGGCCAGGCTAATCTGGAGCTGGGACTTTTTGCCCCCGATGAACCAGAAGATACCGATGGCCCAGATACCGATGGAAAGCCCGTAGTACACGCCGGCGCCCATAACGCCAAACTTGAGCACAAACGTGGAAAGCGCGAGCCAACAGATGGCGACGATGGCCGAAACGGTCATGAGGTTGGCCTGGATCTGAACCTTCTCGTCCACACGCATCACAGCGGTGATCATCTGGCCAATGACCGTGAGCGGCAGCAGCACGGCGAAGGTGCGCACGCCGGCAACGGTATCGGCCATGATGTCGGGCGTGGCGCCAAAGAATGTGCAGATGGGCTCGGTAAACACTGCCATCACCACAGCAAGCAGCACACTCACGATCGTGGTGAGCCAAAAGCCCTGGCTAAAAGCCTTGCTTGCGCCCTTGATGTCGCCGGCACCCAAAAGATTGCCCACCACGGCGGGCACGCCGGTGCCAAACAGGTTGCCAAAGGCCAGGTTGATGTACTCGACCGACATAATGATCGAGACACATGCCAGGCCGTGGGCACCTAGGCCCCAACCCATCACGAGGCCCTCAAGGACCACCATGATGATCTGGGCGAGCATGCCCTGGCCGGTGACGATGGTGTACTTACGCACCAGACCGGGAATCGGTTGGGAGGCGAGCTCGCGCTCCTCCTCCACGGCAGCGGTTACTTCTTCTGCCATTGTTCTCCCCTTTCCTTGAGAGAGTAGTGCTGAATGGATGTCAGGCGGCTGACAACTGGCACCAAGCCGCCCAATCAAACGATGGCGCTATGCCTCAAAGACCACCTTGCCGGCGATCATCGTGAGGGCTGCGGTAGCCTCGAGCACCTCGGCCGGCTCGCAATCAAAGAGATTGCGGTCGAGCACGCAGATATCTGCCTGTTTGCCGCACGCGAGCGTGCCGATGCGGTCCTCGGCATGCATGGCGTAGGCGCTGCCATAGGTGTAGGCGCGCAGAGCCTCGGCCATGGTAATGCGCTCCTGGGGGAACCAGCCCTCAGGGTTGGAACCGTCCTCGAGCATGCGGAAGACCGCGCCGTACACCTCCTCCATGGGCTCCAAGCCCACAACGGGGAAGTCACTGCCCAGGTGCACCACGGCTCCGCTGGCAAGCAGGCTATGCAGGGGCCACGAAAGCGCGGCACGCTCGGGACCCACGGCTTCGTCCTTGGCAAGGTCAGCCATATCGAGCAGCATGTGCCACGGCTGCATGCCGGGGCAGACGCCGAGCTCGGCATAACGCGGCATATCCTCGGGTTGAACCGTCTCGTTGTGCTCCATGGAGTGGCGACAATCCCGCTTGCCATGCAAGCGCTCGCCCTCCTCAAAGCAATCGAGCACAAAACGCACCGAGCGATCGCCGATTGCATGGATGCGCGTGTCAACGCCCCATTCCTGCGCCCTCAGGATGGCAGCACGGATGCGCTCCGGCTCCTCCGCGGGCTCACCACAGGTGTCGGGTGCGTTGCTATAGGGTTCAAGCATCCAGGCGGTATGGTCGGAGCACACACCATCAAGGAACTGCTTAAAGCCGTGCCACTCCACCTGCGTACCCGGGAAGGCGTATTTCTCCTTGATCTGCTCGAGCGTCAAGGACTCGTTTTCGAACAGGTCGGTGTACAGGAACACGCGCAGCGGCAAGTCGCCCTTGGCATTAAGACCTGCCAACACCGCATACGGGTTTTCCATGCTCACAAACGTAGGATTGACCATGCCGACCGTAGTGATTCCCAGGGCATTGGCGCGCCGGGCGGTTTTTGCAAACGACGCGTCAACAACCTCGGGCGCTGGGTCGTAGACCTCGTCCATAAAGAAGGCGCCGGCGTTGTTGGAAAACACGCCCGTCAGATTGCCGTCGGCATCCTTAAGGATCTTGCCGCCTGCGGGATCGGGCGTCTGCGAAGTTACTCCCACCTTGTTGATGGCGCAGGTATTGGCACTAAAGGTATGCAAGTCAACCTGCTGCAGAAATACCGGGCGGTCGGAGATGTACTCATCGATCATCGCGGCCGTGGGCATCTCGGGGACATCCCACTGGAACTGGATAATCTGGCACCCCAGAATCCACTCGTTATCGGGATGGTCGGCCGCAAACGCCACGACACGTTCCATCGCCATCTCAAAACTGGTGCAGTCGATGAGGTTGACGGCAAAATCGGGGTCGGTCATAAACGCGCCCTGGGCAAAATGCGTGTGCGAGTCGATCAGGCCGGGCATGACGAGCTGGTCGCCAAAGTCGCGCACCTCGGTATCGGGACCGATAAACGGTGCCAGGTGAGCGTCGTCACCGCAGGCAACGATTTTATCGCCCCGCACGGCAACGCCGCCCTTAAACGGCTCGAGCCCATCGCCGGTAAAGACGGCGTCGCTCTTGATAACTACATCAGCCTTGTCCATGCGAGCCTCCTCAGGCATCTTTGGTTGTAACGCGGACGCACCGCCCGCGTGGGCACTCGGTTGGGAGCGTAGCGCTCCCGCATCGGCGCGTGCCTACAAGCCGTGCTCGGACGTCTGTCCCACGTCCGCGGCTTCGCGCTACACCCATTGATACACAGGGGCAAATCCGTGCCAAGGCCAGGGACCGCAAACGGTCAGTTTAAGCAGGTTTATACGCTTTACCTGCAGGTTTATTGTCTGAGATTATTACCGCTTCATTACGCCCAACGGTGTGGCCGCCCACACAGCAAGACCCGCATGCGAGGAAGAATGAGGCTAGGAACGCCAAAAGGTATCTATAAGGTCATCTCGGTTGGAGACGCCGCTTTTAACGTAGATGCGATGCAAGTGTGCCTTGACCGTGCCAGGGCTGATGACCAACTCGCTGGCGATGTTTTGGGCGTCGTTGCCCTTCAGCACCAGCGTGAGCACCTCCTGCTCGCGCCGTGACAGCTTATGGGCGTCGGCATAAATCACCACACGCGATGCGAGATCGTCCTCAGAGCTTGCGCTCTCGGCTGCCACGTCCTCATCGGCACGCGGATGACGGGCATACACACGCAGGATATGGCTAAACTGGCAAAAAAGCTGAGCCGCGCATACCACGAGCAGCACGTTTTCGGAGATATTGCGCTCGGACAGATACCACAAAAAGAGGCCGATGACGGGGTTTTGGGAGTCGGGGCGGCAGAACAAGATCATGTAGGTGTCCTCGGCGATCACGCAAAACACAAGAACGAAGGCCACCTTCCAAAAGAGCTTTGAGCGGTCGAGGTCGAGTTTCTCAACACGCGTTGCTCTGTACCGGTAATGCCAGGCGGCATAGGCAAGACATCCTACATTACCCAGGTCACGCGTGAGCCAAAAGAGATACTGCTGCACCTCTCCGGCAGCGCCGCTGCGAGGCACCAGCAGCAATTGCAAGATTGAAAACGGCACGATAGCGAGTCCGAGCATGCGCGACGTCGGTCTTTTGCGCAAGCGCGCAAACATCCATAGCACCACGCAGGCATAGATGGCAATACCAAGCACGCAGCGCAGCAAGGGGTGCTGCAGCGGCTCGCTAAAGGTAACGGCGTAGTCGTATTTGAGCCGATTGTACTCGTCAAAAAAGATGACCGACATATCGAGCATATAGAGCAAAAAACCCGCCGCGGCCACGAGGCTGTCGCGACGGCGCGTCATGAGCCAAACCATCAATGCCACGGCACTGGTCACCAGAGCCACACCCATGATAATCGTGGTGTAGATATAGAACGCGAAACTCATGCCCGCCTCCCCTGTCTAGATGCTGTGAGGATGTTGACAGATTCTTTGCCGCAAGATTAGACTCACCGATTAAACGTACTGTATCGTTTAGATAAACAAGCTGTGTCTCACCGATGAAAGGAGATGCCATGACACCGATCGCTCCGCTCAAGATGCTCGTCGCGCCCGCCGCCAAGGCCATCACCCGACTCGGTTCTTCCATGACCTACGACAATGTCCCCTGCGCCGTTGAGGCGCGTTCGGACAGCTGCCCCTACCTGGGCCACGTCCCCTACTTTGCACCCAAGCTCGCATCTGATCCCGAGCAGCGTGAGCAGTAATCCAAGATGCATCTAGCACCGCACAACTCGCGGCGCTACTGTTTTGGTGCAAAGCGACCTGTCCCCCTTGCGCCAACGCCGGGATTGTCGATGCTGCGGCCGCGGCGCGATATGAGGCGCGAAACCTCGCCCAGCAACACGCCGATCACCACACCCATGAGGATCGGCAACTTTGACATCTCGGCGGGCGAGCTGTTAAGCGGCACGATTGTCGCAACAATCGAAAGCACGAGTTCTACCACCGGCACCGCAAGCGCTACCGCAAGCACCTTGCCCTCGAAGGGCGCGCGAAACACACGCGGGCGGTCGTCGTATTTACGCAGGCGCCAAAACGCCGGGAACATCGGGATATAGCTCATGAGCAGAAAGACGACGTTCATCGAGAAGAAGACCCAAAAGACGTCGGAACCTTCACCCAGCGGAATCTGAAGTAGCAGCACCAAGCTGGCAAAACAACCGTTAATGAGTGCCGAGCCGTTGGGCATGCCGGTCTTCTTGGACACCAGCGCAAAGGGACGCGGCATGTTGCCATGGCGCGCGGCATAGCTCGCCACGTTGTTGACGCCAAAGCTCCAACAGATCATGTTGGCAAACAGCGTTACCAGAAAGGCCACGCCCACGACCATCGTCAGCGGGTGAGCGCGCCCCACCATGGCGGCAACCGCGTCCACAATGCCCGAATCGAGTGAAAGCTGCTCGGTGGGAACCGCGGCTCCAATACCGATGCCACAGATAATGTAGATCGCCGCGATGGCAACGCCACCGGCGATAACCGCCTTGGGGATATCGCGCGATGGGTTCTTCATCGTGCTGGCAAAGGTCGCGACCACCTCAAAGCCCATAAAGTTGAATAGGATGATTGAAAGATACGTCAGTGAGTTAGTGTCTCCCAGATCGGGGACAAATGTCTTAAACGACATATCGTTGGCAAAGCCGTTGTTGCAGGCAAACCAGATGCCGATGATTCCCACCACGGCGGCAATGAGCACCTTGATGACGGCGCCGCCATCCATGACCCAATCGGCCTCGGCCACCGGCTGCATTGCCATGACCGTGACGCCCCACACAAAGGCAAGCTCGATGGCAATTCGGACCCCAAGCGAAAATTCGATGCCCCATACCGCATTGATGACACTGGGGAACATGCAGGCGATACTTGCCACCCACAGTGGAAAGTTGACCCAATAGCACCAGGAGCAGCGTGCACCCCAACGGTCTCCCAAGCCCAGGCGAACCCAGTCGTACAGGCCGCCCTCGGAATCGAACGCCGTACCGAGCTCGGCCACCACCAGGCCATAGGGAAGCAAAAACGTAATGATAAGGAAGATCCACCAGAAGAACTGCACGTTACCCATGGCAGATGCCGGAGCAGCCGCCTCGATGGTAAAGACAACGCAGATAACCGAGAGGATGACCTCGAACAGGGAGAACTTTTTACCTGCCATGGCACGCTTCCCCTACAGCAAAAAGGATGGCATCTGTACCGAAGGCGCAGCCCAAGGTAGGGTTGCAGGCCGCGTCACCGGTGCAGGTGCCATCCCAAAGAGAAGAGAGGATGCAATTGTTGGACCAACGCTCGCGGAACAGGCGCGTGTAGATAACGATACACTGGTACATAGATACTCCGATCAAAACGGCCGCGATTGCGACCGGAATCTTTTGGCAATTGAAGACGCGTCTGACCTGGGATATTCAAGCGAACAATTGGCCTAACCCGCAATAAATCCCAGATCAGACGCGTACTCAATCAAAGAGGCGGGCACTCCGAAGTGGAGGCAACGGAGTGCCCAAAGAAAAACCCAGCCGACCAAGACATCGAATAAACCGACCATCAATGCCCCGAGATGGTCACGGTGCGATTCACCGACTGTCCGATTGATCGGCTGGGTTTCTGAGGTGCGGCAGATTGCCCTGAAAGAGGAGGGCATAGACCTTAAGGGTCATGCCCGACGATTGAAGGGCAAGGTGCCGTGCCTCGGGAAGACAGACAATTACGCGGACGGCTCCTGCTGAGTAATGCAGTGGATGTTGCCGCCACCGAAGACGACCTGCTCGGACTGAACGCCGACGCACTTGTAGACGCCCTCGCCCCAGACCTCGTCGTAGATCTTCTGGAGCGTGTCGACGGCCAGCTGGTCGTTCTCGTCGCCGTACTGCGGGACGATAACGCCGTGGTTGGTCACGAGGTAGTTCATGTAGGAGGCGATCAGCGGCTCGTCGGGGACGCGCGGCTCGGCGTTCTCGTCGGCGTCGATGGTGTCGCAGGAAGCCTGGTCCATGAACAGCGGGTTCACGGGCATGCAGAGCTTGTAGACCTTCATCTTGCGGCCCTTGGCGTCGACGGCGTTGGAGAGGGTCTCGTAGGCAGCGTGGCACTGCTCGTAGAACGGATACTCGGGATCGTCGGTCCAAATGCAGGCCATGACGCCCGGCACGATGAACGTGGCGACGTCGTCGATGTGGCCGTTGGTCTCCTCGGGGTCGATGCCCTCCTTGACCCAGATGACCTTCTCGACACCCAGGTAATCCTTGAGGTGCTCGTCCATGTAGGCGCGAAGCTCCTCGCTCCAGGGCTCAAACTTCTTGCGGTACTTGGGCCAGATGGACTCGGGATCCTCTTCCTCCTCCAGAACCGCAGAGCAGGTGCGGCCCGGGGAAAGCAGGCACTGGTCGGTCACGACAAGGGTGCCCTCGCCGTCGACGGTGATGGAGCCGCCCTCGAGGATCATGTCGTCGGGACGATAGCGGCGGCAGCCGGAGAGCTCAGCCATCTTGAGGGCGATCTGCTCGTCCTTGTCCCACGGGAAGTACAGGCCGTCGACGAGGCCGCCGTAGGCGTTGAAGTGCCAGTGGTTGGCGCGCTTCTCGCCCTTGCCGTTGATGACGTAGGTGGCGGCAGTGTCGCGGAACCAGGCGTCGTCGGTGGTCATCTCGATGACGGTGACGTTCTCGTCGTTCTCGAAGACGGCCTTGCAGTTGGCGTAGTCGACCTGGTTGGCGCACATATAGACCGGGGTGAACTCGGAGATGGCGCGGGCGATGGCGGCATACTGCTTCTGGGCCGGCTTGGCGCCGTGGGCCCAGGTGTCGGTGCGGTGGGGCCAGCCCATCCACACGCGATCCTGCGGGGCGAACTCGGCGGGCATGAAGAAGCCGTCGGCCTTGGGGGTGGACTCGGACTCGGTGATCGTACGCATAAGATTTCCTCCAAATCGAACGATCGCTTGCTGCGGGCGGGTTACCCGCAGCCTAAAACCAAGAGATGGTAGGCGCCCGTTCCCCGGCAAAGGTCGGGGCGCCCGGTGCCGGTTTTCACGGAATCGCACCGGCAAGCGACGACGTAACCAAGTGCGCGGAGACAAAACGCACGAAGGATACGGAAGAGAGATTGGGGTGGGCGGTGGTTACCGGAGCTATCGCTCACACCCACCCCGGGGGAATGGTTAGCAAACCTGTCGCTTGGACACGCCTCCGAAGAGGCTAGAGTGCCCGGAGTCGGGAGCGACAAGCCCGACGAAGCGCGCGTTGGTACACGAGGAGGGTTGGAGCCCCAGAACCGGGTGCTCTAGTTCTCCTCGGCCTCGGCGGCCTCCTCAGCGAGACGCTGGGCTGCGAGCTCAGGGGTCAGACCCTTGTACTCGGTCTCGCGGCCCTTAGCGCTGACGACGCGGACGACCTCGCCGATGAGCACGAGCACGATGAAGATAACGATCATCGGGACCTTGTCGCCAATTTCAGCAGCGGAGAACGGGATCAGCGTGGCAACGATGGCAAGAACCAGCTCGATGCAGGGGATGGCCAGCATGACCTTCATCATGGCGCCCTTAAACGGGAACGTGAAGATGCGCTCACGGTTGGGGTCGTTCTTACGAAGGTTGAGGAACGCCGGGAACATCGGGATGTAGGTCAACAGCAGGAAGACGACAGAGGTGCCAAAGAGCATCCAGAAGACACCGTTGGAGATGGCGTCGATGGGAACGAGCTGCAGGCACAGCACCAGGGAGGCAACGACAGCGTTGACCAGGTTGGCGCCGTTGGGCATGTCGTCATCCGAGATCATCGAGGCGAAGACCTTGGGCATGTTGCCGTGCTCGGCAGCGTAGCGAGCAACGGAGTTAACGCCGAAGGACCAAGCGGCCATGTTGGCGAACAGGGTGATCAGGAAGGCGATGCAGATGACCTTAAAGATCATGGAGTCGCCCACCATGGTCTGGACTGCGACGATCATGCCGTAGTCGGGATCGATGGAGTCGGCCGGCACGGCGGCGCCGATGCCAAAGCCAGCGAACAGGTAGATCACGGCGATGGACAGGCCACCGACGATGATAGCCTTGGGGATATCGCGAGCGGGATCGGCCATGTCGTCGGTCATGGTGCAGATGACCTCGAAGCCCATGAAGTTAAAGATGATGATCGACAGGTAGCCGAGAGCGTTGGTGTTGGTGAGCTCGGGCAGGAAGGTGGCAGCGGACATGTCGTTCGCAAAACCGTTCTCCATGGCATACCAAATGCCCAAAGCGCCAACGATAACGGCAACGGCGACCTTGATGATGGCGCCACCGTTAAGGACCCACTCGGAGTCGGCCGCCGTGGAGCGGCCCATGAGGTAGACGATCCACACAAAGGCAAGATCGATACCCATCTTGGCGATCAAGTTGAACTCGACGCCAAAGACCATGCCCAAAATGTCAGGGAACATGGTAGCCAGCGAGGCGATCCACAGCGGGTAGTTGACCCAGTAGTAGTACGAGATGCGGGCGCCCCATTTGTCGCCCAGGCCATCGCGTATCCAGTCGTAAATGCCGCCCTCGCCGTCATAGGTGGTACCGAGCTCGGCGACAACCATGCCGTAGGGAAGCAGGAAGGTCAGGATCAGGAAGATCCACCAGAAGAACTGCTGGTTGCCAATGGCAGCAGCAGGAGCGGCGGCCTCGCAAACGAAGACGACGCAGATGATGGTCGAAATGACCGTCAAGAAGGAAAGCTTTTTCTTTCCGTCGCTCATGATGAGCTCCTTCGCTCAGTCTTGGACAGATCCGAGGCCCTAAGGTATTAAGGCAATTGCTTGGGCCTCGGTGAGCGGGCGACAGGAGACGAGCATCCGCCGCCCGCAAACGTGCTTTTAGAAGCCTTGAGGCTTAGAGCTGCTCGAGAGCCTCGAGAGCGGCGTGGAGCTCAGCCTTGGCGGAGTACTCGACACCCTCGTCGTTGAGCGGGGTGCGCTTGCCCAGGGCGGCAAGGAGAGCACGGATGGAGTGCTTGCGGTTCTCGGCCTCGACCCAGCACAGGGAGCGCTCGGGATCGTCCATGACTTCGTCGACGACCTCCTCGTTGCGGGTGGCCGGCAGGCAGTGCATGAACTTGGAGTTGGGGCCGGCAAAGTTCATCATGTCCATGGTGACCTGATACTTGGGATAGAACACGTCCATGTAGTTCTCGCCCGAGACCTCCTCGTCGTACAGGCCATACCACACGTCGGTGTAGATGAAGTCGGCGCCCTTGATGCACTCGATGTCGTCGGAGATGACGACAGAGCCGCCGGAGACCTTGCAGTTCTCCTCGGCGATGGCCATCATCTGCTTGCCGAACTCGGCGCGCTCCTCGACGGTGCCAACGTGCAGGCCGCCGTCGGGGATCTGGTGGCCCTTAGGTCCAAACTGGACAAACTTCATGCCGACCTTGGAGGCGATGAACATGAGGGAGACGCAGACCTGGGTGGCGTCGCCGATGAAGGCCAGGGTGCAGTCCTCGATCTTCTTGCCCTCGGGGAGGTTCTCGAGCATGGTCATGAGGTCGCCCATCTCCTGCGTGGGATGGTTGAACTCGGACATGCCGTTGATGACGGGCACAGCGGAGCCCTCGGCGAGGCCGACGACGTCCTTGTGACGGTCAACGCGAGCCATCATGATGTCGAGCAGCGAGCCCATAACGCGAGCGGTGTCGCCCAGGGACTCGTGACCGCCGAGCTGGATGGTGCCAGGGCCATAGAACTGAGCATGGCCGCCGAGGTCGGTCATAGCGGTCTCGAAGGAAAGACGAGTGCGGGTGGAGACCTGCTGGAAGATCATGCCAAGGCTCTTGTTGCGGAGCAGGTGCGGATAATAACCGTCAACCTTGATGGCCTTCTTCATTGCCAGACCAAGATCCTCGATAGCCAGGATCTGCTCTTTGGTGAAGTCGTTGGTGTCGATGAAATCCTTAGGCAGTGCCATGTCGATTTCCTTTCCGCCGGTCTTGCCGACTATTACTATGAGGCGCTCGAACATCACGCCTCGTGTTGACAAGACCATCATTCACCCGTATGCAATTTTTACCTAGTTTATTCGGGATTAAAGACCGTTCACGGAGTTACACTCCCTCTAAACCAATATAAACCCGCAGGTCAAGAGTTTACAGGGGGTTTACCATCTAGAACCGCGAACGGTATACGGCTATGCTGTATCTCGGCGCCTAATCCGCAATGAAACGAAGGGTTGAGACGTCTATATCCCACAAGGTATACAGAGCTCGGCCATAGAATAAATGAGATGGGACGGTGACAGATGAACACCCTGATGTTCTTCTATACCCTAGCGATACTCGTGATCTGTATTGTGACGGCGGTGCTCTCGCTTGCCGCCTATGCCTCGTCTCGTCGACGCTTCTTTATCTATGGCAGCGGCGTATTTATCTGCTATGCCATCGAGATGACCGAGATTTTCTTTTTTGAATACACGCTGCAAAACCAGAGTTTTCCAGCCAGCGACTATTACTCAATTACCATGCCTGTGTTGCGGACCTTTGTGGCGACCGCTTCGCAGGCTTTTATTTGGCTCATTGCCATGGATTTGCTCGACAAGCATTCAAAAAAGCAGTTTGTCATTCCCGTCGCAACGTTCTTGCTGAGCGAGCTGCTGATTATCGTCGCTGTCCCCTACGGCCCCATTCATCAATGGCTCTACTACACGATGCGTCAGGTATTCCTTGTTTTCGTGGGGCTATATATCTTTTGGACGGCACGCAAGAGCACGCAAGTCGAGCTGAAGGCACGCGTTAACAACCAACGAAAGCACCTGATTATCGGCGCTATTCTGGTCGGTTGCATCGTTGCCGAGGATTTCTACAACATTCTGATTGTCCCCATGAGTCTGGCGCCCTCTTGGCTGCAACTATATCTGTCCGAGCGCAACTTTAGCGAAAACGTCTTTGCCTGCTACTTTGCGATTCTGCTGATCATCTACTCCTACCACGTGCTTTCAATCCGCATGCAGGAGGCGCCCGAGGAAAAGAACGTCAGCGATCTTGATGACACATCGAAGAGCAGATGCCCTTCTATCGCAACGCCTACAAGCTCTCCAACCGTGAGACCGAAGTTATGCGTCTGGTCGTACTGGGCAAATCGAACCAAGAGATCGCTGACGAGCTATTCCTTGCCGTGGGCACCGTCAAGACCCACATCCACAACATCCTGGTCAAAACCGAACAGCAAAACCGCACGACGCTCATCCTCCACTTTTGGAAGCGATAACCTGCCAAAAAGGGACAGGTTTATTTTGGCAGGTTTTATCTGGGCAAACGCCAAAAACCGCCGCGAGGGAGCTACTTTCCCTCGCGGCGGTTTTCTAGCAGTAAAACCAAGTGAGTAGGCTTTTGGCGGGATGCCGAGCACACCTCAAAACGCCACAGCCCTGACCTGCGATTTTATTGAGCACTTGCCGCGATGTGCTCGGCAGATCCAAAAAAGCCTACTCACTTGCATCTGAGATGCTCTAGATACGCAAAATACCGCCGCGAAGGGAGCTGGACTCCCTTCGCGGCGGTTATTCGCTCTGATTTTGCGACGGTTTTGCCCGCTTGTTACTCGCTGTAGCGGGTGGCGATGGCGGCTCGCACCATGCCGGTGCTCATGAGGTAGGTCACCAGGAAGTAGCCGCCGTAGGATGCCAAGAAGATCGCACAGGTGAGGCCCACCGTGCCACCGATGCTCATGTGGCCGAACGTGCTCACCAGGTCGATAATCACCTTGAGCGCCACAAAGGAGTGCGCCAAGCCCACCGCCAACGGGAACAGGAAGAACACCGCTTGCTGTGCCATCACCGAATGGCAGATCTGGCGGTCGTCGCAGCCGATCTGCGCCAGCACACGATAGCTGCGGCTGCCGTCGGCCACATTGGAGAGCTGCTGGATCGACAGAATCGCCGCGCATGCAACGACCAATACAAAGCCGATGTAGATGGCTAGGTAGCTAATAAGACCGTTCATTTGCGCTGCTTGCACGTACATCTCGGAGCGTGTGATGAAGAATCCCCACGACCCCGGCTCCTTGCCGTCAACGAGCAGATTGTCGAGCGCAGTGTATTTAATGCTCTCGTCTGCCTCGGTCGTATCCATCCCCTGTTTGTAGTTAACGAGCAGGCTACTGGAATACGGTTGCAGATTAAGTTGGGACAACAGCTCGTCGGCAACGACGACGGTACCCGGATTACTGCCCATCGCCGAGTTGGCGATGGCCGCCGTATCTTCGTCCGACTTATCGGTTGCGGGCTTGAGCGTATGCCCGCCCAAGGTAAGGGCATGGCCGCCAGCCATATACTTGGTGTACATGTCGACCAGCTCGCCGCCCAAATCACACGTGAGCAAGTACTGGTCGCGACCAATGCTCACCGGCTCCTTGCCCATCATCTGACGCAATTTGTTGTACTGACTTGCCGGCGTCACAGACAGGCCTGTCGTGTCGGCGTTGCTACCCTCGAGCGCCTTGGGGAGCTTTTCGCCCATGGTCTTGCACATCTCACCTGGAGTCACCGAAGGATCCGAGCCGCCAAGCGGATAACTCAGATACGAATCGATCTGCACATGCTCACCGGCAACATCGGCGATATTGACCTTCTTGCCGGTCTCGACGCTGTTGTCCGCCGACTTACCATAAATACTCTCCGTATCATTGTCCGGATCGACAAGCTCACCATGCCACGCAGAGTACAAGTCGACCGTTGCGTCAGCCGGCACCATACGATCGGCCTCAGACGGGTCAGCATACTCTTTGTAATGGTCGAGATCATCGGGCGTGTAATAGATATACGTCTGCGACATATCGGCCGGCGTATAGCGCTCCAGATTCTCGTTCATCACGTTGGCAATCGACATGCCGCACGTCACCGAGGTGATGGCCAAAAACAGGATCATCGCGATGACGCCCATCGAAAAGCACACCGTGTTGACCTTGGCCGCAAGCTGGCGCACGGTAAACATGTTGAGACCGCGCCAATACACACCGCGCAGGCTCTGCAGCAGCTTGATGAGCATGCCCGAGAGTCCCCAGAACAGGGCAAAGGTGCCCACGGTAACCATAGCGGTCGTGATGCCAAACTGGTTCATGCCCTCTTGCAGCTTGCTGTCCGTCGCGGTGAGCGGGAACCCATCACGTAGCAGACGGTAATAGGCCACGCCCACCAGCACCACGCCCACGGCAAAGATGGCAATCGCAATCCAGGGGTTGCGTGTCTTGATGCTCTCGTTGCGACGTTCGGCACCCATAAGCTCGATGAGTTTGGTACGACACACGGCGAGAAGGTTCAGCAGCAACGTGAGCACAAACATTACGAGCATGCAGGCAAGGGTCAGGTTGAACGCATGCACCGAGAAGAAGAAGTGGAAATTGGCGATCTGTGTCTTAAAGAGCGAGGCCGTAAAGAATACCATGAGCTGAGAGAGCCCCACGCCCAGCACGATGCCGGCGACAAAGGCGCCGACCGAAACGGTCACAGTCTCGAGCGCCATAATCGTGGCGACGCGCCCGCGCCCCATGCCGAGTACCTGGTACAGGCCAAACTCCTTTTTGCGGCGTTTCATGATGAAGTTATTGGCGTACACCATCAAAAAGGCCATGACGCCGGCCAAAAAGTACGTGAGGTAGCCGAGCATGGTACCCATGACCTCGGACAAGCCCGCTTCCTCGATGCCGGCGATGTCGACCTGCATCGAGACGGTGTTAAAGGCATAGAAGACCGTGACGCCCAGGGTGAGCGTCAACAAGTAAACGAGGTAGTCGCGGCCGGCGCGACGGACGTTGCCCCAAGCGAGTTTACAGAGCATCGGAGCCCTCACCGCCCATCATGGCAACGACCTCCATAATGCGGTCGAAGAACTCTCGGCGGTCGGTGTCGCCGCGGCGCAGCTCGGTGAAGATCTTGCCGTCGCGAATAAACAGCACACGGCTCGTGTAGCTGGCGGCAAAGCTGTCGTGCGTGACCATGAGCACGGTGGCGCGCAGGCGGCGATTCAGGGCCTCCAGGCTCTCGAGCAGCAGGCGAGCGCTCTTGGAATCGAGGGCGCCGGTGGGCTCGTCGGCCATGATCATGGTGGGGTCGGTGACAAGCGCGCGACAGGCGGCAACGCGCTGCTGCTGGCCGCCGGACATCTGGTAGGGATACTTGTCGAGCACCTGGCTCACGGACAGACGCGCAGCCACGTCCTGCACGCGGGTCGAGATCTCTGCCGAATTTGTGCGGGCGATGGTGAGCGGCAGGGCGATGTTCTCGCGTGCCGTGAGCGTATCGAGCAGGTTGGAGTCCTGGAAGATAAAGCCGAGCTCCTCGCGGCGGAACTGCAAAAGCTTAGCCTGCTTCATGCGCGTAACGTCCTGCCCGTTGATGCGGATGGTGCCGCTCGTGGCGCTATCGATGGTCGAGACGCAGTTGAGCAACGTCGACTTGCCCGAGCCCGAGGCGCCCATGATGCCAACGAATTCGCCGCGGTTGACGGTAAAGCTGGCGTCGTTGAGCGCGCGGGTCACGTTGCCCAGCGCTCCATATACCTTTTCGAGATGCGCGACCTCCAGTACCGGGGTCGCCATGTGCGTGGTTTGCATACCGAGTCCTTTCTTGCGATTAGTCTACGGCATCTATAGTCGCAAGAAGCCGAGTCGGCTACCATCGATATGGCTTACGGTTGCCTTACCGTTGTGTAAGGTAGGGGTAGCCGCCCTGTTACGTGTTGATGTTGAGAGAGGACTCCTGTTGAAGACTGTTCATGTTGCTGCTGGGATCATTCGTAAGGAAGGATCCGACGAGCTACTGGCCGTGCAGCGCGGCTACGGCGACATGCAGGGACTTTGGGAGTTCCCAGGCGGCAAGCTCATGCGCGGCGAAACACCCGAAGACGCCGTGCGACGCGAGCTTATGGAAGAGCTACAGGTAAAAGTCACCAACCTGCGTGATTTCTATACCGTTGAGTACGACTACCCCGATTTCCATCTCTCCATGGAGTGCTACTACTGCTCACTCGCCGATGAATCCGATGAGCCCCAGAAGCACGACCGCCAGCTCGATATCCGCTGGATTCCGCGCACCTCGCTTGCCACGGTGGAATGGATGCCCGCCGACAAGGGACTCATTGATGCCCTGATTGAGTTGAAGGAAGACCGGCTTGAGGCCAACGGCGCTGCCAACGACGCCGAGGCCACCGCGACCGACGAGCCCGCCACCAAGCCCAAGCGCGCACCTAAGCGCCGTAGCAAAAAGCACCCCAAACCAGGTCTGCTCGACGGCATCGATACCTCGGACCTTTCCGCCGACGAGCGCGAACTGGTGCGCCGTCGCGCCGCCATAAAAAAGTCCATGAAGGGCAACAAACGCGCGAGCACCAAGCCCGAGCTGCTCGTACGACAGCGCCTGCGCGCCGCGGGCCTTACGGGCTATCGCTTGGAATGGAAGGTTCCCGGCAAACCCGACATCGCCTTCCCCGGACGCAAGATCGCCATCTTCGTCAACGGCTGCTTTTGGCACCGCTGCCCCAAGTGCAACCCTAGCCAGCCCAAGCGCAACGTTGAGTTTTGGGAGGCAAAGTTCCGTCGCAACGTCGAGCGCGACCGCGCTGCCGTGGCAGCACTCACTCAAATGGGCTGGACGCCTATAACCATCTGGGAATGCGAACTCAAAAAAGACCGCATCGACGGCACGATGGAAAAGGTCATCGAGCAGGTGCGGGCCGCAGAGCCGCAGCGCTAGGAACGAGCCGTCCACACGCCCCGCACAGGCGAGCCACATCCACGCCACAAACCTTAGAAAGCCCTTAAGCCCAAAACCTTTCAAGAGTGTTACTCGATAGCTTTGACCTGCGGTTTCATCGTAACACCAAACCAGGTTAAGCCTTTCTTTAGCGCTTCTTTGCAGCAGCCGCGGCATAATACTGCCAACGCACGGGACCTAGCAGCACACCCCGTGCGCAACCTTTTGGTGGACATCGAGGAGGCCGCATAAGCATGCATTCTTCCAATGACGCAGCACAGCAGTCATCCCTAACACATGCAGACCTTTTCTCCTTCCCCCCGACACAGAGAAACGGCCTCCTCGACTCCCCAACCACAAAAGCCAAACGCTCAACCGACCAGAGCCACAACTTACGAGCATCGTTCGAAAAGCTCCAAGCATCTCTAGACAAAACCTTCCCCAACCAAGCCCGGGCATACTACCCCCTCATCAACAAAGCGCCCCTCGCGCCCCATCCTTTCCGCCCTAACGCCACAAGGGCGATCGAGCAGGACGGCTTGGGCGGGTCCCCGTACTTAGTTTCCAAAATCATTCCGCAGCGCCAAGGCCCCCGTTGCCAACGCTTCGTAGAAGCGAGGCAACGGGGGCCTTCATGCGCGAGGACGTTTTGGAAACTAAGTACGGGGACCCGCCCAAGCCGTCCGGTGGGATCAGAGTACCCTTGCTGTTACTCTGCTTTGCCCACAGAGTTGAGGTTGGTCATGCGAATCTTAACCAGCTCGGTGATCTCACGCATACCCTCCTTGGCCGGCTTCTTGGGATCGAAGCAGGCAGGGTTCTCGGCCATGTAGGCCATGAAGCCCTTGGTGTAGGCCTGACGCAGCTCGGTGGCGTAGTTAACCTTGCAGATGCCATTCTTCACAGCCTCGGCAACCTGCTCATCGGGCACACCAGAGGTGCCGTGCAGGACCAGCGGCACGTCGACGGCGTTGCGGATGGCCTTGACCACGGACTGCTCGATGTGCGGATCGCTCGTGTACACACCGTGGCTGGTGCCAACGCCAATGGCCAGCGAGGTGCAGCCGGTACGCTCGACGAACTCCTTGGCCTCAGCAGGATCGGTGTAGGGGCTCTCGCCCTCAACCGCGGGACCGTCGTCCTCCTTGCCGCCAACCTTACCAAGCTCAGCCTCGACGGGCACGCCCATGGCGCGGCCAGCGTCGGCGACGGACTTGGTCAGAGCGATGTTGTCCTCGAAGGACTCGTGCGAGCCGTCAATCATGACGGAGGTGTAGCCCGTGCGGAAAGCCTGCATGCAGCGGTCATAGCCATCGCCGTGATCGAGGTGCAGAGCGACGGGCACGGAAGCGCGCTCGGCGGCAGCCTTGACCATGCCGTAGAAGTAGTCCAGACCAGCGGTCTTGATGGTGCCCGGGGTGGTCTGCATGATGACGGGGGACTTGGTCTCCTCGGCAGCGGCCAGAACGGCCATAACAAACTCGAGGTTCTCGACGTTGAAAGCGCCAACAGCGTAGTGGCCGGCCTGAGCGTCCTTGAGCATCTTTTCGGTGGTAACAAGTGCCATGAGCGTTTGCTCCTCTCCCTCGCCCGCATCTGGACATCGGGCGTAGTTGTTCACAAGGCGTTTTACCTTGCGTTTTTCTGCGCTCATTGTATGAAATTCAGCACCTTTACACGCGCGAGATATTGAGCCCATGCAGGTTAATACAGTCGTTTTTGAAAAGTAAACGGAAGGAATTTGAGCCGAGTGGACATGTTCGATATTGAATTTTGGGCGTTCAGCGTCTTTCTTTTATAGAAAAGATAAGTAATCGAAAGGTATTTTCTTACTCAAAAAGAAAATGAACGAAAATAGAGTCAACACAATTCCTGCAAATTTAGCCGAGAATGGAGCAAGCATGGCCCAAGCTACCAACCGTGCTTTTGCCGACGAACGCCGTACCGCCATCATGGAAATGCTCGAGCATAATGCCTCGGTACAGGTAGCAGAAATCGCCCAGACCTTTGGCGTGTCCTCCGTCACCGCCCGCGCCGACCTGGACGCGCTCGCCGAAGCAGGCAAGTTGCGCCGCACGCATGGTGGCGCCGTGTCGCTCCATAAACGCCTGACCGTCTCCACGCAGGATCGCCGCATCAATGTCAACGTCGCCGCCAAGCAGGCCATCGCGCAAAGCGCCATTGCGCTCGTCAATGACGGCGACACGCTGCTCGTCGACTCGGGCACCACGGCGCTCGAGTTCGTCCGGCTCCTCGATCAGCGCGGCGGTATCACCGTCATCACGGCCGACATTACCATTGCCGATTACATCGACGAGAGCATGCCCTCAGTCGATGTCGTCATGCTGGGCGGGGCGCTGCGCAAAGGCCATCGTTATTTGTACGGACCGCTCACTATGCAGGCGCTCCAAATGGTCCATGCCGATCTGGCCGTCATGTGCCCCGGCGCCTTTGTCCCCAGCTGCGGCTTTACGACCGACTTTCCCCAGATGGCCGAGACCAAAACGGCTATGATCACCGCGGCCCATCAAAGCGTCGCACTCATGGACGCCAGCAAGGTTAACGGACGCGGCATGTACCGCTTTGCCGAGCTTGCCGATGTCGACGCCATCGTGATGGACCGTGACCCCGACCATGCCGTCGCCACCTCGATCGCCGAGGCCACTGACAGCTCACGTCCAGCCCTCGTCATCGCCGGCGCTTAAACAAAAACCACCACAAAGGTGCCTGTCCCCTTTGTGGTGGTTGTGATGGTTGAGCGTCTAAAGTGAACGTGTCGTTACTTGGACAGCTCGTCGGCGAGGGCCTCGATCTGAGCGCGCGAGGCTTCGTTGAGCGAGCCCAGCACAGTCACCTTGTTCTGCGTCAGGGTGATGTCCTTCATACCCTCGAGCTCCTTGGTCATAATCTTGGCCGCTGCAGGCGCCCAGGAACCGGACTCGACAAGCGCCACCGTACGGTTCTGATAGGCGTGCTCGGCAAGCGTGTGGATAAAGGTGCTCATGAACGGGAAGATCTCGCCCTGATAGGTGATGGAGGCGAGCACCAGACGGTCATAGCGGAACGCATCCTCAACGGCCTCGGCCATATCATCGCGAGCCAGGTCAAAGACGGAGACCTTCTGGCCGCGGGCCTCGAGAGCAGATGCGAGCTCCTCGACGGCAGCTTTCAGGTGCCCATACACACTCGCATAGGCGATCGTGATGCCCTCGTCCTCGGGCTGGTAGCTCGACCAGGTGTTATAGGTGTCGAGGTAATAGCCCAGGTTCTCGGTCAGTACGGGACCGTGGAGCGGGCAGATAATCTGAATGTCCAGGTCGGCGGCCTTTTTGAGCACGGCCTGCACGAATTTGCCGAACTTACCGACGATGCCAAAGTAGTAACGGCGAGCCTCACAGGCCCACCCTTCCGGATCCTCGATGTCGTTGGCGCCGAACTTGCCAAAGCCGTCGGCACTAAAAAGCACCTTGTCGGTGGACTCGTAGGAGAAGAGCACCTCGGGCCAGTGAACGTTGGGGGCGCCGATAAAGGTCAGGCTGTGGCCGCCCAGGTCGAGAACGTCGCCCTCTTTGACGACCATCTTACGCTCGGGGAAGTCGGTGCCAAAGTAGTTGACCATCATGCGGAAAGCACCCATGCTGGCAACAATCTGCGCCTGGGGATAGCGCTCCATAAAGGCGGCTATACCGGCGGAGTGATCGGGCTCCATGTGATGGATAACCAGGTAGTCGGGCGTACGTCCATCGAGCGCAACCTCGAGGTTGTCGAGCCACTCGTCGACAAAACCACCGTCGACCGAATCGGCGACGGCGATTTTATCGCCCAAGATAACGTAGCTGTTGTATGCCATACCGTTCTCGGACACGTCGTACTGGCCCTCGAACAGGTCAATGTCGTGATCGTCGACACCGATGTAGCGGATATCCTTGGTGATCTCCATCAGGCAAAGCCTCCTAGATAGACAAAAGAACCCGTCTATCATAACACTCGGCAGTATCCCAACTGTTATCTGCCAGCATCCATACCGATTGTTATTGAAATACGATAAATCGCCGTTTACCTGCGCAAACTATGAGTGTGGTATCGCCGTGCTATGCCGAATAATGAGCTGGCCGGGAATACGAATGGCAACGGTTTTGCCCGCCGTACCCGCCTCGGGAACCGCATGCTCAAACACCTCGCGTCCGCGCTGATGTAGATCGAATCGCACGGTCGTGAGCTCGTTGTGTGCTACAAAATCATCGAGCGAATCATCGACGCCCACCACGCTCACGTCCTCGGGCACGCGCAGACCGCTATCACGCAGCGCGGCAATCGCGCCATTTGCCATCTGATCGTTTGCCGCGTAAATCGCCGTCATGGTGCGATCGTGCTCGGCCAGGTACCTGCCGGCCTCGTAGCCGCTGTTGGCAGACCAGTCGCCCTCGAGCGGCACTGCCGGCTCGATGTGTTTACGCTCGAGCGCATCCTGCCAACCGGCGCGACGAAATTGTTCGTCGACCGAGAACGACGGGCCGCCAATATAGCGAATTTGCTCGTGCCCCAGCTCAAACAGATGATCCATAAGCAAGAGCGAGCAGCCGTAATGATCGGAGTCGACCGTGGTCACCCGCGGGTGCGCGTACATGGTGACGATAACCGTGCCAATGCCCGGCAGTGGATCAAACGTCTCAAAATCGGGCGCCATGCGGCTCATGCCGATGATGATGCCGTCCACCGGCAATGCGGCCATACGACGCGTGGCCTCGGCAAGCGAAAACTCCTCGGTCTTGGACATCTCGACCAGCGTGATAGCGCAATTATGCTCGCGAGCAGCGCTGGCGATGCCGTCGATCATTGAGAGGTTGCCAAACTTGGTGACATCGTTGACGCACAGGCCGACCGAATGGTAACGGCCGTCGCGCAGCGAGCGACCAGCATAACTCGGACGAAAGCCGAGCTCTTGCATCGCGGCCTGTACGCGCTGGCGCGTCTGCTCGTTCACATTGGGCAAGCCGTTGGCAACGCGCGAGACCGTCTGCTGCGAAACGCCGGCAGCGCGGGCGACGTCGGCCATGGAGACCGGACGCGAACTGGTATCGTTGGACGGGCGCCTTGCCACAGGATCACCTTCACCCTTGCGAGATCTGAATAGCGTGAATGCCGGCCCGGGCAGAAATACATCCCGCGCCGAGGCCCGCTATCGTCGGACGCATGTTAACGTACTCTACTTTTTCTATCTGCATCTCTTCTGCTTTATAAGTCCATACGGCAGTACCGTTCACGGCTGAATTTCTACCGATTACCAGATTCTCAAAAAGTGACAAGCGATGTGTTATGAGTACGTTAACATAGCCCGTAACGTGCGGTATCGTGAACACTTGGTTCATGCCGCTTTAAGTTGTTAACGTACTCATAACGACGCAAAACCCACCCGGGCGCGCCAAGGAAAGGACTCCCATGACCACCCCCGACGAAAAGACATTCGCCACGCTCACCAAGCTGTTCGAGGAGGAGTTTGGCCCCATCGGCGACCGCCAGGTGCTCTACGTGCACGCGCCCGGCCGCTCCGAGATCAGCGGCAACCACACTGACCACGAGGGTGGCCACGTTATCGCCGGCTCGCTCGATGTCGCCGTCGACGGCATCGCCGTGGCAACCGATTCCAACAAGGTTCGCGTAGCCGACGAGGGCTATCCCACGTTTGAGATCGCGCTCGACACGCTAGACGTTCAGGAGTCCGAGAAGGGCACGTCCGCGAGCCTCGTCCGCGGCATGGCCCACGAAATCGCTGCTCTGGGCGTTGAGCCCCAGGGCTTCGACTTTGCCTTCACCTGCTCCGTCCCCTCGGGCGGCGGTCTTTCGAGCTCCGCTGCTGTCGAGGCGGCATACGGTCGCGCCATGGAGACGCTCTGGGGCGCACCCGCCATCGAGCCCGTCGCGCTCGCCCAGATGAGCCAGCGCACCGAGAACAACTATTACGGCAAGCCCTGCGGTCTGATGGACCAGGCCGCCGTTTGCTTGGGCGGCCTCGCCTACATGGACTTTGAGGATCAGGCTCAGCCTAAAACCCAGAAGCTCGAGCTCAACCTTGAGGATCACGGTTATGCTCTCGTGCTCGTTAAGGTCGGTGCCGACCACGTGGCCGCCACCGACGACTACGCCGCCGTTCCGCGCGAGATGCAGGACGTCGCTGCCGAGTTTGGCAAGGCACGCCTGTGCGAGGTAAACGTGGCGGACTTTGACGCCAAGCTCCCCGAGCTGCGCGCCAAGCTGGGCGACCGCGCCTGCCTGCGCGCCGTTCACTACTGGTACGAAAACGGCCTGGTCGATAAGCGCTGGGCTGCCCTGAACGCCGGCGACATCGATCAGTTCCTGGTCCTGACGCGCGAGTCCGGCGCCAGCTCTGCCATGTACCTACAGAATGTCGTTGCCAAGCTGGGCTCCGAGCAGCCCTCGATGTATGCCCTGGCACTGGCCGAGCACGTGCTCGACGGCCGTGGCGCCGTCCGTATCCACGGTGGCGGCTTTGGTGGCACCATCCAGGCCTTCGTGCCGCTCGACCTGGTCGACACCTTTATCACCAAGATGAACGGCTGGCTGGGCGAGGGCTCTGCCCGCCACTACGCAATTTCTGACAAGGGGGCTTACGCGGCATGGCTGTAATGACTGACGTGCGCGAGGCCGCGCAGAACCTGATCGAGTACGCTATCCACCGATCGATGATCGGCCAGGACGATCGCATCTGGGCGTATAACACCATTCTCGAGTGCATCGGTGCTACGGGCCCGGCGCTCGACATGGCCTGGGCGCTCCAGGCCGAAAAACTCTCGCTCTTGCACCCCGACACCCTGCCCAACTTTGACCTTGAAGGCACACTTGCCGCGCTTGCCGAGGCGGCTGTTGCCAACGGCGCCGCCGAGGACACGGCATCGGGCCGCGACCGCATCGCCATGCGCATCATGGGCGCGCTCATGCCAAGGCCTTCGGTTGTAAACGAGGAGTTCAACGGACGCATGGGCGTCAACGAGCCCCGCGCCGCGACCGACTGGTTCTACGGCCTGTGCTGCGACGCCGGCTACGTGCGCCGTGCCGCCATCGCGCGCAACATCAAATGGAGCACCCCCACCAACTGGGGCGACCTCGAGATTACCATCAACCTGTCAAAGCCCGAAAAGGACCCGCGCGATATTGCCGCGGCCGGCGCCGCCAAAAACACGGGCGAGAAGTATCCCGCCTGCCAGCTCTGCATCGAAAACGAAGGCTATCCCGGACGCTCCGCTGCAGCCGACGGCGGCGCCCATCCCGCCCGCCAGAATCTGCGCGTTATCCCCATTAAGCTCGACGGCGAGCGCTGGGGCTTCCAATACAGCCCGTACGCGTACTTTAACGAGCACTGCATTGCCATGAGCTCCGAGCATCGTCCGATGCACGTCGACCGCAAGGGGCTGACCTGCCTGCTCGACTTTGTCGACCTGTTCCCGCACTACTTCATTGGCTCCAACGCCGACCTGCCCATCGTGGGCGGCTCGATTCTGTCGCACGACCACTTCCAGGGCGGCGCACACGAGTTCCCCATGATGCACGCCGCTGAGGTCTCGCAGTTTAGCGTGCCCGGCTTTGACCAGGTCAGCGGTACCGTGTTGCAGTGGCCGCTCTCGGTGCTGCGACTGCGTTCGCACGACCGCGCCCAGCTGCTCGACGCCGCCGAGAAGATTATCCTTGCCTGGCGCGAGTGGACCGATGAGTCGGTTGGCGTCGTCGCGCACACAGCCGATGGCGTGGCGCACAACACCGTGACGCCCGTCATCCGCCGCGTCGACTCCCGCGGCAATGCCGGCGGCGAAATCTACGAGGCCTACCTGGCGCTTCGCTGCAACATCACGACCGACGAGCATCCGCTGGGCGTATTCCACCCGCATGCCGAGTACCACCACATTAAGAAGGAGAACATCGGCCTGATCGAGGTCATGGGCCTGGCCATTTTGCCGCCACGCCTGGTTCCCGAGCTCGGCGCCGTCCGCGAGCACCTGCTGGCCGCCAAGGTCGACGCAAGCTACGACCTTGGCGCCGCACTCGAGGGCGACGACCTTTGCCGCAGCCACGCCGCATGGGCCGAGGATGTCTTTGCACGCCGCGCCGATGAACTTACGACCGACAACGCCATCGATATCCTGCACGAGGAGGTGGGCGTGGTGTTTGGCCACGTGCTCGACAACGCCGGCGTCTTTAAGTGGGACGAGGCAGGACGTGCCGCCCAGCAGCGCTTTATCGACTCGCTGTAGAGCACAGACCCGGACGCTCAACGGCAGCCCCCACGACATAGCCACCTACACGACCGCGGCGCCCGCCGACAACATCGCCGGCGGGCGCCGTTTTCTGATGCGAGGGTAACTAATTTGCACCAAAACAAGGAGTGTCCCAAACTGCCGGCAGAAAAGGAACGTCCCCAGGTGCCGACCTAATCCCACACATTATTCGATGGAAAAACGTGATTGCCTCCCACATTATTCGATGGAAAAACGTGGTTTACTCCCACATTTTTCGATGGAAAGACCAAGACGGTCTTATACTAACCATGATCGTTAGGGGGCAGTATGCAGCGACAGCTAATGGACGAACTCATCGCTTGGAAATCTAGGGCAAACCGCAAGCCCCTCCTGCTTAAGGGGGCCCGCCAGACGGGAAAAACCTGGCTTCTCAACGAATTCGCAGGCCAGCAGTATCAAAACGTCATCCGTTTTGACTTTATGCTCGAACCGGGCGTACGTTCGCTGTTCGACGGAAGCCTTGACCCCAAACGCATCATCTCCCAGATAGAGCTCCTGCGCGGCCAGACCATAACGCCGACAGACACACTCATCATCTTCGACGAAATCCAAGAGGCACCGCGTGGCATCACCTCGCTCAAATACTTCAACGAGCTGGCGCCGGAATACCATATCGTGGCAGCCGGCTCCTATATGGGGCTCGCACTCCGACGCGAAAACGAGTCGTTCCCCGTCGGCAAGATTGACCAGCTTACCATGCGCCCCATGGGGTTTGTCGAGTTCGTTCGTGCCGTCGATGGCGATCCGCTCGCAGATGCCATCCTTGCCGCAGACATGGACCTGCTGGCAAACGTTTCCGAAAAGCTCGAGCGCCTGCTCAAGGAATACCTCGTTGTCGGTGGCATGCCAGAAGTTGTCTCCGCTTTCGCCACCTCCCACGATTTCATCGAGGCCCGCAGGCTTCAGCAGCAAATCATCGAAGCTTACGAATCCGATTTTGGCAAGCATGCGCCAGCCCGCATCGTCGAGCGCATGAGGCTGGTTTGGAAATCCCTTCCCGGCCAGCTCGCAAAGGAAAACAAGAAGTTCGTCTACGGTGCGCTCCGCCCCGGGGCGCGCGCACGCGATTTTGAGGAAAGCCTCCAGTGGCTCATGGACTATGGAATCGTTCATAAGGTACCACGTGTTTCCGCCCTAAGAGCACCGCTCACAAGCTACGAGGATCTCTCGGGCTTCAAGCTGTTCTGCATCGACACCGGCATCCTCGGAGCACTCTCCGGCCTCTCGCCAGCCATTGTTCTGAACGGGCCCGCTGTTTTTACGGAGTTCAAAGGCTCGCTGACCGAGCAATACGTCGCACAGGAGCTTTTGCTCCAAGGCAAAACTCACGCGTATTGGTCATCCTCCTCCGGCAATGCAGAGACTGACTTTGCCGTCGACCATGCGGGGACCGTGCTTCCGCTCGAGGTCAAGGCGGCAGAGAATCTCAAAGCAAAGAGCCTGAGGATTGCCTGCGAGAAGTTCAAGCTCGAGCGCTGCGTGAGAACATCGTTAGCGGCATATAGAGACGAAGGCACGCTCGTCAACATTCCGCTCTGGGAGATTGGGCAAATCGACAAGCTAGCATAGGCGCTGTGGAGGGGGTGCCCCGTAAGGAGTGTCCCAAACTGCCGGCAAAAAAGGAACGTCCCTATCTGCCGCATTCCCGAAGCAAGGCAACGCCGATGTTTTGGCAACGGCAGCGAGCGGGCCGCATTTGAGACAAGGTGACGTTCAACTTCAAGGGCGCTGACCTTCTGGTCGCGCCCTTGAAGTTGAACGTCAGAT
>WGSK01000014.1:0-45774 GCA_014871655.1 Collinsella sp. | reverse complement strand
TAGGAACGGCAAAATTTTTTGCACTTCTATTGCTTCTTTATCACACATAAGCAAAAACCACCGGCTTGTTATAGCGCTCGCACAGCTCGTAAAGCGGCTCAGCCACAGCATCATCGGGGTCAAAACCCTGCTTTGCCGGATGCAGACAAAGCCCCTTTGCCCCCAGCTCGGTAAAGGCGCGCTCCAATTCGCCTGCGGCACTGCTCACCCGCGGATCTACGCTCGCAAATCCCCACAGACGATCGGGATGCGCGGCAACCAGCATGGCAATCTGGTCATTGGTGCCAAAATGCCCTCCGCATGCCGTGGTTACATCGAGCGGCATGAGCAAGCTCTTCTGCACATCGCAGACGTCCATCTCAACTTGAAGCTCGTCCCAATCCATGGGACCCATATGCCCCATACCAAATTCTCGTGACCAAAAACCGAATCCATCAGGCTCATCACCCGGCGTACAGATCTCGCCGTAGAGCATGGGCTGAACCAACATGTCGATAACCATTTCGTACTCCTTTCCAGGCATTTGACCCTAGTACGGCTCAAACGAACCAATCACTCGGGACGACAGCTCAGCGCCCGCCTTCATACACGCCGGAATATCAAGGCCATCGATCACGCCCTTGGTAAACCCGGCAATATACGAGTCGCCGGCACCCACGGTATTAACGACCTTCTCCGCCGGTACAATCCCGCACTCATAGAAGCGCTCACCGTCATAGGCAATGCTTCCCTTCTCGCCAAGCGTGGCAACCGCAACGAGCGGTCCCAATTCCTGCACGTGGCGTACCCAGTCTCGTAGCTCCGGAGTGTCCTCTTCAAACGACATAAATGCGTAGTCAACGTAGGGAAAATGATTCTCACATGCATATTCGGGATCCTGGCTGAACACCGAGAAGTCCATAACCACCGTCTTGCCCGCATCGTGCCATTCGGGCAGGAGGTCCAAACAATTGCCAAACAGGTCGGTATGAATGATGTCATGCTCTAGGATAAACGCCCGGTCATCTTCATTCGGTCGATATGTCTCCATTACGCCATCGATTGCCTCGAGATGCACGCGATCGACGCCGTCTTTCAATGCCATGAGCATCACCGAGGTGTCGCCATCCTCCACCCGCAGATGTGAGATATCGAGCCCCTCAGCGGCCAGCGCCTCTCTCATCTTGTCTCCGTACTCGTCCTTGCCGACAACCGACACGGCGGATACCGAAACGCCCATTCGTGCAAGATGGATACCCCAGTCAATGCCATTACCAGTCGGATAGAACACGCCGATGTTTTGATAGACGTCCGCACAGCAAAAACCAGCCGCGCACGCTTTAATACCCATGGTCTTCTCCAATGTTCAAAAGGGGACCCACCACATGGCGAGCCCCCTTTTCGCGTTTCGCTTATTGTTTTGCATCGGCTGTCCAAGGCCTCATAGCCAGACCGCCGTACGCTTTCTTAAGCTATTCGACGATTGGCGCTCCGTGGCCCCAAGAACCTTCCATACCGCACACGGTCGAGGCAAACCCGGCAGCAAAGTCGAGCGCGCGCTCGATGGCCTCGGCGCCATCCTCACCACGCTTGGCGGAATCGAGATAGCACATCAAAAACGAGGTGAGGAACGAGTCGCCCGCCCCCATGGTGTCCTTCATGTCCGTTACCGGTTTAGCCAGCTGGCGGTAATAGCGCTCGCCGTCGTAAGCAATGCAGCCCTCGGCGCCCGCCGTAGCCGACACAAAACGCGGACCCAGGCCCTTCACCCATGCCAGACGTTCGCGAATCTCGTCCTCACTCGCGGCATCCGCCGCACTAAAGAAAGCGAAATCGACGTAGGGCGCAATCTGCTCGTAGTACTCGTCGGTGGAGTCGTCCGAAAAGTCAAAAGAGACCGTGACGCCCGCAGCCTTCAGCTTGGGCAGCTCGCGCTCGGTAAAGCAATAGTTGCCCGAATGAACCACATCGAACTGCTTCATGTACGAAAGGTCAAAGCGATCGAGGACATAGCGCGCATCGCCACGGATACCGCCCTCGTTGGAGCCGAGGAAGACACGGTCACCGTCAACGACGGTCACGCGAGCCGCTCCGTTCTCGCCAATCATCTGCTCGCACTTGTCAAGCTCGATACCTTCATCCTCGAGGCTTGCAATGACATGCTCGGCAGCGGCGTCATTACCAAAAATGCCCATGTATGCAGAGCGTGCGGCACCGCATTTCTTGGCATAAACGGCGAAGTTCACCGCATTGCCGCCGGGATACATGGTGTGGATATGCTCGTAGCGATCGACGACGTTGTCGCCAAATCCGAGCGCGTTAACGTTAAATGCCATGGCCTTTGTCCCTTCTAGTACTCGACAACACCCATATAGCGACGGAAATCGGGATCGTGATCAAACACCTTGCCGCGTGCAGCACGCAGCTCGCAGTTCATGGCGTAGAACAGCACCGGGTCCAGATAGGCACGGACGCTCGCCGGCACGGCTTCCATACCGTACTCCTTGGCATCGAGCACCATCAGCGTATCGGTATGCGTCTTAAGGAACGCCAGGGCGCGCTCGTCCATGGCACGGCACTCGCTGGAGCCCATCTGCAGGAAGTAAAAAACGCCATCCTGAGTAGCCTCGAAGGGGCCATGGAAGTACTCGGCAGAGTGGATGTAGCTGCAGTGCTGCCACTGCATCTCCATAAGAGAGCAGATAGCGAAACCGTAGGTCTGGCTAAAGTTGGGACCGCTGCCCAGAATGTAGAAGAACTCGTGCTCCTGGCAAAGCTTGGCAAAACGATCGCCCAGCTCGGCATTTACCTTCTCGCGTGCCGGGGGAAGAATCTTATCCATCTCGGCGATACCGGCATACATATCGGCGAGATCGGCGTAGCCCTCCTGCTGATCGAGCAGCTCGGCCGCAAGCGACAGCGAAATGCCAGCGGGGACCTCGGCCTGCGGCACGCCCTCGCCCCACGGGTAGACCCACGTGGTCCACTTGCCGGAGTCAATCTTGGATCCAGCGTTGTCGGTCTGGGCGATCACCGTAGCGCCGGCAGCAAGGGCAATCTCGCAGCCCTCGACGACCTCGGGGGTGTTGCCGCTGTGGCTACAAGCGATGACCAGGGACTTCTCGCCCAGACGACGCGGACGCATGATATCGAACTCGCGAGCCGTATAGATATACGAAGTGAAGGTGGTTGCCTCGCGCTGCAGAAGCTCATGAGCCGGGATCAAATCGATCATGGAGCCACCGCAAGCAATCCAGTAGACGCTGTCGAACTTGCCCTTCTCGGCAATTGCCTCTTTGATCAGATCGTGTGCGTTCATATCCAGTTCCTTTCTTGTTTGGCCCGCAATCAATGACGTTGGTTGCGTGGCCGATGGTTGTTTTAGTCAATCAGATATTTCTCGAATGCGGCCATGTTCTTGACATCTGCCGCCGCCGGATCATCGTAGTAACGACCGTCCGTGATTTCCTGGCCCAGCATGCCGTCGAAACCATGGGCGTTGAGCGTGGCGACGAAGGCGTCCATATCGTGCTTGCCATCGCCCCACACCAGATGGCCATACGGGTCACCGTCGATAAAGTGCATCTCGTGAATTGCCCCATCACCAAAGGCGGCAAACCAGTCCTCGAACGTCTCGCCTGCAACGCCCATCGCGGTTGTATCAACCATGGGCTGTAAGTACGGGCTCGCGACCTCGTCAATCATGCGCTTCGCATCGGAAACCGTCGTCACAAGGTTGCTCTCCTCGGGACGCAGGCTTTCCATCGTAAGCACCAGACCGTGCTCGCCGGCATACTCCGCCAGAATGGACAAGTGCTCGCGGCTGCGCTTCCAGGCTTCCTCGCGGTCCTCGTCCCAGTCGCCCCAGCCCGAGTTGATGGACATGCGGTCGCACCCAAGTACCTCGGCAAGCTCAATGCCGTGCTTAAAGTACGCCAGGCTGCGCTGCTCATGCAGCGGTTTGCGTGCGCAATACTGCCAAGGATAGACAACATTCTCGGGGCACAGAGTACGATACCTAAGCCCACGGTCTGCAGCCTTTTTCGCCAGGACCTCAGCCTCAAAGTAGCCCGTGTGGTCGAGCGTCACATGCGGCTCTGCACACCACAGCTCAATGGACTCAAAGCCCAAGCGCTGCTGCACATCAAGGAAGTAATCGAGCGACCACATGATGTAGTGGATATTCATGCCCGCAATCTGTTCGCGGTGCAGCGTCGGTTTGGATTCAGACATCTTATGCCTCCTTATTTCGATCGAACACGATTTGTCCGTCCGACATCGTCATGTCAACCGCAAGATCGCGTGCGTCGCGATAATCGAGGTCGAACACATCCCGATCGAGCACGCAGATATCGGCAAGCTTGCCAACCTCGAGCGTACCCAGCTCGTCTTCGCGCATCAGGTCGTACGCGCCCCCGGCAGTCCAAGCGCGCAAGAGCTCGACAAGCGTCAGCGTGTTGACCTCATTCACGGGCAGTCCGTCGGCGAAGAATCCGCCGCACGCGCTGTAGATTGACTCGCCCAGGCTCGGAATCAGCAGCGGCAGATCCGTGCCGCAGCACACTGTGCATCCGGAATCTTCCATGCCGCGGCGATTCCAGCTGTGCAAAAGTCGCGTCTCGCCAATTTGTCGACGCATCATCGACAGGCAATCCTCGCGCCGGTCCAGCGTCAGAATCTGCGGATAGACCTCGCAAATTCCACCTAACTTGCCAAACTCGACAAGATCGGTCGGGTCAGAGTTCTCGAGATCGGTAATCGCATGGCGGCGAAGCATCCGTCCATGCTCGTCTCGAGGCAGCGAGGCATAGAGCGCCACGGTGCGACGAACGGCGCCATCGCCCTGGCAATGCAAGGAATATCGGAAGCCGTCAGCATCAATTGCACGCAGCTCGTTCTCAATCAGATCCCACTCTGGCTCCTCGACGACCGTCTTGCCGGCAGCGCCCGCATCGGCCGAGTCCGCATAGGGGTCAATCATCTCGGCAAGCCCCGCCCATACGCCGCGATCGGTCATACGGTTGAAGCCAGAAAAACGAACGAACGGTCCCCGGAAGCGCTCTCGTGCCTCGCGGGCATATGCCAGATTTGCACCGGCACCCACCGGCTGCGACATCATAGAGACGCGAACCGTCAGCTCACCAGATTCCTCACGGCGAGCCATTTCGTCGGCAAAGCCGTAGTAGTCATCAAACGCCATCTCCTTGATGGCGGTAACGCCGCGTTCGTTAAGCATGCTCATGTAGTCCGAATACCCTGCACGCACCTCGGGCAGCGCGAGGAAATCGCTCATCATGCGCCAGATCTTCTCGGCATAGCACGCCTGGGGTGTGAAGCCGTATCGCGCACTGGCGGCAGCATTGAGAACACAGGTATCCGCGCCCGGTGTAAAGCAGACGACGGGGATATCGCCAAAACACTCGTCAAACACAGCTGCTGTATTTGCGTTCTCGGCATCCGATGCCAACGTTTCGGGTAGGTTGTGGCCAAAAGCCGCCGCGCAATCCGGACGATCTTCTTTCCATGCACGCAAGAGCGACACGGCCTCTTTGGCATCAGCGATGCCGGACAGATCAGGCCCCAACGTCCGCAGCGCCCAGCCTGTATAGAAGGTATGTACATCGATCAGGCCAGGCATGACGGTGCGGTCGCCCAGGTCAACTACCTCGTCCGCCTGGGTCAAATACGAAGCTAGCTCACACTTGGTGCCAACAGCCTCAATTCGATTGCCACGGACCGCTACGAAACCTTCAAACGGCAGGTCCCCCGTACCGGTAAAGACGCTCTTAGACGTCAGGACCGTCAAACGATCAGACATCACAACCACCTACGCCGGAAGCATGCCGGAAATGGCAGTAATGACCAAGCCAAACACGACCATGAAGATGAAGATCTTCCAAATGGTCTTCCACCATTGGCCAAACGAAATCTTAGCCACGGCAAGGCCGGCGACCGTCATACCCGCCACGGGGCTGATGGTGTTGATGGTCTGGTTGGCAAACTGGAGCGCGGTGACGGCCGCCTCGGGATTGAGGCCCATGAGCTCGGTCAGGGGGCCCATAACGGGCATGGTGAGCGCCGCCAGGCCAGAACTCGAGGGAACCAGCAAAGAGAGCAGGCCAAGGACGACATACATAAACGTGGTGTAGACGGCGGCAGGTGCACCGGCGAGCGCGGTAGCAAGCGCCTGGAGGATGGTGTCGATGATCATGCCGCCCTCGGCGATGACCAGAATACCGCGAGCGATACCGATAACGACGGCAGCGTACGCAAAGTCGGCGAGACCCTTAACGAACTCCTCTGCGATCGTCTGCTGGTCAAGGCCGCCCAGGATACCGGCAAGCAAGCCCATGCCAAGGAACACGGCGGAAATCTGATTCATGTACCAGCCCTGGGTAACAAGACCCCAGACGATAATGCCCATACCGCAAGCAAAATCGATAAGCACGAGCTTCTGACGGATAGTGAACTCTTCCTCGATGGAGGCATCGGTCACGGAAAACTCAATACGCTTGAGCTTATCGTCCTCGTACACAATGGACGACTCGGGGTTTTTCTTGACGCGCATGGCGTAGCGCATGGCCCATGCGATACCGACGGCAGTGAAGATGACCCAAGAAACGGCGCGCAGCCACAGTTGCGGATTACCCTCGATGCCAATGATGCCTTGGGCGATCAAAACATTAAACGGGTCGATGGTCGAAGCACAATATCCCAGGTTAGGACCAAGGAAGCAGATGATGAATGCCGTCATCGAGTCATAACCGATACCCATCATGATGGGAATGAAGATGGCATAGAACGGCAGGGCTTCCTCAGACATGCCAAACGTAGTGCCGCAAATGGACAGCAATGTCATCGTGATGGGAATGATGAGGATGTCCTTGTTCTTGAGCTTTTTAATCACACGGCTCATGCCGGCATTCAAAGCGTTGGTCTTGGTGATGATCGCGAACGATCCGCCAATCAATAAGACGAACGCAACGACGTCGGCAGCCTCTTGGATACCCTTGGTGGGCGCTTGCAGAACCGCGAAGATATCCTGGCCCAGATTGATGGTCTCGCCGGTCTCGGAATCGGTGTAGTTCTTATCGACCTGTTCATAGGTTCCAGCAACGGCGACTTCACGCTCGCCCGCCGCTGTCGAAATCGTCTTGCGCTGATACTGACCAGAGGGAACGATCCAAGTCAGGACCGCAAAGACAACGATCAGCAAGAACATGATCGTATAGACATGCGGTAATTTGAACTTAAAACGTCTGTTTGTCTTCTTCGCCTTCGTATCTGACATAGATACCTCCAAAGAACTCGAGACTGCATCGCATCTCGCTTCAACGTTTGCACAATGCAAACGTTCTATGACGTCCCATAGATTACCAGCAGCTTTTCCCTTCATCAAGATAATTTCAAACTGATTGCCGCAACGCGGTTGAACGGTCGCGTTTGCGCCATGAACGGTATGGAAACGCCCGGTGAGATGATCCACCGGGCGTTTCCATTCGCAATGTCCTAGATGTCAAAAACGTAGCGAGACCCAACGATCCGCTGACGACCGATGATAAACGGCCGCCGCTGCTCATCGAAAAAGAAGGCTTCCATATAAAACAAGGGTTCGCCAACGGGAACTGCCAACAGTCGAGCGACCTCGGGCGACGCGCACGCGATCTCGAGCGTGCACGGGTCGGTAAACGCGGGCGTGCGGCCCGTCCGGTTGCGCACGAACTCAAAAATGGATTGGTTCGATAGAGGTGCCGCTGATAGATAGGCGTTGTCCTCGTAAACATATATGTTGTTCTCGAGCATGACAGGGACGCCATCGGCAGTGCGCACGCGCTCGACGCAAATCAAGTCAGTTCCAACGGGAACACCAAAGAACTGTGCTTCGGTGGAATCCGCCGGCAGTATCTTTCTCGAAATGACACACGCCCCCGGTTCCATTCCGTTAACGCGGCATGCGTCCGAAAAACTCTGGACGTCATCCTTCTGGCGAATCTTGCGCTTGAGCTTGGGGGCATTGACAAACGTGCCTTTCCCCTGTCGCTTCGTTAGATAGCCCTGCTGGACGAGCTCCTCAATAGCGCGCCGCACGGTAACGCGGCCAACTTTATAGCTCTCAGCCAATTCGAATTCGTTGGGTATCCGCGCGCCTGCCTTGTAGGCGCCGGAGTTGATTTCGTTTTTGATGATATCAATAACCTGTTGGTACAGCGGTATCGCTGCTTTACCGTCAGTTAGCCCTTCAGTCGGTGGCATATACCCTCTCCAAGCACGATTAAGTCTAAAACAGGCTTAAGGGCATTCAACAAGTCCTTAAGCCCGCATTAGCTTAAAGTATGCTAGGTGCCGCACCAAAATGTCGGGTATTTACTCATCAGACCCGAAAAACGCGCAACTACCGCACCCCTAAGAAAGCGCGAGCAGCTCCGGCAGCTGGTCGATAATCTTGTCCGCGGCATCCTGGCTAAAGCCAAAGCGCTCCTCGCGCTTGGCAATGACTGTCAGGCCGGCTCGCTTGCCGGCAGTGATGCCAGGCACCGAATCCTCGACGCAGCAGCAGCGATTCGCGGGCAGCCCCAGCAGGTCCAGCGCATGCAGGTAGATGTCGGGCTCGGGCTTGCTCTCCTTAAACTGCTCGCCGCTCACCACATACTCAAAGGCATCCGACAGCCCGCATGCGTTGAGCACTTCCTCGATGCTAACCATGGGAGACGAGCTGGCAAGCGCCACGCGAACGCCACGGCGCGGCAGCTCTCGAATCGTATCCACGGCGCCTGGGTTAATCAAAGCCTGATAGTCGCGCGGACGCTTATGAGCCCATTCGTCCCAACGGGCCAACGCTTCATCGCCAGTGAAATGCCCCTTACCGGCGCGCTCAAACCAATCGACCAGCATATGCAGGAAGAACTGATGCGAGGTACCGACCTGCCCATTCAACTCCTCTTGAGTCAGATTAAGCCCAAGCTCCTTGGCAAACGCGGCAGTCTCGCCCAGGTAGTAATACTCGGTATCGACGATGACGCCATCCATGTCAAAGATAACGGCGTCGAACGGAAATGCGGACACGGCACCCTCCCTAACAAAAGGGCGCCCGCAAGCGGACGCCCGAACCATGCACTATCGGCGATTCTAACCCAGTAGCTGGTCAAGTGCCACCGCGATACCGTCTTCGTTGTTGTTGGCGGTCACCATCTGGGCCACGGCCTTGACTTCATCGACAGCGTTACCCATGGCGACGCCGGTACCAGCCCACTCGATCATGGACTTGTCGTTCTGGCCGTCGCCAAACGATACGACCTCGCTGGCATCGATGCCGAGCTTGGGCAGAGCACCCTCGAGCGCACGGGCTTTGTCGATACCGGGCGCCGTGTACTCAAAGTACCAGTCGGCCGTAAACATGCCCGAAAGCGTCTGCTTAAAGGGCGCATACATTTCCTCGTAATGTGCCTGCAGGTAGGCCGGATCGCCCGCCGTCAGCAGCTTGTCCACGGGATAAGTGTCCACGACCTCATGCAAGCTCTCGACCTCGCGGATCTTAAGGTCGCAGGCATCGCGCTCGTATTTGACAATGTTTTTCTGCGAGCCATCCGGCAGCGTAATCATGCAGTGGTACGAATCCACGACATGCAAATCGCGACCGAGCGAAATCATAGGGATCACGTCAAAATTACGCAGGTGATCAATCAGACGGTGCAGCTCGTCAGCCGGCATAGCCTGGTCAAAAAGGACCTCATCGGTCTGAGCGTCGACCACATGCGCGCCATTAAAGGCAACCAGCAGACCGTCATGGTTTTGAAGGTCGAGCTCCTGCGCCAAGGCGTGCAGTCCCCATGCGGGACGGCCCGAAGCCAAGATGAGCTTAATGCCCGACTCCTGCGCCGCGAGCAGCTTCTCGCGCGTACGCGGGCTAATCACTTTCTGATCGTTGGTGAGCGTACCGTCGATATCCATCGCGATGGCTTTGATTGCCATATATGCCTCCCTGTCATTGAACAACCTTGTCTGAGCCATCATACAGAACACCCATCGCGACTCCGTTTACAACGGGCAAAAAGTCATATTGTCTCGAACATGAACGGCGTGTGGTCGTGAAGCTTTATCGCTCAGGTCAAATACGTCTGCTAGCGACGCTCATCCGTCGGTGCGCCCTCGACGATCGCGATGCCCGCCGATGCGCCTAACGCGCTGGCGCCGGCCTCGATGAATGCGCAAGCCTCTTCGTAATTATGGATACCGCCCGCCGCCTTGATTGCCACGGCATCGCCGAGTACCTCGTGCATCAGCCGCACGTCCTCGAGCTTAGCACCGCCAAAGCTTCTGCCGGTCGATGTCTTAAGGAATCCCGGCTTGGCCTCCAGCGCGATCTCGCATACACGGCGCTTGGCGGCGTCGTCGCCGTCCAGCTTGCACATCTCGACGATTACCTTGTCAGTGATGCCATGCGCGCGACAAAAATCAGCAATGGTAGTCATCTCGCGCTCGATGGCATCAAAATCGCGGTTCTCGATCGACCCCTGATTCAAAACGTAGTCAATCTCGGTAAAGCCACACGCAGCGTATTCCTCAAACCTCGCAAGCTTCTCCTCAAGCGTCATAGTGCCCTGGGGAAAGTCGATGGCGCCGGCAAGGATGATGTCAGAGCCCTCGAGCATGGCGCGGCCCGTCTCGTACTCCTGAAGGTTCGCAAATACGCAGCGAAAGTTGTACTTTAACGCCTTCTCGACATACTGCTCAAACGTGTCCTCGGGGGCATCGATATAGTCGATGTATTTATTGATGGGTTTGGCAAGTGTCATGCTGGGCCTCCTTGTTCAGGACTGACAACCGATTCGTGGTTTCACGCGAAAAACCACGTTCAATGTACGCCCGACATACAAGGACAGCGTCCGCATTCCGACAAGTGGTATGAAATTAGCTGTAAACGTATATTTACAGACAGCGAATGGCACCGCACGCGGATGCCGACAGCAAGACATCCCCCCTCAATACACCCTCATGCCCCTTTACTGTTTGCGACCAGAAATGATGAGCTGCACAACGCCGTTAGCGGTCGAATTCGACCTCTGACGACGTCACGCGACTCATCGTATCCGACCGACAACAGAAAAGGGGCACGTTCGCATAGCGTGGCGCGTGACGGTTGCAAAACCACCCCATTTGAAACAAACGCAAAAAAGTACTTGCAAAGACGCGTTCCGACATATAAGTTGATAAAAGACCGCCGTTGCGGTTTTAAGTAGATCGAGCATATGAAGTTTGAGTTTTAGCGTGTAAGAGAAGGAAGATCGGCAAAGTACAACCCCAAACGCAATGACAACTTAATGAGGTAACTGCCACATGTGAGGCACCCAGGGCATTGCTGTCTCGATTTTGAGCACGATGCCTTCCGCCTTGCATGGGCCGTTCCATCCCGCCCCTGCAGCAACTGCCTCACGGGCTCATTGAAAACCGCATAGCACCCCAACGTCAGCACATCACCCACGGCAAGCACATCACTCACGACAACCAACACATCAACAAACAGCACGAACATCAACCGATTGGAGAAGCTATGACAAACCACCACGCTGAAGACGGCGATAAGAAAAGCATTCTGGATGCCCGCATTGAGCGAGCATATGCAAACGAATATGACGCCGCCTTTGCCGCCGCGACCATCAAGAACTACGCGTCGCTACCGCTCGCGACGATCTTGGCCGACCACCCTCAACTGCTGAAGCGCTGCACAAAGATCATGGGCGACCCCGACATTCGCAAGCTGACAGACCCCTATGCCCCAAAACGCGACAACGATTCGTACGTTCTTACCGTAGGCTGCCTAGCCCATATGCTTACGGCGCTTGACACGAAACTCAAGCTCGAATGGGAACCCGACGAGCGTCATGAACTCGAAAGCAAGCGGAACACCCTGCGCACCGCACTGTTCATTCCGTTGGACGGCCTCAAGCGCTGCAACGTCGAGCTCAATACACAGGCGCGGCAAAAGCCCGGGACCACGGGACAGAAAACTCCAAGACCCCATGCGGCCATCGTCGACCGCAACCGATATAACCGCATGACCGCGCACTTTTCCGCCGAGGGAGCAGCCATAAGGACGCTGATCGATCTGCTGTGCCTCCTGAGCATCAACGAGCTATTTGAGGGCTATCTCGCCCTTGTTCCCGCGACGGCACCCAAGTCGGTAGCAAAGATCATCGAGACCTGCAGACGCCAGTTTGAGCGCCATCGCAATGGCAGCGAGATGAACGCCAGCATCGCGCAGTACTACGCGGCTCATTACAAAAATGACGGATGTGCCCCTGTCGAGCATCAGCTGCGGCTCGCCTACACCACGCCCGCCGCAACGCTCCATCGCTTTGGAGCCCTTGGCGCTTGCGAGCCGCACGAACAGGCAGCCTGCCCCACAACCGAGCTCGATCTCAGGCTCGGACGAACCCTGTAGCCCGCCAGCCCCTCCGCGGGCAACAATCCTATTCCACAACACAACCAACAGAAAGGAGTCCTCATGGACACCAATCATTCCCCCATCATCAGCCCCCTCACCATGCGTGAATCCGCCCGAGGTATCACGCTCACCAGCATTTACGATGAGATGCTCGCCCGTCGCGAGCTCTCCGTCATGGGAAACATCGAAACCCCGATGGCCCACGACCTATGCCAGCAGATCCGCCTGCTCGATGCCACCGACCCCAGCCGCCCCATCACCATATTTGTCGCCAGCGCCGGCGGAAGCGTGCGATCGGGTCTCGCGATCTATGACGCCATGCGCCTCGCATCGTGCCCCATCCGCACCGTCTGCCTGGAATTCGCCGCGTCCATGGGCGCCGTGATCTTTATGGGCGGCGACGATCGCCGTATGGCGCCCCATGCAGAGCTCATGATTCACGACCCGCTGATCCCCCAGGGGGCAGGCGGCTCGGCACTTGCGCTGCAGGAAACCAGCCGGCGTCTCATGCAGACCCGCAAGACCCTCACGCAAATCCTCTCGGACCGCAGCGGCCTCACGCCCAAGCGCATCCAGGCCCTCACTGCAAAAGACACCTACCTTTCGGCCAAGCGCGCCGTCGAGCTCGGCTTTGCCCACGAAATCCTCTCGACCACCAAGGAGGTCGCCCATGTCTAACCTCGCCAGCCGCCTCGTCGCATCTGAGTCCGCATCGTCCACCATCCTCGCCAAGGATCGAACGCTTTCCTGCGACACCCGCCAAACGGGACTCAACAACAACGCACTTGTAATCGGCCCCTCGGGAGCCGGCAAGACCCGAAACGTCCTCAAGCCCAACCTGCTGCAAATGAACGCAAGCTACATCGTGCTCGACACCAAAGGCACGCTCTGTCGCGAAGTGGGACCCGTGCTGGCAGCCCACGGCTACCGCGTGCAATGCCTCAACTTCGCCGACCTCAACACCGTCCCGGCCCTTGCGCTCGGCATCGAGCGCTGCGGCTACAACCCCCTGAGGCACATTCGCCGCAAGGCGGACGGCAGGCCCAACCAGCAGGACATCCTCTCGGTGGCAAAGGCCATCTGCCCCATCGAGGACAACAACCAGCCTTTTTGGGATCATGCGGCGGCAAACCTGCTGTCGTGTCTTATTGCCTACGTCGCCGAACAGCTACCCGCCGACGAGCAGACGATCAGCTCGGTCATCAAGCTGATCGAGCACCTGCAGGACGATGCCACGGCCCGATTGTTTGACGATCTGATCACGACCGACCCCCAAAGCTATGCCCTCTCGCTATGGCGGCGCTACGCCATTACGCAAAATGCCGAGCGCATGCACGCGAGCATCGTCGGCATCCTTGCCGAAAAGGTCATGTGTCTGGGATTCGACGGTGCGGCACAGCTCTATCGTGAGTGCCATCAGGTGGACTTCGCTTCCATGGGACACACCCCCTGCGCCCTGTTTGTAACCGTGAGCGATATTGACCGCAATCTCGATCCGCTGACCGGCCTCTTTATTACGCAGGCGTTTATGGGCCTCATTCGTGAGGCCGATAGGCAGCCCGACGGCAGCCTGCCCGTGCCCGTGCGCTTTATGCTCGATGACTTCGCAAATCTGCAGATCCCCCAGATCGACAACGTGCTCTCGATTATCCGAAGCCGCAACATCTGGGCAACGCTGCTGTTGCAGTCGACCAACCAGCTCGATGCGCTCTATGGCGAGGCACGCGCACGCTCCATCATGGGCAACTGCGACACGCATCTGGTGCTGGCGTTCCAGGATCCCGAGAGTGCCCGGGTGTTTTCTGACCGCGCCGACGCGCTGCCCAGCACGCTCATGGCGACGCCGATCGATCGCTCGTGGCTCTTTGTACGCGGTCGCATTCCCGAACAGGTCGAGCGCTTTAGGCTCGAAGACCATCCGCTCTACGGGGAGCTGCCCGAGGCGCAGCGAGGCCATGCGGAGACCGAGATCTAGGAGCAGGGTTCTCGCAGCGCGCGGCGCCCCGGCGATGTTCCACAAAGGCCGTGCGCCCCGGGACCACGGCAAAGCAAAGGGGCCCGCATCCGATAGGATACGGGCCCCTTTCGTCATAAGCCAAGTCAGCCGAAAAGCTACTTGCGGTGAGCGCGGTAGAACTCGATAAGCGCCTGGGTCGAAGCGTCCTGCTCGGCCTTGGCGGCGTCGTCGTGGAAGGCCGGGGTAATCTGCTTGGCAAGCTGCTTGCCCAGCTCGACGCCCCACTGGTCGTAGGAGTCGATGCCCCAGACCGTGCCCTCGACAAACGTGATGTGCTCGTACAGGGCGATGAGCTCGCCGAGCGCAAACGGGGTCAGCGTGTCGCCGAAGATCGAGGTCGTCGGGCGGTTGCCCTCAAAGCAGCGGGCCGGGACGATCTGCTCGGGCGTGCCCTCGGCGCGCACCTCATCGGCCGTCTTACCAAAGGCGAGCGCCTTGGTCTGGGCCAGGAAGTTGCCCAGGAACAGCTCGTGGACATCCTGGCCGCTGTCGGTTGCGGGGTTGGCAGTGTTGGCGAAAGCGATAAAGTCGGCCGGGACCACCACGGTGCCCTGGTGCAGCAGCTGGTAGAAGGCGTGCTGACCGTTGGTGCCGGGCTCGCCCCAGAAGATCTCACCGGTGTCGGAGGTCACAGCGCTGCCGTCCCAGCGGACGTGCTTGCCGTTGGACTCCATGGTGAGCTGCTGCAGGTAGGCCGGGAAACGGTGCAGGTACTGGCAGTACGGAAGCACGGCGTGGCTCTTGGAACCGAAGAAGTTGACGTACCAGACGTTGAGCAGGCCCATCAGCGCGACGGCGTTGTTCTCGAGCGGCGTGTTGCAGAAGTACTCGTCGATGGCATGGAAGCCCTCGAGGAACTGCTGGAAGCGCTCGGGGCCGAGCACGACAATCAGCGACAGGCCCACGGCGGAGTCGACGGAGTAGCGGCCGCCGACCCAGTTCCAGAAACCGAAGGCGTTGGCGGGGTCGATACCGAAGGCCTCAACCTTCTCGAGTGCGGTGGAAACGGCGACGAAGTGCTTTGCCACGGCCTCGGCGTTCTGCTCATCGGAGCCATCGATGGCGCCCTGAGCCTTGAGCTGCTCGAGTATCCAGGTCTTGACCTCGCGAGCGTTGGTGAGAGTCTCGAGCGTGGTGAAGGTCTTGGAGACGATGATCACGAGCGTGGTCTCGGGATCCAAACCCTTGAGCTTCTCGGCCTGGTCGTTGGGGTCGATGTTGGAGATATAACGGCAATCGATACCGGCGTCGGCATAGGGACGCAGGGCCTCGTAAGCCATGACCGGGCCCAGGTCAGAGCCGCCGATGCCGATGGACACCAGGTGCTCGATCTTCTTGCCGGTAACGCCCTTCCACTCACCGGAGCGCACGCGCTCGGCGAAGGCGTACATGCGGTCGAGAACCTCGTGCACGTCGGCGACGACATCCTGGCCGTCGACGATGAGCTGACCCTTCTCGCTTGCCGAACGGCGAAGCGCGGTGTGCAGAACAGCGCGGTCCTCGGTGGTGTTGATGTGCTCGCCGGAGAACATGGCGTCGCGGCGCTCCTCGAGCTTCACCTCGCGGGCAAGATCGCACAGCAGCTTGACGGTCTCATCGGTCACCAGGTTCTTGGACAGATCGAAGTGCAGGTCGCCGGCGTCAAAGCTCAACTTATTCACGCGGTCGGCGTCAGCAGCGAACCAGGCCTTGAGGTCGATGCCCTCGGCCTCGAGCTTCTCCTGATGGGCCTCGAGCGCCTTCCAAGCGGCGGTCGACGTAGCGTCGATAGGTGCGGCAACAGTTGCCATAAAGTCCTCCTCAGCATACGGGCGCATTCCTCCATGCGCCCGGATAATCAGATGCCCCTATTCTAACGCAGGTCAAGACCGTAATCAGCGAGCGTTGCCAATCGGCCCCCGAACGGCGACCGACCAAAAAAGGGCAGGTTTATTTTGGCAGGTCAAACGCTTTACCTACCATAATTTACCTGCCCCTTCCTGGTGAGCCATTATGCCGCGGCGCATACGCTGCCGAGCAGCTCGCGCAAGGGAGAGCCGATGCCCTCCAACAGCTCGGGTGCGATAATGGCAAAAACGGGAACCTCGCCGGCACCCACAACGGCGGGCACTTTTCCCTCGGAGACGATACATCCGTAGGGAACAAAGCCGTCCTCGCCGGCATCGAGCACGGCCATGCGACGAGCAAGTTCGCGCACAAAGCTCGCCGTATCGGCATCGCCGATCGCCAGGACAAAATCCACGCCCTCATCGGTCGCCAGGGCTACGGCCTCATCGACCAAATCGTCTCCCCCGTCGCCCCCGACCAAGCCGCAACGAAAGAGTATGCGTTCGAGCAGGGCGCGATCGAGCGAGCCCAGCGCCGCCGAAACAAGCTCATCACGCGTGTGCTTGTCGCCTCCCAGCACGACCAGTGCCTTGGTGCCGCCATAGTGGGCAACCAATCGTCCGCACCAGCGAGCCACATCCCCATCCGCAACCAAGCGCGTCGGCATACCAAACCCATAGTTGACCATTGTCCCCACAACCCTTCCGTGCTTTATGGTGGTATCGATCGTTAGGCTCATGCTACGAAGCGAGCTTTTCCGAGCTGTTTCGCGCTCTTTAGGGCTGCGTTAAAATCAGATTCGATCCGACATGGCGTCCAGTTGCGACAATTAGGCGGTCAAAATCCAAGGGCCAAGACGCACGAACAGGATGAGCCAGACAAAAGACAGGCAAAACCCGCCCAGCACATCCGAAACGTAGTGCACGCCCAGATAGACACGGCTGACACCCACCGCAAGGATGACGCACGCAAGTGCAACCTCGATGGCGGCGCCGAACGGAAGGCCACACACGCCACACCGCACCAACCATATGCCATAGCCATAAAACGCCATGGCCGCCATCGAGTGGCCCGAGGGGAAGCTCAGCCCCGGTGCCTCGACAAGCCGAAATCCCTGTGGACGAGGTCGACGCACAAGTACCTTTAACAGCTGGTCGATTGCGCTGATAGCACCGACATTGAAGGCGGCCCAGACAACATGGGCCCAATTGGGCGCCCACAGCATCGCCGCGGCTAGCACACCGACGACAAACGGCAGCGACGCCAAACTCGAGGCGGCTTTCATCGCGGCCGTCAACACCGGCGACCGAAGCCTCTCAACAAGCAGCAAGTATCCCACCTCATCGATTCTTATAGCCCGTCCTTTGAGGACCTTGATCAGCAGGTAAACAAAGATCGCAAGGCACAGCACGAACAGTATCAAAAGTGCAAGATCACCCATACCTATGGTCATCCATACCCCCTCAGCGTATTTAACACATTAAGGCTACCGACCCACCGTAAGCACTCGGTAAACCGACCAAAAAAACCTGTCCCTTTTTGGTAGGTTTTGACGGTGTCCGGTCGAGCGGGTATTATCGAACAGGTATTCGATAAGAACATGTGTTTGATGAAAGGGCACAGATGGCGCACGAGCAGCACACCTACATCTGTATCGACCTCAAGACGTTTTATGCCAGCGTCGAGTGCGTCGATCGTGGGCTCGATCCGCTCACCACCAACCTGGTCGTTGCCGACGAATCGCGCGGACGCACGACCATCTGTCTCGCTATCACGCAGGCCATGAAGGACCTAGGGATTCACAATCGCTGTCGCCTGTTCGAAATACCCGATGGCATCGACTACATCAAGGCCGTACCGCGCATGCAGCACTACATGGAGGTGTCGGCGCAGATCTACGGTATCTACCTGAAATACGTCAGTCCGCAAGACGTTCACGTCTACTCAATTGACGAGTGCTTTATCGACGTGACGCCCTATCTGGACCTCTATCACACCGATGCGGAAGGCTTCGCCTGCATACTGCGCGACGAGGTCCTGGCGCGCACCGGCATCACGGCGACGGTCGGCATCGGCCCCAACCTATTCCAGGCCAAGGTTGCACTCGATATTACCGCCAAGCACGTGCCCAGCCGTATCGGCATACTCGACGACGAGACCTTTCGCAAGGAGATCTGGCCCCATCGCCCCATCACCGACATCTGGGGCATCGGCCCCGGCGTGGCGGCCCGTCTCGAGAAATACGGCGTCTACGACCTAATGGGCGTCGCCGCACTCGACGAGAACCTGCTCTACGACGAGCTCGGCGTCAATGCCGAATATCTTATCGACCACGCCTTCGGGCGTGAGCCGACAACCATCGCCGATATCCAAGCTTATCGCCCACAAGCGACCTCGACCACCACGGGGCAGGTGCTCTCGAAAGGCTATGCCTACGAGCAGGCCTACACCGTCTTGCGCGAAATGGTCGATGCCGCCGTGCTGGATTTGATCGACAAGCACGTGGTGTGCAACAGCATCTCGCTCTTTGTGGGCTATGCAAGCGAGCACGCCGACATACGCCGGCTCAACGCCAGCGGCACGGCGCAGTATATAGACGGCTGCGGACATCTGCGCTCGAGCACTTCGGGCATCGAGCCCGCAGCGACCGACGGCCCCGAGCTCGCGCACCGCGCACCGAAACCCGTCCAGCGAGATGACGAACGCCGACGTTTGGTGCGGGAGGCACAGGCGATTGACGGCATCTTTGTGGGCGAACACGGCGGCAAGCCGCGTGGTGGCTATGCCGCGCTCTTTGCGCACTCCAACGCCTCACGCAAGCTGCCCGAGAGCACTAATTCGTTTAAGAAGATCATGGGCTATTTCGATGACCTTTGGGCACAAACGGTCGACCCCAAGCGACCGGTCAAGCGTATCAATCTGGGCTTTGGCAATCTGGTACCCGAGGAATTTGCCACCATCGATCTGTTCAGCGACGTTAAGGCCGATGATCGCGAGCGCGACCTGGCACGCGCCATCTTGGCCGTGAAGGGCAAGTACGGCAAGAACGCGCTCGTCAAGGGATTAAGCTTTACCGCCGGCGCCACCGCGCGCGAGCGCAACGATCAAGTTGGAGGACACCGTGCCTAAACCCAAACAACAGCCCATGCGCCCGCCGACCGCCTTCGAGCGCCTGGCGGACCCCGAGGGCAGACGCCGCGCAGCCGACCCCAACCTCACTGCCAACGGTGCCGTGCGCGCCAACCGCGCCGCACAGTTTATGCCCTTTGCCGCCCTCACGGGATACTACGAACTCGTGCGCAAGCAGGAAATCACCGTCGAGCAAAAACGTGAGCTCACGGAAGAAAAAGCCCTCGAGCTTTCGCAAAAGCTCGAGGGCCTCAAACGCGGCGACTTGGTGCGCGTCACCTATTACGATACGTACGGCTATCGTAGCCGCACGGGCATTCTCGACGAAGCGTTACCCGCATTCAAGCTGCTCAAACTCAGGGATATCGCCATCAACTTCGACGATATCCAGGACATTGAGCTACGCGGACGAGCCTAGCGACGAGAACGCTTGCGCAAGACGAGAGCAATGCCAAGCACTGCGGCAGCTGCAACCAGCAATCCCAAGACCAGCGTGAGGGTCGAGTCGCCAGCGCGAGGCAGCGAGCCGTCCTTCGGAGTCTTCTTAGCGGTCGTCGTGACGGTGGTCGTGGTGCTGCTCGACTGGTCGTTGCCACCCGTCTGGCTGCCGCCAGGCTGATCGCCGCCACCCGGCTGCGAAGGATCGGTGGGTTCCGTCGGATCCGGAGTACCGGGATCAACCGGATTCTCCGAATTCTCCTTGCGCTGGATCCAGACCTGGCAACCATAGAACGGGTTGGCGGTACCAAGGCACAGACCCTGGTTGGTCACCGCAAAGGTGCGCAGACCATGGTTATACGGATCGTTAAAGCCATTGGTCGTCAGCGTCGTAAAGCTCACGCCGTCCTCGGTCACATACATATCAAAGCCGCGCTCGGCATCGCGCAGGTAACACATGCACGTAAGGACACTCTGCAACTTCTTGAGGTTCTCCTCGCTCAGCAGCTTATCGAGCGCATCCTGAATATCGCTCGGCAGCTCGGTGCCATAGGCATCCTCGTACTGCTGCTTAAGGCTCTCATAGCTATCGAGCATGTCCTGATACTGGTCGGCAAAGGACTTGAAGTACGCGATCTCGCCATCGATCTTCTGGACATAAGCGGCGTCGTCCTCAAAGTCCTGGGACATCGTCGCGGCCTGATCGCAAAGACCGCCCGCGGCATCCTCCAGCGCATCGCTCAGATCGCCAAAGCCCTTAGCAACCTCGGTCTTCTCGTCATCGACATCGACGGCCTTGTTTGAATCATCAACCTCAGCAGCTTCGTTCGAATCATCGACCTCGACGGCCTCGTTTGAATCATCGTCCGCAAGCGTGTTCACGGGAACGATGGGGTCGTCAGGCGATTTCTTGTCGAGCAGGTGATCGAGCAGGTCCCTAAGGCGCTGAACCTGAGAGTCCCACTCCTCGGGCGTCATATCGATAATGTCGCCATTGGAGAACTGGCCGATCGGCTCAAGCAGGCTCGCGGTATCAAAGGTACCGATATACAGCTTGCCGTCGAACTTCTGCATGCGCCAAATGTACTGGTTCTCGTTTCGGCCAAAGCCCGAAGTCAGGCCGGAAATACCGCCCTCGGGGAACATGTCGGTGCGATCGCCAACGACGAGCTCCATGTTCTCGTCCTTGTCCATGCGATAGATGTTAACCGACTGCTCAAGATTGGCATTCACAAACGAGCAGTCAACGCCACCCATGCTGCTCTTGCCGCCCTCTTCGGTGTTGGATTTGTTGAACAGGATGCGCTCGAGGGCAATCTCCTCGTCGTTGTATTCACCGATATAGAGGTAGTCGTTGTAGACGATGAGGTTGGCAGCGCCAGAACGGGTACGGGCAGGATCGATGCCAAAGCAGTACTTTGCACCGTCCGTCTTCTGATCGCCGACAATGGGAGTCCACGAATAGATGCCGTCGGCATTCTTGTCGCCACGGACCATGGCAAACGACTGCATGGAATTATCATCGGGAGCGTTCTCGGGCGTACCGGTGCAGATGGTCGCATAGAGATGGCCATTGTACGAGACCATATCCCAAATGGCGCCGCCGTAGATGCTGTCCTGATAGCGAATCGCCGGATAGCCAAACAGCGTCTCCGAGTTGGCAATCTCGGTGAAGCTGTCCTGGCCCTTCGAGGGGTCAGACGACGTCAGGATTGTCGACACAAAATTACCGTTCGCGTCTTTACCCACATTACTGATGACGAGCTGGCCATCATGGACGCACATGCCGCGGATACCGGTAGAAATGCCCTGCTTGTAGGCAGCACCGTAATCCTGCATGCTCGAAAGGCCCTGATAGACAACTTTGTACTCATCCGTCTTAGGATCGATCTCGTATACAGCAGGCAGGCCGCCTTTGCCGTCATTGGTCCTGACGCTGCCGCAGAAATAGAGCTTACCCTTATAGCTCACGGCATTGCGGAACAAAGGAGCGACGCCGTTGAGCGATTCAGAGAGCAGCAGCTTGGTCTCACCAGTCTTGGTATTGATCTTGACCAAGATGCCGCCGCTGTCCTTGTCGGCCGTGCCGTCCTCCTTCTGCTGTCCGTAGAAGAACGTGCCGTTAAACATGGCCTCCAGCGTCAGACGCATGGTCTCGGCATCAAAGGAATCGCCCAGCGTGCCGTTCATGAGCGTAAGCGTGTTGCCCATCGCCGCATAGCAGGTGCCCACATAAAGCCAGTCACCATAGCTCGCAGCCGCCCACGTGTAGCTCTGGCCGCGATCGCCTTCATTGTTGGCAGTATTACCGTCGGCGCCCGGAACGGCAACGACACCTTCACCCTGGTAGTCGACGATGCCATCCGGCTGCGACGTTCCTACCGTAGGATGCGAGAGCTTCTCAAAGGAATACCCATTTCCCGCATTGTAGGTAACGGCACCCGAAGCGTCTTCGGCGTGCGCCGGCAGCGGCGATACCAAGATAGCGGCAAGCGCTGCCACCAAGCCAAGTGTTCCCACTCGTCTCATAAGGTTATAGCCTCCCCTGTCCTAAAGCCCAGTTTTAGCATTCTTCATTTCTGTCCACGGTTAATTGCAGTCTGAGCACAGCAATAATCAACGTGTAACTATACACCTGTAATTTTTTAGACGGGTTAACGGATGCTCAATTGGTAGCGAATTCCGCGCAAACCGTCACCAAGCTCCACTTTTGCCGCATCTAAAGGTTATTTTTTGCGCAAATTTTTGGATGCCGATAGTCACCATGGGCAGGAGGCCGGTACCCACCGGAGAGGGGAACGCCTACATTTTCATAACGTAATAGCCCGCGCCCCTCACCGCCGTCTCGAGCGTGTCGCGATCAACCGGGCGCTTCGAGCGCACGCGTGCCGTGTGGTCCGCAAACGTTACCGTTGCCCACACGCCATCAAGCGCATTGAGGGCATTCGTCACATTCCGGGCGCAGCCGTCGCAACTCATGCCGCCGATAAGGAGTTCCTCACGATAGGGGTAGTGGGACTCGTCGGTGTCTGCCACCACAACCCCCTTGGCTTTCTTGCCGCTCGCGCCATCACTGCAGCAACTCTTTCCATGCGTCGACGCCGCAATGCGGCGCAGCCCAAAGAACATACCAACAGCAATCACGCCCAGCACGATGATATTTGCTGGGTTGAGCAAGTCGCTCATACGCTCCCCTTCCTTACGGTCCATTTCAGAGATACCCCCGTGGGGTGTCCCATCTTACTCCAAACTCATGTCAGTTCGGTCAATTAGTTTACCTCTTCAAACTTTTTTGTTGACCATGGCTTACTTTCGTGTATAAGTTTTCCTAGGCTAACAGTTTAGATCCGTAAGGAGCGCCGTGACTCGAACCATAGACATCCCAACGTTTCAGGCAGCAGTCGTTCGCAACTGCTCCCCCACGCTCGCGGGCATCAAGCCGGCATCGCTCTTTACCTATCCAGGCACCTACGCCCACGGGGACGGCTCGACCGCAACCGAAACCATCGCAGAACGCCGAGCACGCCTGCTCAACGTTATCGCCCAGTGCAATCGCGAGCTTGACCCACTCGGCATCCACCTGAGTGTCTTGGTCTGGCGGCCCTGCGGAGCGCTCGTGTACGTGTACCGAGCCAAAAGCCTCACCACCTATTTCGCGGACCCTCGCGCTCAAACGGCGCTCGCCTCGGAAGGCTACGACACGAGAGACCTTTCGACATGCCTTGTACATTTGGCATCACGCATCACGCTCGCGAGCAATAACGCCGCGGAATGCGCCTGTAGCCAGACTCGATGCGCACTACCCCAGCAAGCTAGCTGCAGCAAAGACTGCACCTGCGAGTTTCCGCACGAAATAGGCTACTTCCTTGGATATCCCTACGACGACGTGCACGAGTTTATCGTCCAGCGCGGCGAGAACTACAAGGTCTTTGGGGCCTGGAAGGTCTACACGAATGTCGAGCAAGCGCTTGCGATGTTTGACGCCTACCGCGCTTGCACTCAATACCTCACCTTTGTCTATCAGCAGGGCTGCAGCCTGGCGCAACTTGCCCAGGCAACCCGATAGAACATAGAAGCCGCGGCAACCTGCCGCACAACTGAAAGGACTCAACATGAGCAAGATCGCCGTCGTCTACTGGAGCGGCACGGGCAACACCGAGGCCATGGCAAACTTCGTTGCCGAAGGTGCAACCGATGTCGGCGCCGAGGCAGAGGTCATCTCCTGCGCCGACTTCTCTGCCGACAAGGCCGCCGAATATGATGCCTTCGCCTTCGGCTGCCCCGCCATGGGTTCCGAGGAGCTTGAATACGATGAGTTCCAGCCCATGTGGGATGAGGTCAAGGAGACCCTCGGCGACAAGAAGGTCGTCCTCTTTGGCTCTTATTCGTGGGCCGAGGGCGAATGGATGGACAACTGGAAGGCGGACGCCGACGAGGCGGGCGTCAACGTCGTGGACTCCACCATCTGCTACGACGCGCCCGACGACGAGGGCGAGACCGCTTGCAAGGCCCTCGGAGCCGAGCTCGCGTAACGAGCCCAGGACCTCCAAAAGAGCCTGCATCAAAGCGCATCCCCATCCCTACAAAAGAGCGGGGGCTGGATTCAAGTCCAGCCCCCGCTCTTTTGTAACGGCAGTTACATCAACCGGCTACGAGATGTTGCCCAAGAACGCCTTGGTGCGCTCGCTCTTGGGGTGGTCGAAGACCTCGCTCGGCGTACCCTCTTCCACGATAACGCCGCCGTCCATAAAGACGACGCGGTCGGCAACGTCGCGGGCAAAGCCCATCTCGTGCGTCACGACGATCATGGTCATGCCGTCGCGTGCCAGGTCGCGCATGACCCCCAACACGTCGCGGACAAGCTCGGGATCGAGCGCCGACGTGGCCTCGTCAAAAAGCATGACGTGAGGATTCATCGACAGGGCGCGGGCGATGGCCACGCGCTGCTGCTGGCCGCCCGAAAGCTGGCTCGGCATAAAATCGATGCGCTCGGCAAGACCGACCTTGGTCAGCTCCTCGACGGCGATCTTCTCGGCCTCTTCCTTGCTGCGCTTGAGCACCTTCTGCTGCGCGAGCATGACGTTCTTTTTGACTGAGAGGTGCGGGAACAAATTGAACTGCTGGAACACCATACCCAGATGCGTGCGCACCTTGTTAAGGTCGACGCCCTTGGCGCACACGTCCACACCCTCAACGACAATCGAGCCACTCGTGGGATGCTCCAGACGATTGATGCAGCGAAGCATCGTCGACTTGCCCGAGCCCGAAGGACCCAGAACTACGACGACCTCGCCCTTATGCACATCCAGATCGATATCGCGCAGGACCACGTTATCGCCAAAGGCCTTCTGGAGGTTCTTGATGCTGACGACGACCTCGTTCGAGTTATTGGTTTCGCTCATGATAGGACCTCCTTACAGACCGGCGATGTGATCGGCGGGCGTCGCGACAACCTGTCCGGCGCTCTTGGCGGGACGCTTCTTCTTGGTCTCGGTCGTGCCCAAAAGCCTCGCCTCAAGACCGCTCACCAAGCGAGCGAGCGGCAGGGTGATGACCAGATAGAACAGGGCGGCAACCACGTACGGCGTGATGGAGCCCGTCGTGGCCACGATGGTACGGGCGTTCATGACGATCTCGACCACACCCACGGCGGCAAGCAGCGACGTATCCTTGTAAAGCAAGATAAACTCGCTGGTCAGCGTAGGCAAAACATTGCGGAACGTCTGCGGAATCATAACGTAGAGCAGCGTCTGGAAGGCATTCATGCCCAGAGAGCGAGCAGCCTCGTTTTGGCCCTTGGGGATCGATTGAATACCGGCGCGGAAGATCTCACACAGATAGGCAGACGAATTCATGGCCATGACGATGACGCCGAGCACGTAGTCATCAACCTTGACGCCGGCCAACGGCAGACCGAAGAACGCGATATAGATCTGCAGGAACGCCGGCGTACCGCGAATGATATTCACGTAGATGCCGGCGAAGCAGCGCAGGATGCGCGACTTGGAGATGCGCATGAGCGACAGGGCGAAACCGAAGGGAATTGCCAGCGGAAACGCCACAAGCACGATCGAAAGCGACATGAGGAAGCCCTTGAAGACGATCGGCAGGCTCTGGACCAAAATGACCGGGTTCAGGAACAGGCGCAGGAACATATTGGAGTTCCACGCCTCGACCCACGGCTGCTCTTTAAGGTCAGCCAGGAAGTTATCGAAGGCCGTCACGCCCTTAATCTCGACGGGAGGAATCTTGGAAATCTTCTTGGTCGAACCGTCGGCGAGCGTATAGGTGCCGCTAAAGGCCTCATCGCCGCCCTCGACGGGAAACGTCACACCGTAAACCTCGACACGGAAAAAACCGCCGGCAGGCGCCGTCTCGCCAAAGTCAATCTTGAGCGTCTGGCCGTCAGCCTTGCACGTGGGCTTCATGGGCGTACGATCCATGAGGTCCTCGCCCGAGAGCATCGTCAATCGCGTGTCATCGGTACCAAACGTCGTGCCGTCGACAAACGTCAGCGAAAGACCGCTCAGCTCCTCGTCGGCATCGGCCTGAACTTCCCAAGTGATGCGCGTCTCGGTGCCGCCGACCACATCGCTACCCGAACCGGTATTGGGTCGGGCGGTAATCTTTGCGGTCTCAAGCGCCTGGGCGGTCGTGGGCACGCAGGCCCCCGCGCATACCAGGGCGAGCGCCACAGCCAGGGCACAGGCCAGCTTTTGGAGCATCGAGGGCAGTGGAAAACGCTGCTCCGCGGCCCCTTTGTTCAGTCGAGACAAGGTGGCTCCTATCGTAGAAGTTGCCAGCAAAACGAGACGGAAAAGCTCTCCGTCAAGAGAAGCGCAAAGGCCCTCTCCGCCAAAACGGAAAGGGCCCGCGCGCAATCAAGTAGCTATTTTACTTGATGTTGTACTTAGCCATGAGGGCGTCGACGGTACCGTCATCGGTCAGGTCCTTGATGGCCTGGTTGATGTCGTCCTTAAGCTTGGTGTTGCCCTGGTTGATGGCGATGGCGTACTCCTCGCCGGTGCTGATCTGCTTGATGGTCTGGCAGGTGTTGAACTGCTCGGCGGTCAGCTGGCTGGCGACGGAGCGGTTGGTCACCACGGCGTCGCCCTTATCGGACTGCAGGGCGCTGAAGCACTCGGTGGCGTCCTTGTAGGGGACGATCTTGGCCTTGGGGAAGTTCTCCTGAGCAAAGGCCTCGGCGGTCGAGCCAGACTGGACAATGATGGTAGCGTCGGCGTTGTTGAGCTTCTCGCTGTAGTTATCGGCAGTGATGTCGGTGTTATCGACCTTGGTCACGATAGCCTGATCGTCCATGTAGTAGGAATCGGAGAAAGTGACTTCCTTCTCACGCTCGGGCGTGTCGGTGATAGCCGCGATGGAAACGTCATACTTGGCGCCCGAAGCGACGCCCGGAACCAGCGTGTCAAAGTCATTGTTGACATACTCGACATCCAGGCCCAGCTTGTCGCCGATAGCCTTGATGAGCTCAAGGTCAAAGCCCTGATAATCGCCGTTGTCATCTTTGTACTCAAACGGAGCGTACTCGGCAGAGGTGCCGACGGTCAGCGTGCCGTCCTTGACGAGCGCGTACTCCTTGGAGCCGTCGACCTTCTCGACCTTAGCGTCGTCAGAGCTGCTGGAACCGGCATCAGAACCAGAGGTGGCGTTGGACGAACCGCAGCCCGTCAGAGCAAGGGCGAGCGCCATAGCACCCGTGGCGGCAAATGCGCCAAGCTTCTTCAGCTTCATAATGAGTCTCCTTCCGGTGACCTCGTTTGATTCAGAGGTCTGCAAAAACTGTTGGCTATTATGCACCCGGAATTACGAATCTGCAATGAGAAAACTGATTGAAACAAACCCATAACGTGAATGGAATACTCTACTTTGTGACAGTCATTACTGCTGCAATAACCTTAATAGTCTAATTTCAGCTGCATAACCTGCAAGTTCGTTCGGAGTCTCCAAAATAAACGGCAGCGAACGCAAGTGGCCATTCGATACAATATTCTGCATAACCTGCATACCGCCACCAAATTCCTCGCTGCCAAGGTATCCCTTGCCGATGCACTCGTGACGATCTTTATGGGCGCCACAAGGGTTCTTCGAATCGTTGATGTGTACGGCATGCAAGCGATCGATACCCACCACGCGGTCGAACTCGTCGAGTACGCCGTCCAGATCATGGATGATGTCGTAGCCGGCATCGCTCACATGGCAGGTGTCCAAACAAACGCCCAGCTTATCGGACAGCTCTGGGCACTTGGCGGCAACGCCCTCGATAATGCACGCCAGCTCCTCAAAGCTGCGGCCCACCTCGGTACCCTTGCCGGCCATGGTCTCGAGCAGCACCGTCGTCTGCTGGCCCTCAAACATCACCTGACACAGGGCGTCGACAATCATCTGAATGCCGGCGTCGGAGCCCTGCCCCACATGCGCACCGGGATGGAAGTTGTAGTAGTTGCCGGGCAGCGCCTCCATGCGCCGCAGGTCCTCTGCCATAGCCTCCAAGGCGAACTCGCGCGCCCGCTCTTTGGCAGAACAGGGGTTGTAGGTATACGGGGCATGCGCCACCAGCGGTCCAAAGTCGTTTTGCGACATAAGCTCGCGCAGAGCCGCCACGTCATCCATGTCAAGTTCTTTTGCCTTGCCACCGCGCGGGTTGCGCGTAAAGAACGCAAAGGTATTGGCGCCAATGGACAACGCCGTCTCCCCCATTGCCCGATAGCCCTTCGTCGTCGAAAGATGACACCCGATCGTCAGCATCTCCAGCTCCCTCCTCATCAGTTGCGGAAAAATACGGTCTATTGGTGCCTTATTTTGGCGCAAACAGACCGTATTCCACCGCAAGTTATAAAAGGGGCATCAGGAGCAAAGGCCTCCAGGCATTCCAAGCGCTGGCGCCATGCCCCCACGCCCTAAAGTTTCAAGCGAATCGCATCGATGATGTGCGCACAGCGCTGTGTGGCGGCTAGGGACATGATGGGGCTTTCGAGTTTCCCCGCCTGAATGAGCTGCGTCGCATGCGACGCCTCACCGTAAAAATCATCGACTTCAAATGGTGCATCGATTTCGAGTACTCGACCGTCGGAATACTTCACATGGGCGAGCTCGGGGCGATGGAGACGCTCGATTTCCAACGAGCCCCGCTCACAGGCAATCGTTAAGCGGCTTTCATATGCTGCCTTGCCATCGCACACCATATGAATGGGTATACCGCCGACGCTCATATGGATCTCATCGGCCCAATCGACGCGGCCGCCCGATACGTCACGCCAGCGAACTTCACGGGACGAAACCTCGCACGCGCCCGCGAGCAAATCCTCAAACCAACCGACCGCATAGCAGCCCATGTCATATAGACAGCCGCCCTGCAACGGATCAAGCAGATAGCCCGAAGGAGACTCGCCGTAATCGAGCTTTTGCACGCTTTCAATCGAGACAATTCGGCCAAGCTCACCCGACGCAAGCAAGTCCTTCACGCGAGTGCGCATCGGGCAAAACCGATTCTTCATCGCCTCCATAAACAGCACGCCGCGCTCGCGAGAGGTGGAGGCAATCGAGAGAGCCTCTTCCTCACTCAAAACGGCCGGCTTTTCGCACAGCACGGCCTTTCCGGCGCGCAGCGCGCGACAGGCCCAACGCGTATGCATGCCATGCGGAAGAGCCAAGTAGATTGCGTCGACATCGGGGTCGGCAATCAACGCATCATAAGCCGCATCGCCGCTATCGTCAGCCGTGGCATAACTGTGCGCGGCATCAATCGAAAACGCCCTGCAAAACTCCTCAACATGCGAAGGAGTGCGGCCGGCCGCAGCCACCAGCCGTGCCCCGTCGGCCTTCTTAAGCGACGATGCAAATCGATGAGAAATGTACCCAGCGCCCAAAATGCCCCAACGAACCTCACGCGAATCATTACGTAAACCTCGGTCACCCACGATAGCCTCCCATCAGTTGCGGCGAAATAGTTCCTGCTATCGCCCTATTCTGCCGCAAACAGGAACTATTCCATCACAAGATATAAAAGGGTCATGAGGAGCGTGTTTTGCCGAAGACTTTAAGCATGGCCGTTACGGGGCCCGGCTGGAAGCGTCGGCGCACGTCATCGAGACGCTCGGGGATATCGATATGCTGCGGGCAGTGACGTGCGCATTTGCCGCACTTGACGCAATTGCTCACCAGCTTGGGCTCGTTCGTCCGCACCGCGCTCGCCGTAAAGTATTGAGACAGCCCCGTAAACCAACTATGCGCATAGCTCGCGTTGTAGGCGCCAAAGCAGCCGGGAATATTGATACCCTTGGGGCACGGCATGCAGTAGCCGCACCCCGTACAGGGCACGCGATTCGATTTCTCAAACTCTCCCAGCACGCGTGCGATGGTATCGAGCTGCTCTGTCGTCATCGAATCCGGCAGTGCGCGATCCGCCAATGCCGCGTTCTCGTCCACCTGCGCGGTATCGGTCATGCCCGAAAGCAGCATCGTGACTTGAGGATGGTTCCACACCCACGAAAGGCCCCAAGCAGCCGGCGTCTTCAGGTACGGATCGCGTACGTCATCGAGCACGGCGCGGGCCCGCGGAGGCAGCTTGCCCGCCAGGCGTCCACCCAAAAGCGGTTCCATCACAAACACCGCGAGCCCGCGCTCGGCGGCTGCCATGACTCCCGCCGTTCCCGCTTGGTAGCGCTCTCCGGCATAGTTGTACTGGATCTGGCAAAAATCCCAGTCATACGCGTCAAGCATCATGAGGAAATCCGCCGCACCGCCGTGGTACGAAAAACCTATCTGGCGAATACGCCCCGTGGCCTTTTGGCGTGCAATCCAGTCCTCGATGCCTAACGCCACCACACGTTCCCACTGGGCAGGCGAGGTGATGTTGTGCATGAGGTAATAGTCGATATGGTCGGTCCGCAGGCGGCGCATTTGCTCGTCGAAGAACCGGTCGAAATCCTCCGCGCACTTGCACGAAGCGTGCGGCAGCTTGGTCGCGAGCAAAACCTGGTCGCGCAGACCCAGGCGCTCAAGCGAAGCGCCCACGCAAGCCTCGTTGCCGGGATAGAGATAGGCCGTGTCCAGGTAGTTAATCCCTTGCTCCACCGCACGGGAAATGATGGCATCGGCTGTCTTCGCATCGGGGTGTCCCGGCGCGCCGGGAAACCTCATGCAACCCAGCCCCAGCGCCGAGATACGGTTGCCGCTTTTGGGGTCAACGCGATATTGCACCGCCCCTCCTCTCCCCTCGAAGCCCTAATGAGGCGAAACACAATGGTCACGTCATCGAAACACATTGGAATCGTAATCGAGAACGTATCGTAACGTAGCAGAAATCGAGCCGTCACGGCACCGCTTTAACATCAGCAAAAAGCCCGATGAAAGGAGGCGAGCGTGACCACGCGCGAGGACGCCCACCCCTACCCCGGCGAGCAGTACATCCTCTCGGTCGACCGCTATCAGATCGAGGTCATGGACCATCTGGACGAGCTTCCCGCCACAGGCGCCGTCATCTTCTGCACCTTCCCCAAGGTGCGCGATGGCGTCGTACACCCTGCGCGCGTTTTTGTGATCTGTCCCGCGGCATAAGCGCACAGTGCAATAGTTTCTTTTTCATAACAGCAGCCCCGCGCGCTTACCAAACGCCCCGGCGGCATACAATCCATCAGGCGCCCCCACGCGGGCGCCTTTTATATGGGGAGATGATTCATATGCAGATCAACAAGGTTGCCTTTATCGGCAAGGGCGGCGTCGGCCTACTCTATGGCAGCATGATTGCCAAGTCCCTCGGCAATGACGCCGTCGAATACGTCATGGATGACGCCCGTTTTGAGCGCCATGCGAACGACGCACTCACCGTCAACGGCGAACCCTGCGATCTCACGTCCGTCCGCGCCAGCGAGGCAACGCCCGCCGATCTGGTCATTCTCACGGTCAAGACGACTGGACTCAACCAAGCACTCAAGACTATGGAGCGCGTCGTGGGACCCAATACGCTCATCGCCTCGCTGTGTAACGGCATTACGAGCGAGCAGAAGATTGCCGAGCGCTTTGGCTGGGAGCATACCGTTCTTGGTATTTGCCAGGGCATGGACGCCGTGTTCCTCAACGGAGAGCTCACCTTTACCAATGCGGGCGAAATCCGCTTTGGCGCGGCGGCCGGCACCGAGCTCGCAACCGTCACCGCCATCGACGAGCTCTACACGCGCTGCGGCATCGCCCATACCGTCGAGAGCGACGTTGCGCACCGCATGTGGGCCAAACTCATGCTCAACGACGGCATCAACCAGACGTGCATGGCCTACGGCGGGACCTACGGAAGCGCCACGGAGCCGGGCTCCGAGCAGCGTCGCTGCTTTGTTTCTGCCATGCGCGAAACGCTTGCGGTCGCCAACGCCGAGGGCATTGAGCTGACCGAGGCAGACCTGACGCAGATGGTGCACCTCATCGAGGGAATCGACCCCACCGGTATGCCCTCGATGGCGCAGGACCGCATCGCGCAACGAAAAACCGAAGTCGAGGAGTTCGCGGGCACCATTTGCCGCCTGGCCGTCAAACACGATATCCAAGTGCCGCAAAACGATTGGCTCTATCAGCGCATCCGCGATATCGAGAAAAGCTGGTAGCGCCCGGCTCACCACGTCAACAGGCTCAACAGCAAAGCCGCCACAAGGAGCACTCCCCTTACGGCGGCTTTCATCTTCATCTATAACCAGTAGTCGATGTCCCGACGGTTAGAGCTGCGACTCCGACGCCTGGTCCTCATCGTCGCGACAAAGGACTACACCCGCACTTCCCAGCAGTGCGGCCGCGACCAACGCACTGACCACGATAGAGGCAGCCCCACAAGACCCCTGCATGCCCGCAACGAGCGCGGCCGTAGGACCAAGGCAGCCAAGCACCAATGCGACGGCGGCAATGGCAATATCTCGAGCGTTCACAAGACCACTTCCTCCACGAGAAAGACCTTATTTCTCATGAACTAGTGTGCCCCGCGCCCATATGCGCGACGTACCGTCACGGTAAGGGCTCTGTTAGCTCAAACGCATACATAGAACGGGCGTCCTTACGTTGCCCTAAAGCTCGGTAAAGACGCCCATCCGCCAAATATCCGTGACGCAGAAAAATTACCAGCCAGTGTAGTAGTCGGTGGTTCCGGCTGCGCAGCCGGAGTCATAGACCTTGCACTCGCCCTTGGAACCGGTAAACGTGGAGCCCTGAGCTTTATCACCCGCGGCCACGACGTAGTAGCCATCGGAATCGCGCCAAAAGCCCTCGGAATCCTGCGTCCATTCGCCCGTGCGGTGGTGATACAACACGTTGCTGCTGTAATAAGTCTCGCGGCGGCCGTTATAGTTATTGACGCCGCTCGAGCGCGTCAGGCCCGAGCCGTTCGCGTAATACGCAGCAGACGCGTAAGACGAGCCGGAGCCGGCGTTGTAATACGAAGCCTGAACGGCCTCAGCGGACTCGGCTTCGGCTGCGGCAGCCTCGAGCGCCTCGCGCTTGGCATCCTCAAGCGTGGAGCGGAGCTCGTCGAGCTCGGTCGACTTGGCGTCGACCTCCCCCATCGTCAACAGGCTACCCGCACCGTCGATGCAGCTCTGCAGCACAGCGCGCTCGTCATCGGTAACATAGTCGCCATACATATTCATAATAATCTGAGCGCGCATCTCCAGGGAATCGCGCTTTGCCCCCATCGAGGCGTTCCACTCCTGCATAGAGCCATAACCGTCGCCGCGGTAGTCGACGGGCTGCACCAGCGTCGCCTCGGACGGCGTAGATCCAACCGTATCGGATAGTGTTGCCGCGTGGGCATCAGTTGCGCCGGCGCCCGCCAAAAGTGCCACGGTCAGAGCGGCGGAAAGGGCGGCGGCTTTCGGTTTTCGTGAATCGATCCTCATGTAGCTGGAAACCTCCGTAGTGCGTTTTTTGCTGCGTTTGAGCTGCGTGTGATTCGATCGCGCTGCATAGTACCCCGAGCAAATCGCGACCTGCGGTTTTACTCAAAAGGCGCACGTCAATTGCGTAAAACTCACATCCTCTCAACAGGAGTTTTCCACATCTCGATTGCATAAAGCATGTCAAAAACCCTGTAACAGCGCCCTTCCTATGCAAAAAAGGCGCCTGTGCAACCATTGTTCGCACAGGCGCCTTGAGCAGGCATTTTATGCAGTTATACCTATCGAGTCGCAAGGGGTCCTTGCACAAGTCGCCTTACTCGTCCAGCGCGGCGAAGGCCTGCTTCAGATCCCAAATGATGTCCTCGGCGTTCTCGGTACCGATGGAAAGACGAATCGTGGAGGGCGTGATGTTCTGCTCAGCGAGCTCCTCGGCAGAGAGCTGGGAGTGCGTGGTGGTAGCCGGGTGCACGACGAGCGACTTGACGTCGGCCACGTTGGCGAGCAGCGAGAACACCTGCAGATGATCGATGAACTTCCAAGCTGCCTCCTGGCCACCCTTAATCTCAAAGGTAAAGATCGAGGCACCGCCGTTGGGGAAATACTGCTTGTAAAGCTCATGGTCGGGGTGCTCAGGCAGGCTCGGGTGGTTCACCTTGGCGACGTGGCTGTCACCAGCCAGGAACTCAACGACCTTCTTGGTGTTCTCGACATGACGGTCAACGCGCAGCGACAGGGTCTCGGTGCCCTGGAGCAAGACCCAGGCGTTGAACGGGCTGATGCAGGCGCCCTCGTCACGCAGCAGGATAGCGCGGACAAAGGTCGCGAAGGCGGCGGGACCGGCAGCCTCGGCAAACGAAACACCGTGGTAGGAGGGGTTGGGCTCAGCGATCTGGGCGTACTTGCCGCTCGCCTTCCAATCGAAGTTACCGCCGTCGACGATCACACCGCCCAGCGAGGTGCCGTGGCCGCCGATGAACTTGGTTGCGGAGTGGACGACGATGTTGGCACCATGCTCCAGCGGACGGAACAGATACGGGGTGCCGAAGGTGTTGTCGACGACAACCGGCAGACCGTGCTTCTTGGCAATCTCGGAGATGGCGTCGATGTTGGGGATGTCGGAGTTGGGGTTGCCAAGCGTCTCGAGATAGATGACCGTGGTGTTGTCCTTGATGGCCCCCTCGACCTCTTCCAGGTTATGAGCGTCGACAAACGTGGTCTCGACGCCAAACTGGGAGAGCGTATGCTCCAGCAGGTTGTAGGAGCCACCGTAGATGGTCTTCTGAGCCACCACGTGGTCACCGGCCTGGGCAAGAGCCTGCAGGGTATAGGTGATGGCAGCAGCACCGGAGGCAACGGCAAGACCTGCCACACCACCCTCGAGTGCGGCGATACGGTCCTCGAAGACGCCCTGGGTGGAGTTGGTCAGACGGCCGTAGATGTTACCGGCGTCGGCAAGACCAAAGCGGTCGGCGGCGTGCTGGGAGTTGCGGAACACATAGCTCGTGGTCTGGTAGATAGGCACGGCGCGGGAGTCGGATGCGGGATCGGCGCTCTCCTGGCCAACGTGAAGCTGCAGGGTATCGAAACCAAAGGTGTGCTCGGGGTTGTTGATGAACTGGCTCATGATGATCTCCTTGATCGAACAAAAGTAAATTAATTAGAGAGAAGTAAGTCGCTGTCTCCTGATCACGCCGACGGGCGCAAACAGGAGCCCGGCATTCGTCTTGGTAAGCAATACATATGCGGGCCTCCTTTCGCATCCCGGTTCCGTGGTCGGTTTAATTACCTACCGCCTTTGTGTGTTTTGAATAGTACGAGTATTGTTTCGCTCGGTCAATCACTTAAAAGCGCTAACCTGTTATCGGTTTTATAGATAGCAATCGAAAGGATGGCATCGATGACCCTTCAGCAGCTTCGTTTTCTGATTGCCGTGGCAGAGTCCGGCTCAATCAACGCCGCAGCTCAGCGCCTCTATACCGCTCAGTCCAATATCTCCAATGCCGTCAAAAGCCTGGAGCAGGAACTCCACCTGGAGATCTTTACGCGCTCCAGCCGCGGCGTCACACTCACCAACGACGGCACCGAGCTTTTGGGCTATGCGCGCCAGGTCGTAGAGCAGGCCGACATGCTCGAGGCGCGCTACGAGGACGGCGGCACCCCGCAAGCCCGCCTCGCCATTTCCGCCCAGCACTACGCCTTTTCGGTCGAGGCCTTTGTCAACGTGGTCGAGCGCTGCCGCGACAGCAAGTTCGAGTTCATCATGCGCGAGACTACCACGTCGCAGATTATCGATGACGTCCGCGCGTTTCGCAGCGACATCGGCATCCTGTATCTGGACGACTTTAACGCCCGCGTTCTGCAGAAGGCTTTTGCCGATGCGCGCGCGAGCTTCCATCCCCTATTCGACGCGACGGTCCACGTCTTCGTTAGCGAGCGCCACCCGCTTGCCCGCCGCCCGCAGCTGTCCCTTGCCGACCTTACACCCTATACGCGCTACAGCTTTGAGCAAGGCACCTCGAACTCCTTCTATTACGCCGAGGAACCTTTTAGCTATATCCCTTGCGACCGCAACATACGAATCTCGGACCGCGGAACACTTACTAACTTACTTATCACGTCGAACGGTTACACCCTGTCGACCGGCGTCCTCTCCAATGAAATGCAATGGGGTATGGCATCGATCCCGTTAGCAGACGCCCCAACGATGCACGTAGGCTATATCATGCACAACGAGCGCAAGCCCTCTTCCCTCTTGCAGCAATACCTCGACGAGCTCAACCGCATCATCCATGCCAACTAACCGTCGGAAGACGGGGTAGAAATCGTAGATTGCTAGCCCCCGGCGGGCATGGCGCTACAATGGTCACTCACACGAAACGTACCCAACGAAAGGAAGCCCGTGAAGGTCATCATCTATACCGACGGCTCGGCCCGATCAAATCCGGGACGCGGCGGCTACGGCGCCGTACTCAAATACACCAACCCCGCCGGCAAGACCTTCACCTCCGAGCTTTCACGCGGCTACGCCAAGACCACCAACAACCGCATGGAACTCATGGCGGTCATCGTGGCGCTCGAGGCGCTCAACCGCCCCTGCGAGGTCGAGGTCCATTCCGATTCGCAGTACGTCGTCAACGCTTTCAATAAACACTGGATCGACGGCTGGAAAAAGCGCGGGTGGAAAACTGCCAACAAGCAGCCCGTTAAGAACCGTGACCTGTGGGAGCGCCTGCTTGCCGCAAAGAGCAAGCATAAGGTGGAGTTCATCTGGGTTAAGGGCCACGCCGGCCACGAGCTCAACGAGCGCTGCGATGAGCTCGCCACCACGGCGGCCGACGGCAGCAACCTCGATATCGACACCGGCTTTAACGAGAGCGACCTGTAATAGCGTTTTCGCGCGGCTTTATATCCCCACGCGCTACACTCATCCTGTAGACCAAACAACGCAAGGGGGACGTATGCTGCGCATCGCGACCATCGGCACATCCATGATCACCGACGACTTTATCCAAGTCGTCAACGCCAACGACCAAGCCGCGTTTGTGGGCACGCTCTCGCGCGATGCCGAGCGCGGCGCCGCCTTTACCGCCGAACACGGCGGCGAGCGTAACTTCACCGCACTTGACGAGCTTGCGTCCGCCGTCGACGTCGACGCCGTCTATATCGGCAGCCCTAACGCACTTCACCACGAGCAGGCCCTTGCCTGCATCGCCGGTGGCAAGCATGTCATCGTCGAGAAACCCTTCTGCGCCACCGAAGCGCAGGCGCTGGAAGTCTTCCGCGCTGCCGAAGCAGCAGGTGTCGTGGCCCTCGAGGCCATGCGCCCGCTCCATGACCCCGCTTTCCACGCCGTCGAGGACGCCCTGGGCGAGATCGCCCCCATCCGCCGCGCCTCATTGCGCTTTGGCAAATATTCTTCGCGCTACAACGAGGTTCTCGCGGGGCGCGCCACCAATATCTTCGACTGCCACATGGCCTCGGGCTCCCTCATGGACATTGGCGTCTACACCGTCGAGCCCATGGTCGAGATTTTCGGCATGCCCTCCGGCCTTACGAGCATGACTACTCTGCTCGACCCCACCACGCGACAGCTCACGCACGGCCCCATCGACGGCTGCGGTTCCATCCTCGCCAGCTACGGCGGTGGCCGCATCTCCGTCGAGCTCGCGCACTCCAAAATTACGAATGACCTGCTGCCCTCGCAGATAGAAGGTGAGCGTGGCACTATCCAGATCGACCATCTGTCCACGCCCCGCAACGTCCGCATCGACTATCGCGGCGGCGTCGTACGCGGCTCGGCGACCGAGGCACCGCGCGAACAGGGCGAGAACGGCCGCGTGCTCGACCTGCCCAAATCGAGCAACACTATGGAATACGAACTCGCTGACTTTATCACCGCCATCGGCGGCATCGATAACGTTAAGGAAGAGATTTGGGAGACCCCGGCGGGACGCCACGAGCTTGGCCACTACCGCGATGTCACACTCGTCTCACTGCGCATCATGGATGCCGTGCGCCAGCAGGCCGGCATAACCTTCCCGGCCGACGCAGGCAAGCAGGCATAGCTATGGGCCTCTTCGATACGTTCTTCTCCAGCGTCACCGGCGGCAGTCGAGAGCCTCAAAAACCATCAAACGTCGAGCTCGAGCTGCGCCGCAGGCTTACTGTGCTCACAAGCGACGGGGCCACTCAAGACACTCCCCTGCGCTATTTCCTGCGCTGGGCGGGGCAAGTCCAAGGCGTTGGCTTTCGCTTTACCAACGCCAACCTCGCGCAGGCACGCTCCCTCACCGGCTGGGTGCGTAATATGGAAGACGGCTCAGTCGAGATGGAGATACAGGGAGCTCCGGCAAACGTCCTATCTCATCTCGAGGCGCTTCATGCCTCCTACGAGCGCATGGGAACACGTTTTCGCCTCGTAGACGCCCAGGCCCGAGCCCCACTTGCCAATGAAGACGGTTTCACGCCTCGTTATTAGTATTGTGTGCTAAATACGGTATCATTTACCTACGACCGTTGACAGAAAAGAGGCGAGGCGCATGGCGGTGCAAAGAAGGAATACCAGGCAGCGAAAGCTGGTTCTTGACGCCGTGCGCCAAAGCTATAACCATCCCACCGCCGACGAAATCTACAACGTCGTGCGCGCGCAGGATGACAAAATCAGCCGCGGTACGGTCTACCGCAACCTCAATCTCTTGGCCGACGCCGGCGAGATTCTCTCCATCAAGACGCCGGGCGGAAGTCGTTTCGATCGCACCATCGAGCCGCACGCACATATCATCTGCACCTCGTGCAGCCGCGTCATCGACGTACCGCTCCCCTTCGATGCCCAGCTCGACGCCAAGGCGTCCGAGCAAATCGGCTGGCACGTCACATCGCACTACACCATCTTCGAGGGTCTCTGCCCCGACTGTCGGTAGATGTTTGGGACATGCCTTAAAATCCACCTTTCCGCATTCTGCAGCAAAATGTAGATTTCTAGAGATGTCCCAAATATCTACTCGGCGAGCAGGCGATGCAGCTCTTCTTCGACCGTGCGCACGTAGCGGACGCGGTCGTTAATGCCACGCATAGAGGGGTTGCAGCTCTCCATCAGATAGGGATGGCCCACGACGTTGAGCATGTCGCGATCGTTCTCATTGTCGCCAAACGCCATCATCTCATCGGGCGAAATACCCAGGGCACGACCGTAATCGGCAAGCGCGGAGCCCTTGCCCGAATCAAAGCCGATAAAGTCCGTCCATTCGGTTCCCGACGTCATCACGTCGACACGGTCGCTAAAGAGGCGCTCAAAATGCTCCAGCGCCGCCGGCTGATCCACCTCGGGCGTCTGGAAGGCAATCTTAATGACGTCCTCGTCGATGTCCTCGGGACGGTCGACCACCGCCACATCGCAGTGGACCTCATAGCGCAAATGGTCGACGAACGCATCGTTGCCGCTCATGGTGTAGAGGTGTCCCTCACACGAAAGGGTCACGTCGGCATGGGGATACGCAACCACAGCATTCGCGATATCCATAGCAAGGCTACGCTCCATGGAACGCTTGACAACGGCACGCCCCTCGCTCATCACCAGGGCTCCGTTTTCGCATACATAGGCGAGCTCATCGGCCACCGGGGCAAAAAGGTGGCGCAAACTCGCATATTGACGGCCACTCGCCGGCATAAACACGATACCGCGACGATGCAGCTCATCGATAAGCTCAAAGGCCTCGGAACGCGGCTCGCGTTCCCCCGGATGCAGCAACGTGCCGTCCAAATCGCATGCAATCAGCTTGATTCCCTCAAGACCCATACGCTTCCCCAAAGCCTCCTATCAACAGCAAGACGGACCTTGATTGGTCGCCCCTCAAAGCCCGTCTTGCGCATACGCGCGCTTAGCCGCGCGTCTTTTTTACGATGGTAAAGTCCGGAGCCATGCTCACGACGACCTCCGCCGCACTCGACGCAAAGCGCCGGTCCGCATCGAGTTCACGGGTAACCACCGAGAGCCGAACACCCTCGACGCCCCGGAGCATGCGGCCCAAAACAGGCTGCACCGGCGTATACATGCGCACGGTATGCTCGTCCGAGTTGCCCCGAAAGAGCGGCGCATGCATGTTGCCGATCTCCCAGCACGCATGCGCGAGCGCAATCGGATCCATGCGGTCGACTTCGACCAAATAAACCTCGGCGCTGCGCAGTCGCACGACAACCGCCACGGGCACCATGCCCGAACGGTCAATGGCGAGCACGTCGCCATCGGTAAGACGACCGCCGTCGGCAGCATCCAGCCGAACATCGACCGTGCGCCCCAGCTCCGTCGCGCCCACAAACGCACATACATCGGCCTGGTCCCAATCGAGCAGTAGCTCATCGACCTCAAAGACACCGCCCAGCTCCCGGCGAAGCAGGAGTTCATAGGACGGATCGTTGAGATTTCCCAAGCATGTCGTCGAAACCAAGCGTTCAGGCATACTCTAACCCTCGACCTCGACGAGCTCGATATCAAAGTTGAGGTCCTTGCCGGCCAGCTCGTGGTTGGCGTCGAGCGTCACAGCCTCGGGCGTCACGTCGATGACGACGGCGGGGACGGGCATGCCGCTCGGCGTGGACAGGAAGAGCTTCATGCCCTTCTCGATCTGCTCGATGTTGGGAACCTGCTCGGCCGGGAAGGTAATAACCATCTCGGGGTTGTGCTCGCCGTAGGCATCGGCAGCCGGAATGTGCACGGTCTTCTTCTCGCCCACCTGCATGTCGACAACAGCGGCGTCGAAGCCCTTGATCATCTGACCGGCGCCGCAGGTGAACTCCAGCGGCTCGCCGCGATCGTAGGAGCTATCGAACTGCGTGCCGTCGTCGAGCGTGCCGCGATAATGGGTCTTGACCTTCTTGCCCTGGTTGGACATGGTAACCTCCGTGATAAGGGCGGCGCACAACGCAGGCCGCCGTGAACATATGGCGCTAACTATACCCTAGTCATACAATTCAATGACAGTTTGCAAAGAAACGCTGCAACCGGAGGAACCATGGCATATCCCGTATTTGACCTACACTGCGACACCGCCGACCGAATCGGCTGGGCCACGCTCGATCTCGACCTGCGCTTTACCGCCGGCACCGACGGTTATTTCCCCGGCGACGAAACGCATCCGCAAGATTTCGACCTCATCGAGGGCAACGCCTGCGCCATCTCGCTCGCAAAGATCGGCAACACGCCGTGGGCACAGTGCTTCGCCACGTTTGTCCCCGACGAGATTCCCACCGCCCACGCCGCGCGCTTCCAGGCGCAAATCATGGCGCATATGAGCGGCCAGGCAATGCTCAACCACGACCGCATGGTCAACGTACGCAGCGCCGCAGACATTCGCCCCGCGCTCAAGGACGGTAAGGTCGCTTGCATCCACACCATCGAAAACGCCACGTTCTTTGCCGAGGACCCCGCACTGATCGAGGTGCTCAAGAGCTTGGGCGTGCTTATGTCGTCACTCAGCTGGAACGCGCAGGGACCGCTCGCGAGCGGGCACGATACCCACGCCGGTCTCACCGCCGCCGGCATCGAGGCGCTTGCGCAGATGGAGCACGCCGGCATGGTACTCGACGTCTCCCACCTCAACGATGAGTGCTTTGACGAGGTTGTCGCCCACGCCACGCGTCCCTTCGTCGCCAGCCACTCCAACTCCCGCACCGTCTGCGGCGTCAAGCGCAACCTCACCGACGACCAGTTCCGCACCATTCGCGACATGGGTGGCATCGTCGGCCTCAACTACTGCAGCGAGTTCCTATCCAACGACGCAACCGACAAGACCGCCGCAGACGTCACCTTCGACCAGCTGGCGGCACATATCGAGCACTGGCTCGACCTGGGCGGCGAGGACGTCATCGCGCTCGGCGGCGACTGGGACGGCGCCACGGCGCCCGCTTTCCTCTCCGATGCCAGCAAGATGCCCGAGTTCCAGAACATGCTCTCCAAGCATTTTGGCAAGACCGTGATGCAAAAGCTCTGCAGCGATAACGCGCTTGCCTTCTTTGAGCGTTATTAATTTCACATCCCTTGAGCGGGCCGGCATGCCGAACGGTCGACATGCCGGCCCGTCCCCAATCTGAAGGACCGCTTTTGACGCAGCAATTTACGATTACCGTATCCCGACCGGATGGCACATCCATCCCCGTCGTCGTTACCAAAAAGCGCGTCAAGAACTTCAACCTACGCGTCACATCGAGCGGTGAGGTCCACGCCAGTGCACCGCTCGGCGCCAGCCGCGAGCGTATCGAAGCGTTTGTGAAGCGCAACAGCGCCTGGATTATCAGTCGACTTGCCCAGCGCGAGCAACGTCAGGCGACGGCACGAGAGCCGCTCAGCACCTCGTCCGTCATTGCACTTTGGGGCAAGCCCATCACGGTACAGGATGCACTCGATCACAACTTTGCATCACCCGCACCGCGGCCCAAGCAGGCCACCTTCGCAAGTTTTATGGGTACCGACGAATCGGACGAAGGCCCACAGGCCAAGCGGCGCGCAATCCTCGACGGCCTAACGTCCGACGAGCTCCAAGCCCACATCAGCCAGCTTTATACGACCGAGGTCACCGCAGCGCTACGCGACATCGTGCACGCATACGAAATCACAATGAGTGTCGCCGTTTCCCGCGTCTCCGTGCGCAGCATGAAAACGCGCTGGGGATCATGCACGCCCAAGACCGGAGCCATTCGCATCGCACGCGAACTTGCCGCTTATCCCATCGAGTGTCTCGACATGGTTGTCGCCCACGAGCTCGTCCACTTGCTCGAGCCAAGCCACAATCAGCGGTTTCACGCCCTGCTCGACAGGTACTGCCCCAACAATAGAGCGCTGTCGCAGCGGCTCAAGCAGCCACCCATAGAGACGTATTAGAACCGGTTAGCGCACGCGCTCGATCTCGACGCCGCAGCTTGCCAGGGGAAGACCGACGGGCGCCCAAGGCTTATCGAGCTTAACACGCACGCCAAGCAGCAAGGGGTAACGACGCAGCAGCATCTGGGCCACACCCTCGGCTGCCGCCTCGATGAGTTTAAACGTATGCTCGCGCAGATAGCCATCGACATCGTGGCACACCGAGCCGTAGTCAATCGAGGCGTCCAGGTTATCGTGCTCCCCCGCTGCACGCAGGTCGGCATAGAGCACCAAGGACACGATGAACTTCTGGCCCAGCGCGTTCTCTTCGGGATACACGCCGTGGTTGGCAAAGACCTCGAGACCGTCGATAGTAATGCGATCGGCATGGCGCAGATCGTCATAGCTCACGTGGGGCACCGCCGTTGCGGTGGATATTTCGCCCCTTCCACGGCGTGCGAGCTCGGCACCTTCAGTCTTGGTTGCATTCTCGGGCAGTTTCTTGTTACTCATCGCGATCGTCTCCTTCGTTTAGAACCCCGACCGCGCAAACTAACTACACGCGAATCGACAGGTTCTTTTTATCATCGCTCCAGTTGCAAGCATTGCGCGCGGGGCATGCAAAGCAGGCGCGCGACGCTTTGTCGGCTGCATAGAGCAAACGCTCAAGCGGTTGGCTGTTCACGCGCAGCTTTCGATGGCCCAGAATGGCCGTCTTAATGGCTGCGGCATCGGCCGGCTCAAACGCCACGTCATCAGGCATGCCGCCGAGAATTGCATCAGCGACGCGTTCGCTTGCAACATCATGGGATATACCCGATTCATACTGTTCATCTTTGCCGATATCGTGAAGAAGTGCCGTGGCGTAGATGACCTCGCGGTCAAACTCGAGATCTTCCTCGAGATTCTTAATCCACATAATGCGAGCGACATCGAGCAGATGGTCGATACCGTGGCGGCAGAAGATGCGCCCCGATTCCAGCTGAGCAATGTTGCCCAGGTGGCGCCGGAACAGGCCGTTGGCACAGATGTAATCGATACGAGGCATGACGCCAAAAGGCGCCAGGCCCGAAGCCATAAAACCGCGACGCGGCGTTCCCTCGTCAGTATTCGATGTAAAGTCGTTGACGACTCTCATAGTTAGCGTCCCAGCATCCTAAAGAAACGCTCTTCGAGCGCGGGGTCGGTCTCAAAGACGCCGCGGCGAGCGAGCGTCACGGTCTTGGTGCCGGGCTTTTGCACGCCGCGCATGGTCATGCACATATGCTCAGCTTCCATGAGCACAATCGCTCCCTGGGGAGCGAGATAATCCATGAGGGCGTCGGCAACCTGCGCACACAGCTGCTCCTGCAGCTGCAGACGGCGGGCATAAACCTCAACCGTGCGAGCAAGCTTAGAGAGCCCTGCGACACGGCCGTTGGGGATATAGCCAATGGTAGCCTTGCCATAAAACGGCAGCAGATGATGTTCGCACAGCGAGTAGAACGTGATGTCGCGCTCGATAACCAAATCGTTCGAAGCGACGGCAAACGTTTTGGACAGGTGCTCCTCGGCACTCTGGTCCATACCGCCGGCGATTTCGCCATACATACGGGCAACGCGCGCCGGGGTCTCCAGCAGGCCCTCCCGAGTTGGGTCCTCGCCTATGCCCTCAAGCAACAGCTTAATGGCGGCCTCGACTTTTTCCTGATCGACCATCTGGGCCTCACTTTTCCGATTTTGCGTTCGCGCTATGGTACCACACCCTCCGGCATCGGCCACAAGCTACATAGTATGGGTCGAATAGACCGGATCATCACGCCAAAGTTCAACCGCATCACAAAGCGCAACGCCCTCGCGCTCAGCACGGGCGCGCGTAGCGTTCATATCGATCACGCGCTGATTGCTCGAGCCTCTGAAGCGCAACGAGATATCGTACAAATCCTGAACGAACGGACCGTCCACCAACATATCGAGGCAGGTAAGGATGCGGTCCGTGACCTCGGTATGGTGGCAACCGCCCGGCATAAGCTCCTCGAGCACGTCACCGGTAAAGCACCAAATGGTCTTGCCCGACCCAGCAGGATAGGCCGCACGCACGCGCTCGATAAAGTCGACAAGCCCCGCTTGATTCTCAGGTTCCATAGGCTCGCCGCCCAAAATCGTCAGACCATCGATAAAGGGATGATCGAGACTCTCGATAATTTTGTCCTCGACGGCGCTATCGAACGGCTCGCCAGCGGCAAAGTCCCACGCGACAGAGTTAAAACAATTCTTGCACCCACGACGGCACCCGCTCACAAACAGAGAAGTACGAACGCCTTCTCCATCAGCAATGTCGAAATACTTAATGTTCGCGTAGTTCATAGGTAACTCTCCCGGGAGGCCGGGACATATCATCCCGTCCTCAAACATTCTCGGCCTTCGGCCTGCGAAACTGCGGGCGGGACGATATGTCCCGGCCTCATGCAAAGGGTAACTCAATGAACGAAGCGAACATCGAGCATAGGGTTCGAGGTCCAATAAAAACTGGGTTGCGGCTCAACCGCCATCGCAAGTAAATCGCAGCTGCAGCTCAAATTATTTCCGCTAAGAACTTCGAGGAGTGAGCAGACCGCGCGCTGCATCTCAGCTACGTTAACTTGGCTGAACCGAGAGGGCCGCTTGGGCTTTTGCTCGATATGAGTTCCGCACGCAAAGAAGGCCACTTAATGTG
>WGSK01000013.1:0-46545 GCA_014871655.1 Collinsella sp. | reverse complement strand
GAGCACACGGTTCATACCCGTGGCGTCACTGGTTCGAATCCAGTCACCGCTACCATAGGTAACACGGTGGCTTCTCAATAGTATGTTGAGAGGCCACTATGGTATAAAGGCAAAGTCCCGTCCGGGGACGACCTGTTAAGAGGAGGGCTTTATGGCCAAAGAGAAGTTTGAGCGCACTAAGCCGCATGTTAACATCGGCACCATTGGTCACGTCGACCACGGCAAGACCACGCTGACCGCTGCCATCACCAAGGTTCTCTCCGAGACCGAGGGCTGCAAGGCTGACTTCACTGCGTTCGAGAACATCGACAAGGCTCCCGAGGAGCGCGAGCGCGGCATTACGATTTCCGTCTCCCACGTTGAGTACGAGACCGCTGCCCGTCACTACGCTCACGTTGACTGCCCGGGCCACGCTGACTACGTCAAGAACATGATCTCCGGCGCTGCTCAGATGGACGGCGCTATCCTGGTCATCGCTGCTACCGACGGCCCCATGGCTCAGACCCGCGAGCACATCCTGCTCGCCCGTCAGGTCGGCGTTCCCTACATCGTCGTCTTCCTGAACAAGTGCGACATGGTCGACGATGACGAGCTCATCGACCTCGTCGAGATGGAGACCCGTGAGCTCCTCTCCGAGTACGATTTCCCCGGCGACGACATCCCCGTCATCCGTGGCTCCGCTCTGGGCGCTCTCGAGGGCGACGCCAAGTGGATGGACGCCATTCGCGAGCTCATGAAGGCCGTCGACGAGTACATCCCGACGCCTGCTCGTAACAACGACCTCCCGTTCCTGATGGCCGTTGAGGACGTTATGACCATCTCCGGCCGTGGTACCGTTGCTACTGGCCGTGTCGAGCGCGGTGAGCTCAAACTCAACGAGCCCGTCGAGATCGTCGGCATCAAGGATACCCAGAACACCGTCGTTACCGGTATCGAGATGTTCCGTAAGTCCATGGACTTCTGCGAGGCTGGCGACAACGTCGGTCTGCTGCTCCGCGGCATCAAGCGTGAGGACATCGAGCGCGGCCAGGTTCTCTGCAAGCCCGGTTCGGTTACCCCGCACACCAAGTTCACCGGCGAGATCTACGTTCTGACCAAGGAGGAGGGCGGCCGTCACACCCCGTTCTTCGATGGTTATCGTCCTCAGTTCTACTTCCGTACCACCGACGTTACCGGTACGGTCAAGCTCCCCGAGGGCACCGAGATGGCTATGCCTGGTGACCACATCACCATCGAGGGCGACCTCATCCACCCGATCGCCATGGAGGAGGGCCTGCGCTTCGCTATCCGCGAGGGTGGCCACACCGTCGGTTCGGGCATCGTCTCCACGATCATTGAGTAAATTAGCTCTTTGATATAGCTGACTTAGAGAACCCGGCACTTATATGGGTGCCGGGTTCTTTTCTGCAATGGATATTGAGCCGTTGCTGGTGTCGAGAGGATCGATAATGGTCCTGGATGCACCGTCGATTAGCTCTCGATGGCTTCATTGATGTGTTCCAAATATGAATGGATCCACCGAGAACCAATTGACTCGAGGTTTTCATTGACAGCACTTACGTGGAGCTGATAAAGTAACAACTCGTGCCCGTACGGGGCGGAAATGAAAGGTTCAGGATACATGCGTACTCTAGTTACTCTTGCGTGCACTGAGTGCAAGCGCCGCAACTATACGACCACCAAGAACAAGTCGACCATGCCTGATCGTATGGAGATCAAGAAGTATTGCCCCTGGTGCCGTCACCACACGCTGCACAAAGAGACTCGCTAGTCTCTAGTCACATACGCCAGTAGTTCAATTGGTAGAGCATCGGTCTCCAAAACCGAGTGTTGAGGGTTCGAGTCCTTCCTGGCGTGCCAGTCATTATTCCGTAAGCTCCCACTTGGGGGCTTACGGTTTACTCATGTATAAGCGCATTGCGCGGAGGTAACCCAAATGGCCAACAAGAAGAACAAGAAGAAGGCACAGCAGCCGGCACCTGCCAACAGCGCTGCCGCCAACTCCAAGGTTGAGGCCAAGAAGGCCGTTGCCAAGAAGAACGAGAAGGCTGCGAAGTCCAAGAAGAAGGAGAAGCCTGGTTTCTTCGCCCGCACCAAGAAGTATTTCGCTTCGGTCAAGTCCGAGATGAAGCGTGTCACGTGGCCCGATAAGAAGGAACTCGTGAACTACTCGGTCGTCGTTTGCGCTTCTCTGGTCGTCGTCGGCGTCGTCATCGCTCTGCTCGATGCTGGCTTTGGCGAGGCTCTTGCTCTGTTCTCTGGATTGAGGGGCTAAACCATGTCTAAGCGTTGGTACGTCGTTCACACTTACTCTGGATACGAGAACCGCGTAAAGTCCGATCTCGAGCATCGCATCGAGACTATGGGCATGCAGGACCGTATCTTTGATATCGAGATTCCTATGGAGCGCGTCACCGAGATTAAAGAGGGTGGCAAGCGTGAGACCAAGGATTCCAAGATCTTCCCGGGTTATGTCCTGGTCCGCATGGAGATGGATGACGATGCTTGGACGTGTGTTCGTAACACGCCTGGCGTCACCGGTTTCCTAGGCGGCAACGGCAAGCCCGCTCCGCTTTCCCGCGACGAGTACAACAAGATGACTCGTCGTCCCGGTAAGGGCGATTCGCCCAAGCGCACCTCGGTTGATATTGAGGTCGGTACGTCCGTCCGCGTCACCGATGGCCCGCTTACCGACTTTGATGGCAAGGTCTCCGAGGTTAACACCGAGGCTGGCAAGCTCAAGGTCACGCTGATGATCTTTGGCCGCGAGACGCCGGTCGAGCTCGACTTTAACCAGGTCGCTGTCATCGCTTAAGTTTTCGTCCGTTCGCGCGAGCGTGCTTCTTCTGTGACTGCTCATCTCAGGAGTGCTTCTAACACGTGCGTGCTTACGATATAGCAAGTACTTCACACTCGTGATTCGAAAGGAATGACCATGGCTGAGAAGAAGGTTGCCAACGTCATTAAGCTCCAGATTCCTGCTGGTGCAGCAAACCCCGCTCCTCCCGTCGGCCCCGCCCTGGGCGCTGCTGGCGTGAACATCATGCAGTTCTGCCAGGCCTTTAACGCCGAGACGCAGGACAAGAAGGGTGACATCATCCCCGTTGAGATCTCTGTCTACGAGGACAAGTCCTTCTCCTTCATCACCAAGACCCCGCCGGCGGCTCACCTTATCAAGAAGGAGCTGAACCTCAAGTCTGGTTCCGCTAAGCCCCAGGCTGACAAGGTTGGTCAGCTCTCCCAGGAGCAGCTCACCAAGATCGCCGAGATCAAGATGCCGGACCTCAATGCCAACGACATTGGCGCCGCCAAGAAGATCATCGCCGGTACCGCCCGTTCCATGGGCGTCACCATCGCTGAGTAGCGATTTCTTATGGTAACGGCGGGTGCTCCGACCGGGGCGCCCGTTAAATGTGTGCAATAGGGCACACGATACGATGTGGGAGGGCTCACGCCCGTTTAACCACAGGAGGTAATGCACATGGCTAAGCATGGTAAGAGCTATAACGCCGCTGCCGAGAAGATCGACCGCGCCACGCTCTACACCCCCCTTCAGGCTGCCAAGCTCATCAAGGAGCTCGACACCGCCAAGTTCGACGAGACCGTCGAGGCTCACTTCCGTCTGGGCATCGATACTCGTAAGGCTGACCAGAACATCCGTGGTTCCATCTCCCTGCCCCACGGCACCGGCAAGACCGTTCGTGTTGCCGTCTTCGCCGAGGGCGAGAAGGCCCGTGAGGCTGAGGCTGCCGGCGCCGACATCATCGGTTCCGACGAGCTCGTCGCCCAGATTCAGAAGGGCGAGATCAACTTCGACGCCGCTATCGCTACGCCGAACATGATGGCCAAGGTTGGCCGCATCGGTAAGATCCTTGGTCCCCGTGGCCTCATGCCGAACCCCAAGCTCGGCACCGTGACCATGGACGTCGCCAAGATGGTCTCCGAGCTCAAGGCTGGCCGCGTTGAGTACCGCGCCGACCGCTACGGCATCTGCCACGTGCCCCTGGGCAAGAAGTCCTTCTCTGAGCAGCAGCTCGTCGAGAACTACGCTGCCCTGTACACCGAGATTCTGCGCGTCAAGCCCTCTTCTGCTAAGGGCAAGTACGTCAAGTCCATCTCCGTGTCTTCCACCATGGGCCCTGGCGTCAAGGTCGATCCCGCTGTCCAGCGTGACTTCCTGGCTGAGTAACTGCTAGTTACTGCCTGAGTACAGCAAGCATTGCTAAAGAAACCCGGTTCTGCCTTGTGCAGGACCGGGTTTCTTGCTATCGCGTCAAAAGCACCATAAAGGGGACAGTGTCCCCTTTATGGTGGTTACCAGGGTGTTCTGGCTGTTGAAGACTCGATGGCTTCGTGGCGTTTGAGCTCGCGGCGCATGGTTTGTGAGTTGAGCCAAGCTGCTTGCCAGCCGCGGATGGGGTAGTGCGTCTGGTCGAGCTCAAACTGCGTATAGCCGCAGGCGTTGATGATCGTCGTTCCACACACATGCTGACGCTCGCGCTGAAAATCGCAACCGTAGCTTTGGTGCACATGCCCGTGCACCATGTAGTCGGGATTCCAGGATTCGAGTGCTGTGTTAAAACACTCGAATCCTCGATGCGGCAGATCGTCCAGATCACCCATACCGGCGGCGGGTGCATGGGTAAGCAGAATGTCGCACCCGCCGACCATCCTAACCTTACGCGACAGCTTACGCATGCGCTTGGACATCTCGCGTTCGGTGTACATGTTGGCGCCGTCGCGATAACGCATGGACCCGCCAAGGCCCGCAATGCGAATCCCTCGGTACGTGTACACGCTGTCCTCTACGCAGATACATCCACCCGGTGCATGACGTGCGTAGCGGTCATCGTGATTGCCGCGCACGTAGATGAGCGGTTTGTTGATGACCGTAACCAAAAACTCAAGATAGTCCGGGTCCAGATCGCCGGCGGACAAAATCAGGTCGACTCCCTCAAAGCGTTCCTTGCGAAAGCACTCCCAAAGGCATCGTTCTTCGGTATCGGCTATGGCAAGGATTTTCATAGGGCAGGGACTTTCGGCTCATCGTCGAGCTGCGGAATGGTGCCTACCACGTTGTCCGCCAGCCAATTCATCTCGACAATCTGCGTGCTCGGCAGCGGAGGGAAGCCTTCGATCTGTACCACGCCGTTCTGGCTGTGGAGCTCGCCGCCAAAGGGGTTGATGGATCCCACAACAATGCCGTTGCGGAGCAACTGCACGAGTTTGCGCGTTTGGTAGGGTAGGCCCGGAGCGTAACGGATGTCGATAACGCCGGAGCTCATGCCATACCAGTAGTTGACAGCGCGCACTTGGTTGTCGTCGCTGGTCTCGTCCCACGTGCCGTGAAGAAGGCTGCGAACGATGAGCTCGTAGTAACGGCCCCAGTTCCATACGGGCATGGCGATGCCGGTGACTTTGCCGTCGACCAAGCGGTGAAGCCCGTAGGCCGTTGGGTCTTCGAGCGACTTTGACATGTCAGCGCCGGTCATGACGCTTACGCCTTCGCGGCACATGGCTTCGGCAAGACCACCGGCGGGAACATCGCCCCAGGTGAGGATGACCTGCGCGCGCGGGTCGAGCAGCGAGGCGCCAATCGCAAAGGCGTTGATCTCGCTGAGTGCGCCCGAGGCGAAGACCGACGCGTGGTAACCGATGCGGTGGTTGTCCGCCATGCTGGCCGCAAGGGCGCCCAGCAGAAATTTGGCCTCGTACATCTTGCCAAAGTACGAACGGACGCTTTGATGGGGAAGGCCGATAGAGCAGTTGAGGAACCGAACCCGGGGATACTCAACGGCAGCTCTGAGCGTATATTCCATCAGGCGGTGCGAGGTCGAGAAGATGACGTTTGCTCCATGTTTGACAGCCGTTTCCACGGCGGCGTAGAACACATCCGGATCGTGACAGTCCTCGAACGCCTCGGTGCGCACGATACCGCCAAAGTGCTCATCGAGATACTGACGCCCTTGGTCGTGCAGGCTGTCCCAGCTCGACGTCGCACAGGGGAACTCATGGATAAAGGCGATGCGCAGGGGGTTGGCCGTCGAGTAGACGGTCTTGCCCATAAAGAAGTTGAGCACGCCAGAGGTGGACTTGGCGGGCGTCTCCTCCTCGTCGACGCTCGGTGCTTCGACAAGATCGACCTTGTCCTCGTCATTTTTGCCGGCAATGACCAGCTCGCGCCAGATCTTGCACAGGCGGTTTACGACGATATCCGTTGGCGTATCCAGCAGGCGGTCCTGGTTGTACACATTGAGGTAGACGAGCATGGCGTCGGCGGGCGTAATGTCCAGGTGATCGCCGCCTGCGCGAAGGTAGGCACGCTTAAAGAGCAGGAAAGTGTGGCGCAGGTAGTCGACCTTTTTCTGCGGCCATTTTTCGATAAGGTTCTGACCGAGCATCTTGGCGAGCGTTTCGTAGCTTCCCTCACGCGAGAACTCGATCTCGTATAGGGGGCAGACGCGCCAAAACGCGCAGAACTCGCCGTACAGGCGGCTTTCGACGGAATCCCATGTGCCGGGGTAGAGACGGGTGACCTTGGCCGAAACCGTCGGGGCGTCCAGGAATTTGAGGACACTGACGCGCTTGTTGCCCTCTTGGACGTAAAACCGATGCATGAACTCGGTGACGATGACGGGATCGCGATAGCCCTCGGTCACCTGGATGTCGTAGAGGTTGGACCACTTGCGGGCGAACTCCGTGCTAAACGGCAGCAAGGGCATAAAGTTGCATGAGAAGGCCGACTGACGGCCCTTGGTAACCGTGCCGACGACCATTTCGAGCGGAATGTCTCTCAGACCGACATTCTCTCGCTGGCCCAAGGGGAGCTGGGCAACCAAGCTATCGAGGTCCGTAAGGTACGGATGCTCGCTTTGACTAATGGCGCGTCGACGTCCTTGCTCGCCGCGCTTGCGTGCTTGACGATAGGCCTCTTCCATAGTTTTGCTCCCTTAGTCGTTTAAACAACTATATGAACCATGGTACCACGAATGAAAACCACCACGAAGGTGCCTGTGAACTTTGTGGTGGTTTAGGCGATGATGGGGGCGATGGCGCGGATGCAGGCGTCGGCCGCCGTAAAGGTGGTGCTGTCGTCGCTGACGATAAAGATGATTTTGCCCTTAATGCCAAAGTCGCCGATCTCGCTAAAGAGCACGTAGGGTTCCTTGTCAAAGCCTGAGATGGGTGAGACGGCCGTTTTGGTGGCGCTGACGAGCTCGTCTGCTAGCACATCGAGCGATGCCCATTTGGAGGGGTCTTTGACCGCGACGGGGACGGCCACGCGCCCAAAGGGCATCAAATGCACGAGTGTGTTCTTGGAAATGTTGGAGTTGGGGACGATGACGGTCTGCCCGCAGGCATCTTCGATGGTCGTGTGGCGCCAAGTGATGTCCTGGACCACGCCCGACACGCCGCCGACCTCGATATTGTCGCCGGGCTTGATAATGCCCATAAAGGTCACCTGCATGCCGCCGATAAGGTTTGACAGCGTGTCCTGAAAGCCGAGCGAGATGGCGATGCCGCCGACGCCAAGAGCGGCGACGAGCGCGTTTGCGTTAATGCCAAAGCAGTTGTCGAGGATAAAGCTGCCGCCAATCATCCAGATGACGGCGCGCGCGATGTTGATGAAGATACTCGATGCCGGAAGCGGGTTATCGTCTCGGTTAAGCAGATGGTTCAGGGTCTTGGATACGACCTTGGCGGCGACGGCGGTGCCTATCGCCAAGATGACGGCCCAGATGATGTTGTGGACCCACCGTTGCTCAAAGAAATGAAGAATCGGCTCAAACAATTCCATGTAGGGAAAACCTCCTAATGATCGTCCAACCATGATACCCACCAAGAAGCCCGTCCGATCACATCGGACGGGCCGATAACTTGAGATGGGGTGGCCGCGGTGGCGTAAGCTGGGGCGCCGGCGAGCACGCCGGCAAGGAGTGCGGCGGTCAAGGCGAGACGGGGAAGAGAGCTTCTCGTGGCAGTTTCCTTAGTCCTTAACCAGTAGTTCCTGCTGACGCTGGATTATCGACATAATATGCGAAAACCGCCGCAAGGGCGTCTGTCCCTTTGCGGCGGTTTTGACGTTTGCGCAGATAAAACCTACCAAAATAAACCTGTCCCTTTTTGGCAGGTTTTAGCTCAGCAGCATGCGGTCGTTGGCGAGCTCGCCGCCCGAGACCTCCTCGAACTTCTGCAGCAGGTCGGCTACGGTGAGCGACTTCTTCTCATCGCCTGCCACGTCGTAGATCACGTGGCCTTCGTGCATCATGATCAGACGGTTGCCCAGACGGATGGCGTCGTTCATGTTGTGCGTGACCATGAGCGTGGTCAGGTGGTTCTCGTCGACGATCTCCTCGGTCAGGTTAAGCACCTTAGAGGCCGTCTTGGGGTCGAGGGCCGCGGTGTGCTCGTCGAGCAGCAGCAGGCGCGGCCTGGTGAGCGTGGCCATCAGCAGGGTGAGTGCCTGGCGCTGGCCACCCGAGAGCAGGCCGACCTTGGCGTTGAGACGCGTGTCCAGACCAAGGTCCAGGCGCTTGAGCAGCTCGACGTACTCATCTTTCTCGGCCTTGGTGACGCCCCACGAAAGGCCGCGACGCTGGCCGCGACGCTTGGCGAGGGCCAGGTTCTCGGCGATCTGCATGTCGGCAGCGGTACCGCGCATGGGGTCCTGAAACACGCGGCCCAGGTACTTGGCGCGCTGCGACTCGCTCAGGCGCGAGATGTCGGTGCCGTCGAGCTCAATAACGCCCGAATCGAGCGGGTACACGCCGGCGATCATGTTGAGCAGCGTGGACTTGCCGGCGCCGTTGCCGCCGATCACGGTTACAAAGTCGCCGTCATTCAGGGTGAGGTCGACGCCGGCGAGCGCGCGCTTCTCGGTGACGGTGCCCTTGTTAAAGGTCTTCTTGACGTGCGAGAGCTTAAGCATCTGCCTCATCCCCCTTCGTGTAGGAGCTGCGGAGCTTATAGCGCTCCCAAACCACGGGCACGCACAGGGCCACAGCGACAATCACGGCGGAGAGCAGCTTCATGTCGTTGGCGTCCATGCCCAACTGCAGCACGATGGCGCGGATAAGGAAGTACACCACGGAGCCAAAGACGGCGGAGGCAAGACGGACGCTAAACTGCGTGAGGCCGCCGGGCAGCAGACGGCCGAGCACCTCGCCGATAACAATGGCGGCAAGACCGATAACGATGGCACCGGTGCCCATACCAATGTCGGCATACTTTTGGCTCTGGCAGATGAGCGCGCCCGAAAGGCCGATGAGGGCGTTGGAGAGCACGAGGGCGATCATCTTGGTGGAGTTGGTGTTGACGCCCAGAGCGCGGATCATGTACTCGTTGTTGCCGGTGGCTCGCAGCGCCGAGCCGATCTCGGTGCCAAAGAACCAATACAGGATGGCAACGATAGCCACGGCGAGCAGGATGCCCAAGATGATGGCAACGGTGGACTGCGGCAGACCGGTCATATTGCTGACGGCGGAGAACACGGTGCCCTTGGCAAGAATGGGCGTATTGGACTTGCCCATGATGCGCAGGTTGATGGACCACAGGCTGATCTGGGTGAGGATTCCGGCGAGGATCGCAGGAATCTCAAAGACGGTGGTCAAAATGCCCGTGACGGCGCCCGCGATGGCGCCGGCGCACATACCGGCCAGCACGGCGAACAGCGGGTCGACGTTGTTATTGACGATGAGCACAGCGCAGACGCAGCCGCCGAGGGCAAAGCTGCCGTCGCAGGTCATATCGGGAATGTCGAGCAGGCGGAACGTGATAAACACGCCAAGCACCATAATGCCCCAGAGGACGCCCTGCGAAACGGCGCCCTGCAATGCAATGAGCATGCTTCATACCTCCTAGGATAGGGTGGACACGTGATTCACCATAATAGCGGTAACAATGCATAGAAGAGTTACGGACAGACGTTTTGTTTTACCTGAAACAAGCAGGGCGGACGCCGGTCTACAGCGCCCGCCCCTGTGGCTCAGATATTGAATAACGCGGCTAAAGCGCGAGCACGGGCTCTAGACGCATGCCGCGTATGGCATTACGCGTCCAGGGCGGAAAGGTCGATGCCCAGGGCCTCGGCCATTTCGTCGTTCTTGACGACGACCAGGTCCTTGCTCGAGAGGTGCTTGATCGGCATATCCTCGGGCTTGGCCTCGCCCTTCAGGATCTTAACGGCCATCTCGCCCGCGGCGTAGCCCAGGTCCTCATAGTTGATGGAGAGGGTGAACAGGCCGCCGGCCATGCACATACCCTCCTCGCCAGTCACGAAGGGAAGCTTGTTTTCCTTGCAGATCTGGCCGACCTGCGAGGCACCCGCGGCGATGGTGTTGTCGGTGGGGGAGTACAGCGCGTCGACCTTGCCCACGGCAGACTCGACGACGGACTGAATCTCGTTGGAGCTCGAGACGGTGAAGTCAGTGTACTCGAGGCCCAGCTTGTCGAGCTCCTTCTTGGCGGCCTTGATCTGGACGTCGGAGTTGGACTCGGCGGTGCAGTAGAGCAGGCCGACCTTTTTAACGTCGGGCAGGACCTTCTGCATCATCTCGAGCTGCTCGGCGACCGGGGTGAGGTCGGAAGCGCCCGTGACGTTGGTGCCGGGCTTGTCGTTGTCCTGGACCAGGCCGGAGGCGGCGTAGTCGGTGATGGCGCAGCCCACGATGGGGATATCGGCCGTGGCGCCGGCGGCAGCCTGCGCGGCGGGCGTGGCGATGGCATAAATCAGGTTGACGTTGTCGCCCACAAACTTGTCGGCAATGGACTTACACGTGGACTGGTCGTTCTGGGCGTTCTTCTGGTCGATCTTGACCTTAAGGCCGCTCTCCTTGATGGCCTTGACAAAGCCGTCGTTGGCGGCATCGAGTGCGGAATGCTCGGTGAGTTGCAGAACGCCGATGGTGTAGTCGGAACCGGCGGCAGCAGAGCCGGAACCAGAGTTGCCGCCGCATCCGGCGAGCGGGGCGAGCGCGAGCAGGCCGGCGGAGACCAGAAGGCTCCTGCGACTGATGGTGATGTCCTTCATATCATTACCCCCAGTATAAAAATGGCTGGAAACACTGCACTGGGACAAAGTGCAAGTGGAACTATAGTAGCGCTGATGTCCATTTTTACAACAGCCTGGCGGGTTTTTTAATACAGAATCGGATGGGCGGTACGGGTAGTCGAATGGGCGGCGGAGGGTCTTATGCGGCGGAGGAGGCGTCGTCCTCCTCGTCGAGGGCGGCGAAGAGCTTCTTGCCGTCGAGGAGACGTGTGGTGACGTTTCTCATGCGACCAATCTCTACGGTGCGCAGCGTGTCATCGGCACCTCGGGCGTCATAGACCGTTCCCAGCAAATACGAGATGCCATCGCGCTGCCTGATGGCAAAGGGGCGGAGTGTCATCCGTGCTACTTCGGTTTCGCCACGTGCCGTGACGCTCGAAATATCAAAACTCACCGTGGTTCCATGGTCGATGGCCTGCTCGACGAGCTCGCACGTGTCGATGCGCTTGATGGGCGTGCGTGTTGCCTTGGTAGCCTTGCTGCCTGCGCTCGGAACGGGTTCGGGTGTATCGAGGTAGCCGCGAACGTCGGCACTCGCCATGGCAACTAAGTGCTGCGCCATGCTCTTGCGGATAGCGATAGGCGTGGAGCGGTTGCGCATGACCATACCGTGGAGCCGGATGATCTCTTCATCGGTGAGCGGGCGGGTAAGAAGTTTGTAGCCCACGCCGCGTTTGTACTCAATTTCGTATCCGGCATGGCGAAGCGCGGAGATGGCGGTGTAGATGCTGCGCCGCGCCGCCGAGATGGGCATGCGGGCGGGGTCGTCGGGATGGGAGAGGCGCCGGATCAGCTCATCGGAAAGTATGGCCTTGTCTTCGCCGGTGTTTTCGCTCAAGAGCTGCAGGATGCGAACGGCGCGATAGGCTGCCATCGAGGCGGCGCCTCTCGTCGTGGTGTCGTAGGTTTCAACAGCGGCTTCGGTCATCGTGCCCACGTCCTTTCCGTTTTGGGTGGCGACGGTATGGAGCCTAGGACGCGGGGCTTTCCCAGGGGCGCAGGGCGCTCTGGGCGGTCGGTAGTCGTCGGCAAACGGCGGGTTGAGTTTTCAACAGCCCTACTCAACTGACCAAAAACTTGCCAAAAGCTTGACGGATGCTGTTGAAAAAAAGCGTCTCTCGACCGATGTCGAGAGACGCTTGTGCGATGAGCGTTGGCGTGTGGCGACGCGAGCTAGCGTCCGACGATTAGAAGTCGGCGTTGCCCACGGTGCGCGGGTGCGGCAGGACGTCGCGGATGTTGCCCACGCCGGTCAGATACATGACCAAGCGCTCGAAGCCCAGACCGTAGCCGGCGTGCTTGCAGGAACCGTAGCGGCGCAGGTCAAGGTAGTACTTGTACTGCTCGGGATTCATGCCCAGGTCCTTGATGCGGGCCTCGAGCAGATCCAGGCGCTCCTCGCGCTGGGAGCCGCCGATAATCTCGCCGATACCGGGAACCAGGCAGTCGGCGGCGGCGACGGTCTTGGCGTCCTCGTTCATGCGCATGTAGAATGCCTTGATCTCAGCCGGGTAGTCGGTCACGAAGGTCGGGCGCTTAAAGTGCTCCTCGGTCAGGAAGCGTTCGTGCTCGGTTTGCAGGTCGATGCCCCAGCTCACGGGGTAGTCGAACTTGTGGCCGTCGGCGACTGCCTGCTCCAGGATCTCGACGGCCTCGGTGTAGGTAACGCGGGCAAAGTCGGAGTTGGCGACATGGTCCAGGCGCTCGAGCAGACCCTTGTCCATAAACTTGTTGAGCATATTGAGCTCGTCGGGGCAGGTGGCCATAACGTCCTTAAGGACGTACTTGAGCATGGCCTCGGCGTTGTCCATGTAGTCGTTAAGGTCGGCAAAGGCCATCTCGGGCTCGATCATCCAAAACTCGGCGGCGTGGCGCGTGGTGTTGGAGTTCTCGGCACGGAAGGTGGGGCCAAAGGTGTACACGTCACCAAAGGCCATGGCAAAGCTCTCGGCATTGAGCTGGCCGGACACGGTGAGGCTTGCATGCTTGCCAAAGAAGTCCTGGCTCCAGTCGACCTCGCCGGACTCGGTGAGGGGCGGATTTTTGGGGTCGAGCGTGGTCACGCGGAACATCTCGCCGGCGCCCTCGCAGTCACTCGTGGTGATGATGGGGGTGTTGACGTAGACAAAGCCCTGCTCCTGGAAGAAGCGGTGGATGGCGGCAGCCGCGACAGAGCGGATGCGGAACACGGCGCGGAACAGGTTGGTGCGCGGGCGCAGGTGCTGCTGGGTGCGCAGGAACTCGACGGTTGCGCGCTTCTTCTGCAGCGGGTAATCCGGGGCGCTCGTGCCCTCGACCTCGATGGAGGTGGCAGAAAGCTCGAAAGGCTGGGGCGCATCGGGGGTCAGCTTGACGGTGCCGGTGCAAATGAGTGCGGCCGAGACGTTTTGATGGGCGATCTCGTCGTAGTTGTCGAGTGCCTCGCGGTTCATGACGACCTGCAGGTCGCGGAAGCAGCTGCCGTCGTTGAGCGTAACAAAGCCAAAGTTCTTCATGTCGCGGACGGACTTGACCCAGCCGGCGACGGTGACGGTCTGGCCGCCGAGCGACTCGGCATCGGCATAGAGCTGCGCGATTTTGGTGCGGTTCACGTATCCTCCCATAACGGTTGAATGATAGTTATCCATACAGTTCGATATTCTAGCAGCTCGGCTCATTTGAGCTATACAGATAAAGCATTGGCGGGATGGTTTTTCAAACGAAAAGCGCCCGCGGCCAAATGGTCGCGGGCGCTTGACGAGGTGCCTTTTGGCTGTGTGGCGTGGGGCCTGGCTACTTGGTCTTGGCAACCAGCAGCGGGTCGCCAAGCTTGACGAGCGGGTTGCCGCCGATAAGCGTTCCAGACTCGCCGACATGGTCGATGCTCTTAAGACGATCGAGCTCGGAGACGATGACGGTCACGATGTCCTCGTGACCAGCGGCCTTAATGGCCTCGCGGTCGAAGCTGATGAGCGGCTGGCCTGCCTTGACCTCATCGCCCATCTCGACAAAGCGGGCAAAACCCTTGCCGTTCATTTCCACAGTGCCCAGGCCAACATGGATGAACACGCGCAGGCCGTCCTCGGTGATCATGCCGATGGAGTGGTTGGTGACAGTGGTGGCACCGATGCGGCCGTTGGCGGGCGCATAGATGGTGCCGGTAATGGGCTCGATGCCATAGCCCTGGCCAAGCATGCCCGAGGCGATCGTCTCGTCGGGAACCTCGTCCAGGTTGACGAGCACGCCGTTGACGGGGGCATAGATGACGCCTTCGCGGGTGGCGAAGCTTGCTGCGGGCGGAACGGACGCCTCGCCGGCCGAGGTGAAGGTGGACTTAAGCGAATCGAGCAGACCCATAGTTGCCTCCAACTTAAATAGGCGCATATCGCGCGTTTGGTTTGCCGGAAACGTTTCACATGTGTTTCGCGGCTTGGTCAACGCCCCCTATTCTACGCTGCCCAGCGATACCTCTGAGCTGGGATTATGTGATATATCAGTTGAAGGGAAACTTATTGCCGGAGTGTTTCTGCGCCACGGGTTCAAGTGGAGTACGCTTGAAGGCGAAAAACAAGGGCGCATAATTTGCGCGAAGGGAGCACATATGATTGTCGAGAACCATGCACTGTGGGGCGAGGAGCCGACCGAGGAATATCCGGCGACGTTTACGTATTTGGGTGCCGAGCCGCTCCCCGACAAGCCCAATGGCCGCCGCCCCGCGGCGATTATCTGCGGCGGAGGTGCGTTTACGCATATCGCTCCGCACGAGCAGGACCCGGTGGCGTTTGCATTTTTGGACCGCGGCTACCAGGCCTTTGTGCTCAACTATGTGACGAGTGGCACGGGTGACGTGAGCTTTCCGCACCCCCAGGCAGATCTTGCCAAGATGGTCGCCACGGTGCGCGCCAACGCAGACGAGTGGCATGTCGATCCTAAGCGTGTGTGCGTCGTGGGATTCTCGGCGGGCGGCATGATCTGTGCTTCGCTGGCAACGCAATGGAAGACTGGTCCCTTCGCGGGCTTGGCAGGGGCGCGTCCGGACGACATTCGTCCCGATGCCGTGGTGCTGGGCTATCCATTGCTCGACTTTGCCTATGTGCGCGACATACAGACGCGCGATCCGCGCATTGACTTGCGTGTGCCCAAGACGGGCGGCAAGACGGGGCGCGATTTGCTCAACGACTACCTGTCGATGGTGACGGGTGGCGAGGCAACTGACGAGCATTTGGCCGACATCTGCCCCACCACGCATGTTTCGCGTCAGATGCCGCCGACCTTTGTGTGGGGCGTGTCCGACGACAAAACGGCGCCGATCGCGCAGGTCTATCCGTTTGCCCAACGCATGGCAGAGGAGGGCGTCGCTTGCGAGATGCACGTCTTTGACCAGGGCGGTCACGGCCTTTCGCTCGGCAACGCCAACACCGCGGTTGACAACGAGGACAAGCAGGTGGCGGTCCGCCCCTGGATCCGCCTAGCCTTCCGCTTCCTGGAGCGCCATCTGTAAGAGGACGGGCATCCCAGCCCTTCAATAACTTGCGGTGAAATAGTTCCGATCTGGGGCATCAACCAGCCCATCCAGGAACTATTCCACCGCAACTTCGTTTTTGATGCCCCGTCCGGAAACTGCGCCCCAGTTTTGCCTTTCAAGGTGGGACGCAGTTTCCCATAGGGCCTCGACTGGGAAAGCGCGTCCCGTTTCGAGCGGGGATTCCGGGATGCATTTTCCGTAAGAGGCCTGTTTGGGAAACCATATCCCGTTTCGAGCCGGAATTCTGGGATGTAGTTTCCCCGAGAGGCCTCATCGGGAAACTATGGCCCTGAACTCTCCTGCCTGTCCCCATTGCGCCAATTTGCTGATTGAACATCGTTGTGTGTTCGCGCTATCATGCATGGTTAAATTGGTTAGCCGTGGCAAACGTTTAGCCAAGGTAAGCTAAATGCAACGCCCTGTGGGCGCCAGGGGAGGAACACGGACGTGAGACTCGATACACTCGAGATTGGAAAGGACGCCGTTGTCGCATCGGTGGCATCGGACGACCAGGCACTCCGACAACATATTTTGGACATGGGCCTAACGCCGGGCACCGAAGTCACCATGATGAAGTACGCCCCCATGGGCGACCCGCTCGAGATTCGCCTGCGTGGCTACGAGTTGACGCTGCGCAAGGACGATGCCGCTCGCATTGAGCTCGTAGATGTCCACGACACAGATACAGGTCCGCGCGCTAACGCCGCAATCGGCACGACGGAGCACCCGGCGCTCGGCGAGGGGACGTATTCGCCCCGCGCGGCAAAGACGGCCGTGCCCGAGGGCGCGCCGCTGCATTTTGCCCTCGCTGGCAACCAAAACTGCGGCAAGACCACGCTGTTCAACCAGCTGACGGGCTCCAACCAACACGTCGGTAACTTTCCCGGCGTGACGGTCGACCGCAAAGATGGCACTATCCGCAACCATCCCGAGGCGAGTGTCACCGACCTGCCTGGCATTTACTCCCTGTCGCCGTACACGGGCGAAGAGATCGTCAGCCGCCAATTCATCTTGGACGAAAACCCCGACGCCATCATCGACATCATCGACGCTACCAACATCGAGCGCAATCTGTACCTAACGCTGCAGCTTATGGAGCTCGATCGCCCCATGGTCATCGCGCTCAACATGATGGACGAGGTGACGACCAACGGCGGCGCCGTGGACGTCAATCTGCTCGAGAGCCTGCTGGGCGTGCCGGTTGTCCCCATTAGCGCTGCCCGCAACGAGGGTATCGGCGAGCTGGTGGATCATGCCTTGCACGTCGCGCGGTTCCGCGAACGTCCCGGCCGCTTGGACTTTTGCGCACCCGATGGTCCAGACGGCGGCGCGCTGCATCGCTGCATCCACGGCATCGCCAACCTTATCGAGGACCATGCCGCGACGGCGCACATTCCCGTGCGTTTCGCGGCGACCAAGCTGGTTGAGGGCGACGAGCTGGTAACCGAGGCGCTTCACCTGGACCGTAACGAGCTTGATGCCATCGAGCACATCATTACCCAGATGGAGGGCGAGGCCGGCACCGACCGTCTGTCCGCGCTGGCCGATATGCGCTTTAGCTTCATCGGCGACGTGTGTGGGCGCTGCGTCGTCAAGCCGCACGAGAGCCGCGAGCACGTGCGCTCCGTCAAGATTGACCGCATCCTGACGGGTCGTTACACAGCCATTCCGGCGTTTCTGCTGATCATGGGTCTCGTCTTTTGGCTGACGTTTGGTGTGATCGGCGCGGCGTTGCAGGGACTCATGGAGGACGGCATCGCTGCCATCATCGCCTCGGCCGATGCGGGTCTCAAGGCGTTCGGCACCAACGACGTGGTGCGCTCGCTGGCTGTCGACGGCGTGCTTACGGGCGTGGGCAGCGTGCTGACCTTCCTGCCGATTATCGTCGTGCTCTTTTTGTTCCTCTCCATTCTGGAAGACTCGGGCTACATGGCGCGCGTCGCCTTTGTCATGGATAAGGTGTTGCGTCGCTTTGGCCTGTCGGGCCGCAGCTTTGTGCCTATGCTCGTCGGTTTTGGCTGCACCGTGCCGGCTATCATGTCGACCCGTACGCTCCCATCCGAGCACGACCGCAAGATGACGGTCATGCTCACGCCGTTCATGAGCTGCTCGGCCAAGTTGCCGGTCTACGGTCTGCTGTGCGGGGCGTTTTTCCCACAGGTGACGGTTCCCGCCATGGTCTCGCTCTATCTGATCGGTATCGTGGTCGGCTGCATTGCGGCTTTGGTGCTCAATCGCACGGCATTTAAGGGCGATCCGGTGCCATTTATCATGGAGCTTCCCAATTACCGCCTGCCGAGCGTCAAGACGACAGTGATGCTGGCATGGGATAAAGCCAAGGATTTTATTACCAAGGCCTTTACCATTATCTTTGCCGCTACCGTGGTCATCTGGTTCCTCCAGACGTTCGATATTCGCTTTAATGTGGTCGCCGATCAGTCGCAGAGTCTGCTTGCGGGCCTCGGCAGCATCATTGCGCCGGCGCTGACGCCGCTTGGGTTTGGCGACTGGCGTGCATCCACGGCGCTCGTCACCGGACTTATCGCCAAGGAGAGCGTCATCTCGACCCTCACCGTGCTTTTGGGTGCAACGTCACCCGCGGCGCTGTCGACCATGTTTTCGCCGTTTACCGCCTACGTGTTCTTGGTCTTTACGCTGCTGTACCCGCCCTGCGTGGCTGCCATCGGCGCCGTTAAGAGCGAGCTGGGCGCGCGCTACGCCGTTGCCGTGTTCGCGTTTCAAGTGACGGTCGCCTGGATCGTGGCGTTTGTCGTGCATTCGGCGGGCATATTGCTGGGGTTGGCTTAGTTATTTATTGACGGCGCAACCTTTGTGTATCGAATTGTTTTCGGCCCCGCATCTGTTGCTGACGGATGCGGGGCCGTTGCTATATAATCGCCTCCGCTCAAAATGATTGGAGACGTTATATATGAGTCAGGCAAGGCAAGACGGCATCACGCTCAGGCAGTGGCTCCCGCTCGTCGGGCTCACCTGCTGTGCGTTCGTGTTCAACACGTCGGAGTTTATGCCCATCGGCCTTTTGACTGATATCGCCGCGTCGTTCTCGCTCACCGAGGCCCAGGCGGGCATCATGATCTCGGTCTATGCCTGGGGCGTCATGTTGCTGTCGTTGCCGCTCATGGTGTTCGCTTCGCGTTTCGAGTTTAAGCGGATGCTGCTGGGCGTGCTGGCCGTGTTTTCGTTGGGCCAGTTTCTGTCCGCTGTGGCGCCGACCTATCCCATCCTGGTCTGCGCGCGCCTGGTGGTCGCTTGCGCACATGCCGTGTTCTGGTCAGTCGCCTCGATTATGGCCTCGCGCCTGGTCGACACTCGCCACGGCGCGCTCGCCATCAGCATGATCGCCACGGGCTCTTCCATCGCACAGATCTTCGGCCTGCCGCTCGGCCGTGCCATTGGCCTGGCCGTGGGCTGGCGCATGACGTTTGCCGTGGTCGGAGCGCTGTCTGCTGTCGCGGTCGTCTACCAGGCCACGGTGTTCCCCACCATGCCAGCGGGCGAGCGTTTTACGCTCAAGCAGCTGCCCGAGCTGATCAAGAACCCGTTCCTCATCGCGCTCTATGTGGTCACGGTGTTCATGGCGACCGGCTATTACGCGGGCTACAGCTATATCGAGCCTTTCCTGGCTCAGGTCGCCCATGTCGACGCAAGCGCTATCACCATAACGCTGACGGCGTTCGGCTGCTCCGGTCTGCTCGGAAGCTGGCTGTTTGGCCGACTGTTCGATGGGCATCGCTTCCCGTTCTTGGCTATCACGCTCTCCGGCGTGCCGGTGGCCCTGCTGCTCATGGGGCCGGCCGCATCGTCGCTCGTGACAGTGCTTGCCGTCTGCGCACTGTGGGGTTGCTGCGCCACGGCCTTTAACGTGGCGTTTCAGGCCGAGCTCATCAAGCACACGTCGGCAGATTCATCGGCCGTCGCCATGTCGATCTTCTCGGGCCTGTTTAACCTCGGTATTGGCACGGGTACCGCGATCGGCGGCGCCGTGGTTTCGGGTCCCGGTATCGCCTGGATCGGCTGCGCGGGTGGCGCAATCGCCGCCGTGGGCGTCATCCTCGCTATCACAGTGATGTTCCCGGCCATACGCCGCGCAAAGCCTGTCGCCTAATCACGTTCCCTCATCAGTTGCGGTGGAATAGTTCCTGTTTAAGGCCTCTGAAGGCCCAAGCAGGAACTATTCCACCGCAACTTATTTTGGGGAAGAGGATACAAGCCGGGCATACAATGGATGTCGTTGTGTTGCGTTTACCGGGAGGTTGCTATGTGGGCATACGAGACGACGTTCTACCAGATCTATCCGCTGGGCTTTTGCGGAGCTCCGCGCGAAAACGCCGCCCCCGTTGCCGAGGATGAACTATCCCAAGCTGCCGGCGACGCGCCCAACCCCGATGCTCCCATTATGAAAATCGCTCAATGGGCCGACTACCTGCAGGAACTTGGCATTGGCGCCGTGCTCATCAACCCGCCGCTCGAGTCCGATAGCCATGGCTACGACACGCGCAGCCTGCACCATATAGACCGTCGCCTGGGTGGGGACGCCGATTTTGCTGCCGTATGCGAGACACTGCACGCCCACGGTATCCGTGTGGTGCTCGATGCCGTCTTTAACCACGTTGGTCGCGGTTTTTGGGCCTTCCGCGACGTGCAGAAGCGCAAGTGGGAATCGCCCTACAAGGATTGGTTCCACATCAGCTTTGACGGTGACTCGTGCTACGGCGACGGCTTTTGGTACGAGGGCTGGGAGGGCCATTTTGAGCTTGTGAAGCTCAACCTGCAAAACCCCGCCGTGGTCGATTACCTGCTTGAGTCTGTGCGTCACTGGGCCGAGGTCTTTGGCGTCGACGGTCTGCGCCTGGACGTCGCCTATATGCTCGACCGCGACTTTATGCGCCGCCTGCATACTTTTACCCGTGAGCTCAAGCCCGACTTTGTGCTGATTGGTGAGACGCTCCACGGCGACTACAACCAGATCGTCAACGACGAGATGCTCGACTCCTGCACCAACTACGAGTGCTACAAGGGCCTGTACTCCAGCTTTAACTCGGTCAACATGTTCGAGATCGCCCATTCGTTGCACCGCCAGTTTGGCGGCGACCCGTGGTGCATCTACCGCGGCAAACACCTGCTGTCGTTTGTTGACAACCACGATGTGCCGCGCCTGGCGAGCATCCTGACGGACAAGTCCTGCCTGCGCCCCGCCTACGGCATGCTCTTTGGTATGCCGGGCATTCCATGCGTCTACTACGGCAGCGAGTGGGGGATTACTGGCGAAAAGGGCGGCCCCGATGGCGATTGGGCGCTACGTCCTGCGCTCGATGAGCCTGCGCCCAACGAGCTGACGGCCTTCATCAAGCAGCTCGCGCACCTGCACTCGACAGACGGTGCGGCGGCCCGTGCTCTCAACTACGGTGCCTATCGCAACGTGGTGATCCAGAATAAGCAGCTGCTGTTTGAGCGCGCCTGCGACGACGCGACGGTGCTCGTGGCGGTCAATGCCGTGAACGAGCCCTATACCTTTGGAGCCGGCGAACTCAACGGCTCCTTCGTCGACCTACTTGCCGACGATGCTCCCACGGTCGAGCTGACGGGTACCCTTGAGCTTGCACCCTACGAGGTGCGCTATCTGCTGAGGGCCTAGCTCGTGGCCGTGTCTGACGAGGGCTATCAGCATATTGAGCATGGGTTTGAACCCGTGTTTGACGAGCGCTCGCGCGTTTTGGTGTTGGGGTCGTTTCCTTCGGTGCTCTCGCGTGCCAATGCCTTCTACTATGGCAATCCGCAGAACCGCTTTTGGCGCGTGATGGCCGCGTGCCTCGGTATGCCCGTGCCGCCCAACGAGGGCAATCCTTTGGCAAGTGGTGAGCCCGCGACGCTCGATGCCTCGATTGCCGCCGAGCGCTCCATGCTGCTCAACGGCGGTGTGGCCCTTTGGGACGTGATCGAGGGCTGTGACATCAAGGGCTCAAGCGACGCCAGCATCAAAAACGTCGTTCCGGCGCATGTCGAGCGCATTACCGGCGCAGCTCCTATCGAGGTCGTTGTCTGTAACGGCGGCACGGCAGGGCGGCTCTACAAGCGCTACCTGCAAGAGCGCACGGGGCTGCCGGCCATCGTTCTGCCGTCGACTAGTCCCGCCAATGCGGCATGGCGCCTGGAACGCCTTGTCGAGCGCTGGCGCGAGGCCGTTGACTGGGGCGCTCTGTAATTTAGATATCTGATTGGGCGCGGGTGCCGAGGCGTTTCATGATGGCATGCCAGATCGGTGCGGGCAGCGCGGGCTTGACGCGCACCATGCCGTCGGTATCGACGCTACCGGCATTGCCACCGCCAAGCAGCTGCGCATGTTCAATGGAGCAGCCCATGCGTACAGCGCCCACAAGCTCATCCATCGCTTCCGAAAATGGCCGACGCAAGAGGCCCATACGCGGGGAGTGGCGAAGTGCTGCGATGCCGCTGCCGGCACAGATGACAACGCCGTCGCACCATGGCAGGTCACGTAGAAGACATGCCCGATACAGGCGGTCGAGGGCTTCGTCCGCCTGCTTGGTGTTTTTGGACAGGGCCTGAACGACGACATAGACGCGCGCGTCTGTATTCTTAAAGCGATCGAGTATCTGCTCGACAGCGATCATAGCCTCATCGTCAAATGCATCATCAACAGCAAGCACCATGCCATCGACTGCACCGGCATCATCTGCCTTCAAGTCAACCGGGTGGGGGAGTACGGTGTCGGAAAGCCGGGCATAGGCCGCGATGGCATCTTGCAGGTCCCAGAGCAAAAACTCAAGATCGGAGCTATTGGGAATGCTGATATACGCAATGGTTTGCAGCGTTTTTGGTACATCGCCGCGTGCGGTCGTCTCCATGCCGCCTCCTTTCCGGTTGGTTTCCGTTTAGGTTACACCGTCTGGCGGCGCCTAGCCGCGCTATCCTAGTGCAACCCTTACGAAAGGAACGCCATGCGCCTGCCCATGAATACTTCGCTTGCCACGCTCAAGCCCTCCGGCATCCGCCGAATCAACGCGCTCGCCGCCCAGCATCCGGGATGCATTGCGCTTGCGCTCGGCGAGCCTGATTTTTCCACGCCCGACGTGATTAGCGCCGAGGTGACCGCCGCGCTGGACCGCGGTGACACGCATTATCCGCCCAACAACGGTCGCCCTGCCCTGCGCGAGGCGCTGTCCGCATATATGGGCGACGCGGGCCTTTCGTTTTCTGCTGACGAGGTCATCCTGACCGATGGTGCGACTGAGGCCCTGTCGGCTACGTTTATGGCTATGCTCAACCCCGGCGACGAGGTTATCATCCCCACGCCGGCTTTTGGTTTGTACGAGAGCATCGTCGTGGCCAACCATGCCAAGGCGGTCTTTTTGGATACGGAGCCCGCGCAATTCCAGATTGACGAGGAAGCGCTTCGCGCCTGTGTGACCCCGGCGACCAAGGCTATCGTCATCTGCTCGCCCAACAATCCTACGGGCTGCATCCTCGACGCGGCATCGCTCGACGCCGTGGCGCGCGTGGCGGAGCAGGCGGGCATCTACGTAGTCTGCGACGACGTATATAACCGCCTGGTCTATGTAGACGGCTACGAGCGCTTCGCCCAGCGACACCCGGAGCTTCGCGAGCAGACGGTCGTCATCGAGAGCTTCTCCAAGCCCTGGGCTATGACTGGCTGGCGTTTGGGCTGGCTCACAGCCGCAGCCCCCGTCATCGCCGAGATTGCCAAGGCTCACCAATACTTAGTATCGAGTGCCGTCTCCTTTGAGATGGACGCCGCAGCCCGAGCCCTCACCGTCGACCCAGCCCCCATGCTCAAAGTCTACCGAGCCCGCCGCGAACGCGTACTCGCAGCCTTAAACGTCATGGACCTCGACGTGGTAGAGCCCGCAGGAGCCTTCTACGCTTTCCCCAGCATCAAACAGTACGGCCTAACCAGCAAAGACTTCTGCATCAAAGCCATCAAAGAAGCAAATGTAGCCCTAGTCCCGGGCGACTGTTTCGGCACCGAAGGTCACGTCCGCCTCAGCTATTGCGTTTCCGACAAGGATTTGGACGAAGGTCTCCGCCGCCTGTCCAACTTCGTGTCAACCCTATAGCCCACCGGGACCCAAAACCATCAGCCCACCGACCCAAGCATTATGAGTGGGGCGCGCCGGCCAACGGAAAACCGGGCTGCCCCATAGTTGACGCAGGCCGCGCCGCCGAAGGCCAGGCGCAAGGTTTTCGTAGATTCCGCACGAGCCGAAGGCCACTTAATGTGGCCTTCGTGCGAGCCCAGGACTTGACCGAGCGAAAACCTTGCGCCTGGCCTTCGGCGGAGCGTGCCGGATGGTGGAATTGTGTGCAGCCCGGTTTTCCGTTGACCGACGCCGGGGTCCCCGCCATAATACTCTCGGTTCACGCACGAATCCGCTGCCAGAGACAGCCGGTGCAAACGGGCATCGCCCGCGAGCTTAATGGGATATCCCGCCAGCCGAGGTGGTCGAGTAGATATGTCTTCTCGCCCCCGTCGCTCATGCAGCGCGGGGGCTTTCTTTTTGGACATGCCCCCGTCACGTCCTTGTGGCGGACCGTGCCCGGAAAGAATTCGAGGAGGTGTAATTCATGCCCCAGCAGTACAAAATCGACAAGGTTGCAGAGATCGAGTCCCGTATCGCCGAGAACGCCGGTCTGTTCGTCGTCAACTACAACGGTCTGACGGTTAAGCAGGCTCAGGAGCTGCGTCATCAGCTTCGCGAGTGCGGCGCCGAGATGAAGGTCTACAAGAACAACCTGGTCAAGATCGCTCTCAAGAACCAGGAGCAGCCCGAGCTCGACGAGATTCTCGCCGGCCCCGTCGCTTATGTGTTCTACGAGTCCGAGCCGGTCGAGGCCGCTAAGGCCCTTAAGGACTTCTCCGCTCAGTCCAAGGGCGTCCTTGAGATCAAGGGCGGTATCTCCGACGGCAAGGCCGTTTCCGCTGATGATGTTAAGGCTATCGCCGAGCTGCCCACCAAGGATCAGCTTCTCGGCCAGATCGCCGGTCTCATCTCCGGTTTCGCTCGCGACATCGCTGTCTGCGTCAACGGCGTTTCCTCTGGTCTCGCTCGTTCGATCCAGCAGGTCTCCGAGCAGAAGGCAGCCTAGTCGCTGTTTTCACCTGCGGCGGCAACGCCGCACCTCTGGCGCATTCGCGCTGTGTTTTAACTGATCTCCGTGCACAGACACGGAAACCGAAAGGACTTAGAAATGGCTAAGCTTACCACCGATGAGATCATCGATGCTCTTAAGGAAATGACCCTTCTCGAGGCTTCCGAGCTCGTCAAGGCTATCGAGGACACCTTCGGCGTTTCCGCCGCTGCTCCTGCCGCTGTTGTCGCCGCTCCCGCTGCTGGCGCTGCTGAGGCCGAGGAGAAGACCGAGTTTGACGTCGTGCTCGAGGGCTTCGGCGACAACAAGATCCAGGTCATCAAGGCCGTCCGTGAGCTCACCAACCTTGGCCTGAAGGAGGCCAAGGAGGTCGTCGAGGGCGCTCCCAAGGCTGTTCTCGAGGGTGCCAAGAAGGAGGACGCCGAGGCTGCCAAGGAGAAGCTCGAGGCTGCTGGCGCTGCTGTCACCCTCAAGTAATCAGGCTTTCTCGCCAGATTTCTTTGCAGACGGGGTTCGCATTGCGAGCCCCGTCTTTTTTGTTTTTCGGTCCCTCGACATCGGTAGCTCAAACTGCCATGTTCTGTGATTTGCGTCGTATCGGGCGCCCTGCCGTTGGGCAATAAAATTGCACCATTCGAGCAATAATTTGCGTTGACCTGCTGAAGAATTGTCTCTGCCTTGTAGCGACATCTAGTTCCAGCGGTAAGATGCTTGGGTATCGCAATTTGGTCTGCGGCTGTGTGCCGCACGCATGGGGCGCTTTTGCGCCTGCGAAAGGATCTTTGAATAACATGAAGGCAATCATCCCCGCCGCCGGTCTTGGCACGCGTTTTCTACCTGGCACCAAGTGCACGCCCAAAGAGATGCTGCCGGTGCTCGACAAGCCCGTCATTCAGTATGTCGTCGAGGAGGCGCTCGACCCCGAGGAGGTCGACGATGCCATCATCGTTACTTCTCCCGGCAAGCCCGAGCTGCTGAACTATTTCCAGCCCGATCGCTCGCTCGAGAACCTGCTGCGCGAGCGCGGCAAGAACGCCTATGCCGATGCCGTCGCCCACGCTGGCGGTATGCCGGTCGACTTCCGCTATCAGTACGAGCCCAAGGGCCTCGGCCATGCTATCCGCTCTGCTGCCGACGCCGTGGCAGGGGAGAACTTCCTGGTTCTTCTGGGCGACTACGTTGTGCCTAATCGCGACATCTGCGACAAGATGCTCGCCGTTTCCAAGGAGCACGGTGGAGCTTCGGTTATCGCCGTCGCTGCTTGCTCGCCCGAGGAAGTCAGCCGCTACGGCGTTATCGCCGGTGAGCGCGTCGGTTCGCTCGAGGGTGCCGAGGACGTTGCCGATGCAGAGCCGGGCGCTGTCTGGCGCATCGGCGGTCTGGTCGAGAAGCCCGCTCCCGAGGCGGCTCCGTCCAACCTATACATCGTCGGTCGCTACCTGCTGAGCCCGCTGGTCATGGACCTGCTGGCAGATCAGCAGGCCGGCAAGGGCGGCGAGATCCAGCTCACCGACGCCATGGCCCGTTCGCTCGACCGTGAGGCCATGTATGCCGTCGTCATCGACCCGCTGTCGGGCTACGACACCGGCACTCCCTCTGGCTGGATGGCCACCAACGCCCTCATGGCTGCAAGCGATCCCCGCTTTGCCGATGCCTTCTGGGACGCCATCGACGAGCGCGGTGGATTGATGCGCAAGTAAGCCTTCGGACATCGACATTTACGGGCGCGGACCTCGGTTCGCGCCCGTTTTTTATAAGAGCTGCGATTGCCGGCTCTCTGTTCACAGAAAATATATGAACAGATGTTCGATACACACCCATCTACCTGCGTGTTTTCTGTCGAAAAACTTTGCTACTCCAAAAACTCAATCGCGTCAAGGCTTTTCTTGCCCAACGGTCGGTACCTGATAAACTATTAGGTTGCGATAACTGGCGAAGCTATGCCTCGCCAACCCACCGAGCATTTCCGTGAAGGAGGAAAAACCTGGTGACCTACGCATACACTGCCACTGAGCGCAAGCGCGTCAGCTTCGGGAAAATCCCGGAGGCCATGGAGCTCCCCAACCTTATCTCTGTTCAAAGGGAATCCTTTGAGCGTTTTAAGGACGAGGGCCTTCGTGAGGCGTTCAAGGAATCCAGCCCCATCCAGAGCCAGAACCATGTTCTCGAGGTTACCTTCGGCGAGCATCAGTTCGGCGACCCCGCGCACACCGTCGAGGAGTGCCGCGAGAAGGACATGACCTATCAGGCCCCGCTTCTGACCGACGTCCGTCTCACCAACAAGGAGACCGGCGAGATCAAGGAGCAGCTCGTCTTTATGGGCGACTTCCCCATGATGACCGATCAGGGCACCTTCATCATCAACGGTACCGAGCGTATCGTCGTCTCGCAGCTCGTGCGCTCCCCGGGTGTGTACTACAGCTCCGAGATGGATTCGGGCAAGCAGATCTACAAGGCCCAGATCATCCCGTCCCGCGGTGCCTGGCTTGAGTTTGAGGTCGACAAGCGCGACCAGCTTATGGTCTCCATTGACCGTAAGCGCAAGCAGAGCGCCACGATGTTCCTGCGCGCCCTTGGCATTGCCGTCACCAACGACGACATCATCGAGCTGCTCGGCAACTCCGATGTGATCAAGCGCACCCTGGAGCGCGACACCGCCCTCACCCGCGAGGACGCCCTTATCGAGATCTACCGTCGCCTGCGCCCGGGCGAGCCTCCCACCGTGGACGCTTCCCGCAGCCTGCTCGAGGGCCTGCTCTTTAACCCGCAGCGCTACGATCTGGCCCGCGTCGGTCGTTACAAGGTCAACAAGAAGCTCAACCTCACCACCGAGGAAGAGGTCACGGTGCTCACCGACGAGGATATCGTCGCGACGCTGCGCTACCTGCTGTCCCTCGCTGCCGGCGAGCAGGGCTTCAAGGTCGACGACATCGACCACTTTGGCAACCGCCGCATCCGCACCGTCGGCGAGCTCGTCGCCAACCAGTTCCGTATCGGCATGAGCCGTATGGAGCGCGTCGTCCGTGAGCGCATGAGCTCCCAGGACATCGACGAGATCACCCCGCAGTCGCTCATCAACATCCGCCCGATCGTGGCCTCCATCAAGGAGTTCTTCGGTTCCTCGCAGCTCTCGCAGTTCATGGACCAGGCGAACCCCCTGACCGGTCTGACCCACAAGCGCCGTCTGTCCGCACTCGGCCCTGGCGGTCTTGCCGGCCACAAGTCCGGCTCCAGCCGCCGCACCAACGTGCCGACGGCCGTCCGCGACGTCCACAACTCGCACTACAGCCGCATGTGCCCGATCGAGACCCCCGAAGGCCCCAACATCGGCCTGATCGGCTCGCTCGCCCTCTACGCCCGCGTCAACGAGTACGGCTTCATCGAGGCTCCGTTCCGTCGCGTCGAGAACGGCGTTGCCACCGACCAGATCGACTGGATGACCGCTGACGAGGAAGAGAAGCACGTCATCGCGCCGGCCAACACGCCGCTCGATCCCAAGACCAACGAGTTCATCACGACCGATGCCGAGGGCAAGCTTGTCCGCCCGCACACCGTAATCGCCCGTACCCGCGACTTCGACGGCTCCTTCGGCGCTCCCGCCGACGTGCCTGTCGAGGACGTCGACTACATGGACGTCTCGCCGCGTCAGATGCTCTCCGTCGCAGCCACGCTGATCCCGTTCCTTGAGCACGACGACGCCAAGCGTACGCTGATGGGCGCTAACATGCAGCGCCAGGCCGTGCCGCTGGTTCACCCCGCCGCTCCCTATGTCGGTACCGGCATGGAGCGTCGCGCCGCTCTGGACTCCGGCGAGGTCACCCTGGCCAAGAACGCCGGCGAGGTCATCTTTGCCGACGCCGCCAAGATCATCGTCAAGCATGCCGGCGGCATGGACGAGTATCACCTGGCCAAGTACCAGCGCTCCAACCAGTCCACCTGCATCAACCACCGTCCGCTCGTGCGCGTCGGTGACACCGTTGAGCAGGGCGAGCCTCTGGCCGACGGTCCTTCGACCGATCACGGCGAGCTCGCACTGGGCCAGAACCTCACCGTGGCCTATATGCCGTGGGAAGGCTTTAACTACGAGGACGGTATCGTCGTGTCCGAGCGCCTGGTGGCCGAGGACCTGCTGACGACCATCAACATCACCCGTCACGAGATCGACGCCCGCGACACCAAGCTCGGCCCCGAGGAGATCACCCGCGAGATCCCGAACCTCTCCGAGGACATGCTTGCCAACCTCGACGAGGACGGCATCATCCGCATCGGCGCCGAGGTCGGCCCTGGCGACATCCTGGTCGGCAAGGTTACCCCCAAGGGCGAGAGCGCTCTGACTGCCGAGGAGCGCCTGCTGCGCGCCATCTTCGGTGCCAAGGCCCACGACGTCCGCGACACCTCCCTTAAGATGCCTCACGGCGCTTACGGCCGCGTCATCGACGTCGTCCGCTTTAGCCGCGAGAACGGCGACGACCTGGCTCCCGGCGTCAACGAGCAGGTGCGCGTCTACGTCGCCCAGCGTCGTAAGATCCAGCAGGGCGATAAGATCGCCGGCCGCCACGGCAACAAGGGTGTTATTTGTAACGTTCTGCCGGTCGAGGACATGCCCTACATGGCTGACGGTACCCCGATCGACGTTATCCTCAACCCGCTGGGCGTTCCTTCGCGTATGAACGTCGGCCAGCTGCTCGAGTGCCACCTTGGCTGGGCTGCTGCCTGCGGTTGGGATACCGAGCAGGCCGACTCCGACAAGTACGTCCCCGGTCCGTTCTTCACCGCGACGCCCGTCTTCGACGGCGCCAAGGAGGACGAGATCGCCGAGGTCATCCGTCGCGCCAACAAGAACATGCTCAACAAGGCCACCGCTGCCTTTGGCGATCACATGCGCCCCGAGTTCGTCACCCAGCTTGACGAGCGCGGCAAGACCCGTCTGTTCGACGGCCGCACCGGCGAGGAGTTCCGCGAGCCCATTACCGTGGGTACGTCCTACATCCTTAAGCTCGGCCACATGGTCGACGACAAGATCCACGCCCGTTCGACCGGCCCTTACAGCCTGGTTACCCAGCAGCCTCTGGGCGGCAAGGCTCAGTTCGGCGGCCAGCGCTTCGGCGAGATGGAAGTTTGGGCACTGTACGCTTACGGTGCTTCCAACGTCCTGCAGGAGATCCTGACCGTCAAGTCCGACGATACCGTGGGCCGCGTCAAGACCTACGAGTCCATCGTCAAGGGCGAGAACGTCCCGGTCCCGGGTATCCCCGAGTCCTTCAAGGTTCTCGTCAAGGAGATTCGCTCCCTCGCACTGGACATCGAGCCCATGCACGATGCCGACGAGGACGCCTCCGCCCCTGTGACCGCCGAGGAGACCTCCGCTCTCGACGACCTGGCTGCGCTCGCCGGCGTTGACGCCGACATCGAGGCCGAGGATGCCGAGACCGCCGAGGCGCCCGAGGCTGTCGCCGCCACGACCACTGATAAGGAGTAGTTGACTGTGGCAGATTTCGAAGCTACTGATTTTGACTCGGTAAAGATCTCCCTTGCCTCCGCCGACCAGATCCGTTCCTGGTCGCACGGTGAGGTCAAGAAGCCGGAGACCATCAATTACCGTACCCTCAAGCCCGAGAAGGACGGCCTGTTCTGCGAGAAGATCTTCGGTCCCGCCAAGGACTGGGAGTGCTCCTGCGGCAAGTACAAGGGCATCCGCTTTAAGGGCATCGTCTGCGAGCGCTGCGGCGTCGAGGTCACCTCGGCCAAGGTGCGTCGCGACCGCATGGGCCACATCGAGCTCGCCGCTCCCGTGTCCCACATCTGGTACTTCAAGAGCCCCACGAGCTTCCCGATGAGCCGTATGCTCGACATCAAGTCCAAGGACCTCGAGAAGGTTCTGTACTTTGCCAGCTACATCATCACCGAGGTCGACTACGAGGCTCGCGAGGCCGACGCCGACGACCTGCGCGAGGAGCTCGCCGCCGATCTGGAAGAGATCGATGCCGAGTGCGCTCGCCAGATCGAGTCCCTCAAGGAGCAGGGCAACCCCGAGAACTTTGACGAGTTCTCCGACGAGGAGCCGCTGACCCCCGAGGAGATCGCCTCTGGCATCGTCGACATCGAGGAAGAGTGCAAGGACGAGAAGCAGCTCCGCACGGACGCCTTCAACGCCTTCATGAAGCTCAGCGAGCGCGACCTCATTTCCGATGAGCCGCTGTTCCGCGAGATGACTCGCTACTACTCCATGTACTTCAAGGGTGGTATGGGTGCCGAGGCCGTCCGCGACCTGCTCGCTGCCATCGACCTCCCCTCCGAGGCCGAGAAGCTCAAGGCCATCATCGCCGACGAGGACTCCCAAAAGCAGAAGCGCGAGAAGGCCGTTAAGCGCCTCGAGGTCGTTGACGCCTTCCTGAAGGGCGGCAACAGCCCCGCGAATATGATTCTGGACGTCATTCCTGTCATTCCGCCCGATCTGCGCCCGATGGTCCAGCTCGACGGTGGCCGCTTCGCCGCATCCGACCTCAACGACCTGTACCGTCGCGTGATCAACCGTAACAACCGACTCAAGCGCCTGCTCGACCTGGACGCCCCTGCGATCATCGTGAATAACGAGAAGCGCATGCTCCAGGAGTCCGTGGACGCACTGTTCGACAACGGCCGTCGTGGTCGCCCGGTCTCTGGCCGTGGCGGTCGCCCGCTCAAGTCGCTCGCCGAGGCCCTCAAGGGCAAGCAGGGTCGTTTCCGTCAGAACCTGCTGGGCAAGCGTGTCGACTACTCCGGCCGTTCGGTAATCGTTACCGACCCCAAGCTGCTGCTGCACCAGTGCGGTCTGCCCAAGACCATGGCGCTGGAGCTCTTCAAGCCCTTCGTCATGAAGCGCCTGGTCGAGCTTGGCAAGGTCGAGAACATCAAGGGCGCCAAGCGCGCTATCGACCGCGGGGCCACCTTTGTGTGGGATATCCTCGAAGAGGTCATCGACGGCCGCGTCGTGCTGCTCAACCGTGCACCGACCCTGCACCGTCTGTCCATCCAGGCCTTTGAGCCGGTGCTGGTCGAGGGCAAGGCTATCCACCTGCACCCGCTGGTCTGCTCGCCCTTCAACGCCGACTTCGACGGCGACCAGATGTCTGTCCACGTGCCGCTGTCCAGCCAGGCTCAGGCCGAGGCCCGCGTGCTCATGCTCTCTGCGAACAACCTGCGCTCGCCGGCATCCGGCAAGCCGGTCAACATCCCTTCGCAGGACATGATCATCGGTGTGTACTACCTCACCCAGGTTCGCGAGGGTCTGCCGGGCGAGAACCACGTGTTCTCGAGCTTCGACGACGCGCTGCACGCCTATGACTGCCGCTCCGAGGTCGACATGCAGGCCAAGATCCAGGTCCGCGTGTCCGCTGCCGATGCCAACGTCATCAACGAGGACGGCACCCGTATCTTCCGCGTCAAGAACGGCAAGAACGAGTTCGTCGACTACGACGTCACCGGCAACAAGACCGCACGCTTCGAGACCTCTATCGGCCGCATCATCTTCAACCGCCAGTGCCTGCCCGAAGACTATGAGTTCATGAACTACAAGATGGTCAAGGGCGATGTGGCCAAGCTGGTTGCCGACTGCTGCGATCGTTACCCCGAGGCCAAGGTCGGCCCGATCCTCGACGCCATCAAGTACTCCGGCTTCCACTACGCTACCCGCGCCGGCCTCACCATCTCGGTGTGGGACGCTCTTATCCCTGCCGAGAAGCAGGAGCTGCTCGACCGCGCCCAGGCCAACGTCGACCAGATCAACGAGTACTTCGAGGAGGGCTTCATCAACGAGACGGAGCGCCACATCGAAGTCGTTAACGAGTGGACCGCTTGTACCGATAAGGTTGCAGCGCTCATGCTCGACATGTTCGACGAGGAGAACCCGCTGTACATGATGGCCGACTCCGGCGCCCGTGGTTCTAAGACCCAGCTGCGTCAGCTCGGCGGCATGCGTGGCCTGATGGCAGACATGTCCGGCGAGACGATCGACCTTCCCATTAAGGCGAACTTCCGCGAGGGCCTGCTGCCGCTCGAGTACTTCATTTCGACCTACGGCGCCCGTAAGGGCCTGGTCGATACCGCATCCCACACCTCGGACTCTGGTTACCTGACCCGTCGTCTGGTCGACGTGGCCCAGGACGTCATCGTCCGCGAGGAGGACTGCGGTACGCACGAGGGCGTCACCTACAACCTCATCATCCCCGGCACCACCGACCTTAACACCGACCTTGTCGGCCGTTGCTTCATTGAGGATGTCGTGGCTCCCGATGGCATCGTGCTCTTTGAGCAGGACGGCTACATCGAGAAGGTCGCCGACATCCAGAAGATGGTCGATGCGGGCCTCAAGAAGGTCAAGCTTCGCGCGCTGCTCACCTGCCGCTCCAAGTACGGCGTGTGCCAGAAGTGCTACGGCTGGGATCTTTCCACCCGTCGTCCGGTCGCCATCGGTACCGCGGTCGGCATTATTGCCGCCCAGTCCATCGGCGAGCCCGGTACGCAGCTTACGATGCGTACCATTCACTCCGGCGGCGTCGCTGGCGTTGACGATATTACGCAGGGTCTGCCTACGGTCAGCCGTATGTTCGATATCGTCGGCAACGTCAACGAGAAGATCCTGGGTCGCGAGGCCGAGCTGGCTCCGTACTCCGGTCACCTCTCTATTAAGCCCGAGAAGTCCGAGTACGTGCTGACGCTCACCGACTCCGAGGATCACACCCGTGTCCTCGACGAGCGTCGCGTCCCCGCTTCGGTGCGCTTTATGCCCGAGATCGAGGACGGCTGCGAGGTTCGCGCCGGCGACCAGATCACCAAGGGCTTCGTCAACTTCCGCAACCTGCGCAAGCTGACCGACATCGAGTCGACGATGCACACCTTCGTCGAGAGCGTCAAGGACGTCTATACCAGTCAGGGCGTCGACCTGAACGACAAGCACATCGAGGTGCTCGCACGTCAGATGCTGCGTCGCGTTCAGATCACCAACCCCGGTGACTCCAAGTACCTGCTTGGTCAGTACGTCGACCGCTACGAGTTCGCCGACGAGGTCGAGCGCGTTGCCCGTCTGGGCGGTCAGGCTCCTGTGGCCGAGCCCGTCATCCTGGGTACGCTCAAGGTCGCGTCCAACATCGACTCCTGGCTGTCGAGCGCTTCGTTCATCCGTACCGCCGGCGTCCTTACCGAGGCTGCCATCGAGGGCAAGGTCGATCACCTGCTCGACCTTAAGTCCAACGTCATCGTCGGTAAGAAGATCCCTGCTGGTACCGGCCTCAAGCCGTACGCCAACGCCAAGCTGACGTATCGCACGGCCGACGGCTACGTGGACATCGACGGCCCGGCTTCGCCCAACGCCAAGTCGCTGCCCGAGTGGGCTCCTGTGGAGCTCAAGGACCTGGACGAGCAACTCCCGCAGCAGCTCGACTGGGCCGGCTACGACGAGTTCGGCGGTGCTGACGGTTCGTTCACCCGCAATGGTCACACCATCTCCGCCGAGAAGGCTCGTCTGTACCTGTTCGACGACCTGGGCGTGTCGCAGCGCTGGACCAACAAGTTCAGCGAGGTCGGCATCGAGACGGTCGGCGATCTGGTCGGCAAGTCCGAGGAGGATCTGCTGCGCATTGATGGTATCGGTGCCAAGGCGATCGAGGAGCTCCGTGATGGCCTGGAGGCCCACGACCTGCTCTACATCCTCGAGAACAACGACGACGTTGCCGATGAGGAAGACCTCTCGCAGCTGCTGCAGATGGTCTTTAGCCCCGACGGTCCGGACGATATCTTGCTGGGCACCTCCGCTCCGACGCATCACGCCGACGCCGACGAGGAGCTCCTGGGCGCCCCGATCGACGACAAGAAGGCTTCCGCCAACGGCGCGATCAACGAGGACATGGCTTCCCTCGACGAGCTGCTCAACCAGCTCGTGGACACCGACGACGCCGAAGAGGCCAAGGACAACGACGAGGAGTAACTAGTTCCGCCGTTCTAACGAACGGCGGCGATCTCCGTCGCTGCGCGGCCCCCAGAGCTACAATCTGTCATTCAAAAGGCAGGGCATGACCAAAAGGTCAATGCCCTGCCTTTTTCATGCCACCTTGTACGCTCTGGGGGCCGCTCGCTTGCGTATGCTCAACCTGTTGCGTTCCGTCGATCCCTTGCCAATAAGGGGCAGGGTTTTTTTGGTAGGTTATTCCTGCTTGAATTTGAAACATTCCGTTCGGCCAGAGCGTATCAATGGTGAGGCCTCATCAAGAATCATTACCGTCACCGGGAGGTGATTATGGAAGAACAAGCATTTAGACAGGCGGTCGAAGACCACCGGGATGTCGTGTTTCGGATCGCGTTGACGTACCTGCGTGATCGCGCCGACGCCGACGATGTCGCTCAAAACGTCTTTCTGAAGTTACTCAAAAGCGATGCGCAATTTGAAAGTTGGGAACATCTTCGCCGTTGGCTTATCCGGGTCACGATCAATGAATGTAAATCGCTCTTTCGAAAGCCATGGAGGCGTGTGGAGGATATTGAGAACCTGGCCGATTCGCTTTCGACGGCGCAGGAGGAGACCAAGGCGGTCCTGTCAGACGTTATGCGACTTCCGGAACGATTCCGTGTTCCCATCATGCTCTATTACTATCTGGGCTTTTCGACCTCAGAGATTGCCGAGTTATTGCATGTGCCAGCCGCGACTGTTCGAACGCGTTTGGCTCGCGGCAGATCGAAGCTCAAGTTCATCCTAGAGGAGGGCGACCGTGAAATCCAATCAAATCAAGCAGGCCTTCGAGTCCGTCCAAGCCGATAGCGATCTTGCTGACCGTGTTCTTTATGCCGCTGCTGGTGAGCCGCTTCGCCGAAAGGGTCACGCGAAGCCTCTGTATGTTGCCGTGATCGGATGCCTTGCCGGAGTGCTGGCGACCGGAGGGGTCGCCTACGCCGTCGTCAATTCCAGCTATTTTGCCTCTGCCTGGGGAAACCACGGCAACGGGGATTCCATTACCTGGACCAACGGCGGCTCATCGGGAACTAAATATACCTACACCAGAGAGTTTGGCGATGGCATCGCGCCCCAAAGCCTGGAAGGCGCAGTCCAGGAGGTTAATCTGTCCGTCGAGGGCAACGGCTATACGCTTGATATCCATGAGATGGCAATCGACCAAAACGGCTGCGGAGCCGTGACGTTTACGTTGTCCAATCCAAATGGAGTTAACTACTACAAGCCAGCAGCAGAGATTGGCGAACTTGTTCTCTATGGTGAAGAAGAGCAGGGCATCGGCACGCCCGATATGAAGTTCGGCGAGGAATGGCCTGACACACGCAGCACAATTGATAAGGACACATCAAGCGATACTGTCATTAATGGCACGATGTACTTTGCCGCTATGGATCGCGAGCGAGATTTGCAACATGCTGTCACCTGGAATATCCATTGGACCGAGGGTGAAGGTGAGAGTGCGAGGCGGTTTGAGACGTCGACACCCGAGTTCAATATTGGAGCGTACGTCGATACAAAGGAACTCCGCTCCGGTGACTCGCCTCTTGAGATTAGCCCGTTTTCCATCCAGACGCACATCGATGATTTGGGCTATGAAGCAGTTGATAATAAGCTGACCGTCAGCTACAAGGATGGATCGGAGCAGATTATCGAAGATGACGACGCAGGGGTGTTCAACTTATATTTTTCTTATGGGCGCAATAGCGGAGAGAACATCTGGGTGCCAACGAAGTTGATTGATGTCGATCAAGTGGTCTCAGTAACGCTTGAGGGCACGAGGTGCACGTCAACAGGAGAGACCGAAACGAAAGAGCCCTTTACCATCGTCTATTCGTAAGATTTGGGGTCGCTTCCTACTAGGGGAAGCGGCCTCTTTTGCGTTAAATGGAAACGCCGCCGATTTCCATGCGACAGATGAGAGCAGATCACCGCTGGAGCGCGACGTTTCCCCAGATAAAACCGACCAAAATAAACCTGTCCCTATTTGGAAGGGAACGTTGCCCCGACAAGCACGTCGGATTCCCGGTCCGGGCGGCCCGCTGTTTAAGTTTGTCGCGAGTTCCGCACGCAAAGGAAAGCACTTAATGTGCTTTCCGTCTTGCGCAGGACTGTAGAGCAGCAAACTTAAACAGCGGGCCGCCCGGGCCGGGAATCCGCCCCCGCGCACAGGAGGGGATTCCTTTTGTGTAGGCTTTGCGGAAATATGGCTATTTTGGGATACGCCCGGCGGCGTGGTCTGTTGACGGCACAGCTAACGCCACGTATCCTATCGAACTGCGTGTTTCGTAGGGGGATGCTGACCCCTCGATTCAAGCCGTTGCACTTTACAGAAAGCTGGAATCATTCGAGAAGGAGTACGCTTTGCCTACTATTAACCAGCTGGTTCGCCAGGGCCGTCGTTCCGTGCCCAAGAAGTCCAAGAACGCTGCTCTGCAGCACAACTCCCAGAAGCGCGGCGTGTGCACCCGCGTCTTCACCACGAGCCCCAAGAAGCCGAACTCGGCTCTTCGTAAGGTTGCCCGTGTTCGCCTCGTCAACGGCATCGAAGTTACTGCTTACATCCCGGGTGAGGGCCACAACCTGCAGGAGCACTCCATCGTGCTCGTCCGCGGCGGTCGTGTCCGTGACCTCCCTGGTGTCCGTTATCACGTCATCCGTGGCGCCTACGACGCTGCTCCGGTCCAGAACCGTATGCAGGCCCGTTCCAAGTACGGTGCTAAGCGCCCCAAGGCTAAATAAGCCAGATAACGTTTTGATACTTTCGCCGTGTGCCGCCTAAGGGCCGCACGGTAGACACTTAAGGAGATTTCACATGCCGCGTCGTGCAGCAGCTAATCGTCGTGAGGTTCAGCCTGACGCCGTTTACAACAACCGCCTGGTGACTCAGCTCATCAACAAGGTCCTTCTTGACGGCAAGAAGGCCACCGCTGAGCGCATCGTTTACACCGCTTTCGAGATCGTTGCCGAGAAGTCCGAGGGTGGCGACGCTCTCGCTACCTTCAAGAAGGCTATGGACAACGTCAAGCCCACGCTCGAGGTTAAGCCCAAGCGTGTCGGTGGCGCTACCTATCAGGTCCCGATGGAGGTCAACTCCCGTCGTTCCACCGCTCTGGGCATCCGCTGGATCGTCAACTTCTCCCGCGCTCGCAAGGAGAAGACCATGGCCGAGCGTCTCGCCAACGAGATCCTCGACGCTTCCAACGGCCTGGGCGCTTCCGTCAAGAAGCGTGAGGACGTCTTCAAGATGGCCGAGGCCAACCGCGCGTTCTCTCACTATCGTTGGTAAGTTAAGGTAAGGAACTAACATGGCTAAGCCTAAGTACAAGCTTTCCGATACCCGTAACATCGGCATCATGGCTCACATCGATGCCGGTAAGACCACCACGACCGAGCGTATTCTTTACTACACCGGTAAGACCCACAAGATCGGTGAGGTCCATGAGGGCGCTGCCACCATGGACTGGATGGTTCAGGAGCAGGAGCGCGGCGTAACCATTACCTCCGCTGCTACCACCTGCTTCTGGAACAAGGACGGTAAGGACTACCGCATCCAGATCATCGACACCCCGGGCCACGTTGACTTCACCGCCGAGGTCGAGCGCTGCCTGCGCGTCCTCGATGGCGCTGTCGCCGTCTTCGACGCTGTTGCCGGCGTTCAGCCCCAGTCTGAGACCGTTTGGCGTCAGGCTTCTACCTTCAACGTCCCCCGCATCGCCTTCATCAACAAGTATGACCGCGTGGGCGCTGACTTCTTCAACGCTATCGAGACCATGAAGGATCGTCTCGACGCCAACGCCGTGGCCGCTCAGGTCCCGATGGGCGCCGAGGACAACTTCTGGGGCGTCATCGACCTGGTCACCATGACTGCATGGGACTTCAAGGCCGACGAGAAGGGTATGACCTACCCCGAGCCGATGGACGAGATCCCGGCTGAGTTTGCCGACATCGCTGCCACCAAGCGCGAGGAGCTCCTCGACGCTGCTGCCAGCTTTGACGACGAGCTCATGGAGAAGATCCTCATGGAGGAGGACTTCACCGTCGAGGAGCTCAAGGCTGCTCTGCGCAAGGGTGTTCTGGCCAACGAGCTCAACCTCGTCTTCGTGGGCTCCGCCTACAAGAACAAGGGCGTTCAGGAGCTGCTCGACGCTGTCGTCGACTACCTGCCCAGCCCGCTCGACGTCGAGGCCGTCACCGGTACCGATCCGGACACCGGCGAGGAGATTCAGCGTCATCCTTCCTTCGACGAGCCCTTCTCCGGCCTGGTCTTTAAGATCATGACCGACCCGTTCGTCGGTAAGCTCACCTATGTCCGCGTTTACTCCGGCCGCGCTGAGTCCGGCTCCTACGTGGTCAACGCTTCCAACGGTCAGCGCGAGCGTCTCGGCCGCATCCTCGAGATGAACGCCGCCGAGCGTATCGACCGTGACGACGCTGCCGCCGGCGACATCGTCGCTTGCGTCGGCTTCAAGAACTCCACCACCGGTGACACCCTGTGCGCCGAGGGCAAGGAGATCGTCCTCGAGAAGATCGAGTTCGCTAAGCCCGTTATCGACGTTGCCATCGAGCCCAAGACCAAGGCCGAGCAGGACAAGATGTCCCTGGCTCTGACCAAGCTCGCCGAGGAGGACCCGACCTTCCAGGTGTCCACCAACCACGAGACCGGCCAGACCATCATCGCCGGCATGGGCGAGCTGCACCTCGAGATCATCGTCGACCGTCTGCTCCGCGAGTTCAAGGTTGACGCTAACGTTGGTAAGCCCCAGGTTGCCTACCGCGAGACCGCTGGTCACGACGTCGAGAAGGCTGAGGGCAAGTTCGTCCGCCAGTCCGGCGGTCGCGGTCAGTACGGCCACGCCGTCATCAAGCTCGAGAAGATGGAGGAGGGCTTCGGCTACGAGTTCGTCAACGCTATCGTCGGCGGCGTCGTGCCCAAGGAGTACATCCCGTCCATCGACAAGGGCATCCAGGAGGCCCTGAACACCGGTGTTATCGCCGGCTTCCCGGTCCTCGACGTCAAGGTCACCCTGTTCGACGGTTCTTACCACGAGGTCGACTCCTCCGAGGCCGCCTTCAAGATCGCCGGTTCCATGGCTATCAAGGACGCCCTCAAGAAGTCCGATCCGCAGCTGCTCGAGCCGATCATGGCTGTCGAGGTCGAGACCCCCGAGCAGTACATGGGCGACGTTATGGGCAACCTCTCCGGTCGCCGCGGCAAGATCGAGGGTATGGAGGATCGCAAGAACAGCAAGCTCATCCGTGCCAAGGTGCCGCTGGGCGAGATGTTCGGTTACGCTACCGACCTTCGCTCCCAGACCCAGGGCCGTGCATCCTACACGATGCAGTTCGACTCTTATGAGCCTGCGCCCAAGTCCATCGTGGACGAGGTCATGAGCAAGAACGCCTAAGTTCGAGCTCCCTGTTACGTAATCCTGCGAGAACATCTCTCGCACTCTTTGGAGGTTTAAGTTGGCTACCCAGAAGATCCGCATTCGCCTCAAGGGCTATGATCACGAGGTCGTCGATCAGTCCGCGAAGCTCATCGTCGAGACCGCTCAGAAGACCGGCGCTCGCGTTTCCGGTCCTGTCCCCCTGCCCACCGAGCGCAACCTGTACACGGTTATCCGCTCGCCGCACGTGAACAAGGACTCCCGCGAGCAGTTCGAGATGCGCACCCACAAGCGCCTCATCGACATCCTCGACCCCACCTCGGGCACCGTTGATTCGCTCATGCGTCTCGACCTCCCCGCTGGCGTCGACATCGACATCAAGCTCTAAGCGATATCGCTCATAGCTTAAAGGGCCCCGCTGCCGTTACGGTAGCGGGGCCCTTTTGTTTTGAGTTTAGATTTTGGGATAGCGAATTCGTCTGCCGAGCCGACGGCTGCGGCGCCCTATTCGCTCAGGGGGCGCAAGGATGCTTCTTCGAAGTGGAAGACGCACAAGCCGCTCTCGGTCTCAATGCATGCGCGGCCGCAATCGTCGACCGTTCTAAATATGCCTCGTGCCAGCTCGTCTCCAGCGGGGGAGCGGGCGATAACGTGCTTCCCGATCCAATTAAGGTGGGCGATATATTCGTCGTGGACGGGCGCGAGCGGACCGGCATCTTCTTCCTCGGCGTTGAGGCGCTCTGCCCAGGCATCTGCAGCGTCTATAACTGCGTGATAGACCTCATCGAGGAGCATGTCGACGGCAGGTACGCTCTCGTTGAGATCCGAGAGACCGATTGCCGGCAGGCCGCCATCGGGCACCTCTTGGGGCGCATAGTTCACATTGACGCCAATGCCGCAGACGGCGAAAGGTTTGCCTTCGTTATCGCGTGCGGCCTCGACCAGAATGCCGCCGAGCTTGCGTCCTCGCGCGACAAGGTCGTTGGGCCATTTAAGGTGAATCTCGTTTGCAAGACCCTGCTTTTCGAGTGCTTCGAGCACCGCTAGGCCGCTGACGGCGGCAAGACCAGAGAACTTTGCAGGATTAACGCATGGGCGCAGGACAAGCGAAAGCAATAAGTTGCCGACGGTTGAGTCCCACTTGTGCCCGCGCCGGCCGCGCCCTGCTGTTTGAGCCCGGGCGGCAAGTCCTGTGCCGTGCGGCGCTCCCTGTTTTCCTGCTTCGAGCAGGTCATCGTTGGTCGATCCGGTTACGTCGACTATCGTTAAACGAGAATCCATAACAGCTGCTACCTCCTAAGTAAATAAGGCAATCGCGCAATGGTGTCGAGAGATAGACACAATGTGAAGCCTTTGTCGCATTTGGACAATTTAATGTTAACACGTCAACAAAGACTAAAATGCGTTATCCTCTCTTGGTTGATGTAAACACGTCAACAACTCAAAGGAGGTTAGTGATGGGTTTCACGATTCTTGGAACAGGCTCGGCGCTTCCTGAGCGCAGCGTTTCCAATGACGAGCTGTCTGAGTTCCTCGATACCTCGGATGAGTGGATTTTTACTCGCACAGGTATCAAGAGCCGCCACGTCTGCACCACTGAGTCACTTGACGACCTTGCCGTAGCGGCGAGTGAGCGGGCACTCCAGGTGTCCGGAATCGACGCGAGCCAGCTGGATCTGATCGTCTGCTCGACGACGACGGGTGACCACCTTGTTCCCGCTGAGGCGTGTGCCGTTGCTGAGCGACTAGGCGCGACGTGCCCTGCCTTCGATGTCTCGGCGGCTTGTGCCGGCTTCGTATTTGCGCTCGATGTCGCCGAGGGCTATATCGCCCGCGGTCGCGCCGAGCGCGTGCTTGTCGTTGCTGCCGAGCAGATGACGCGCGCGCTCGACTGGACCGACCGTGCCACCTGCGTGCTCTTTGGCGATGGGGCAGGCGCCGCAGTGATTGAGGCTGGGGGAGACAGTCCCCTTGCCGTTGAGCTTTCGACGGCGCCCGACGTCGAGACGTTGCGCGTTCCCGGTCTGGTCGGTACCTCGCCGTTTAAGGCTTCCGCAGATAGCGCGAGCGTGCTGTCCATGAATGGCCGCCGCGTGTTCAAGTTCGGCGTCAACGCCATCTGCGACACGGTCCATAAGCTTGCGATCGATGCGGGCATTTTGGTCGAAGACATCGATCATTTTGTATTCCATCAGGCTAACGAACGAATCCTGAGCCAGGCGGTCAAGCGCCTGGGCGTGCCGGACGAGCGCGTGGTTCGCACGTTGCGCGAGACCGGCAACATTTCGAGCGCATGCATTCCGCTTGCCCTCGACCGGCTGGCAAACGCCGGTGCACTTCACACAGGCGACACCATCGCCTTGGTTGGATTTGGCGCCGGTCTGGATATAGGTGGCTATCTGCTTCGTTGGAAGTAGTCGCACATAGGAAATAAAAACGCCCTAGGGCAAAACCAAAGGAGAACTACCATGGCAGATCAGAAGACCTTCGAGCGCGTTTGCGACGTTATCCGCGAGACCGCCGGTCTTGACGATGTCGAGATGAAGCCCGAGTCCACGCTCGAGGAGATTGGTCTCGACAGCCTGGGCACCGTCGAGATCCTCGTTGCCGTCGAGGACGAGTTTGGCATCCAGCTCGATACCGAGGAGAACCCCAAGACGGTCGGCGAGTTCGCCGATACGGTCGAGGCGGCATTGGAGAAGTAGAGATGCTCAAGACTCCTCTCTGCGATCTGCTCGGCATCGAAAAGCCCGTGTTCCAGGGCGGTATGGCCTGGATTGCCGATGCGTCGCTGGCATCGGCCGTATCCGAGGCGGGCGGCTTAGGCATTATCGCGGCCATGAACGCCGACGCCAACTGGCTGCGCGACCAGATTCACGGGCTGCGCGCCAGGACGGATAAGCCCTTTGGCGTCAACGTCATGCTCATGAGCCCGTTTGCCGACGAGGTCGCGCAGGTCGTGATTGACGAGCGAGTTCCGGTCGTCGTGACGGGCGCCGGCAATCCCGCCAAGTACATGAAGGCGTGGAACGAGGCGGGCATCAAGGTCATCCCGGTCGTTGCCTCGGTGGCGCTGGCGCGCCTCGTGGCGCGTCGTGGAGCCACGGCGGTTGTTGCCGAGGGTACCGAATCGGGTGGCCACATTGGCGAGACCTCAACGATGGCACTGGTGCCGCAGGTCGTCGATGCGGTCGACATTCCCGTTGTGGCCGCCGGCGGTATTGCCGACGGCCGCGGCGTGGCGGCCGCCTTTATGCTGGGCGCCGCCGGCGTGCAGGTGGGTACGCGCTTTCTGGTCGCAGACGAGTGCACCGTATCGGAGCAGTACAAGGAGATGGTCCTGAAGGCCAACGACACCTCGACGCGTGCGACCGGCCGCTCGACGGGACACCCGGTGCGTGCCCTCAAGAGCCCCTTCACCAACGTCTACGCCAAGAGTGAGGCGGCAGGCGCAAGTGTCGAGGAGCTCGGGGCCATGGGCACGGGCGCCCTTCGCAAGGCCGCAAAGGACGGCAATTACGAAGAGGGTTCGTTTTTGTGTGGACAGATTGCCGGCATGGTCAACGAGCGACAGAGCGCACGTGAAATCGTTGACGACCTGGTCGATGGCGCCGAGCACGTCCTGAAGGGTGCGTCCGCATGGGTAGCGTAGCGTTTTTGTTTGCCGGCCAGGGCGCCCAGCACCCCGCGATGGGCCTCGACCTGATCGAGGCATCGCCGGCGGCCGCCGGGGTGTTCGCCATTGCCGACGAGGTGCGCCCGGGGACCAGCGAGCAGTGCCGGAGCGCCTCCAAGGAGGAGCTCTCGCAGACCGAGAACACGCAGCCGTGCGTGTTCGTTCACGACCTGGCAGCGGCTACCGCTCTGCGTGAGCGCGGCGTGGTGCCTGCCGCCTGTGCGGGATTCTCGCTGGGAGAGGTCGCCGCGCTCACCTTTGCGGGGGCATTCGATACGCGAGCGGGCTTTGAGCTCGTGTGCGAGCGCGCGGCGCTGATGGCCGCGGCTGCCGAGCGCCATCCGGGCGGCATGCGCGCCGTCATCAAGCTCGATGCGGTGCAAGTCGAGGGCCTGGCAAAACAGGCCGGCGAGGACTGCTGGCCGGTCAACTACAACAGTCCGCAGCAGACGGTTGTGGCCGGAGCGTCCGAGGCGCTGCAGGAGCTCGACGTCCTAGTAAAAGAGGCTGGCGGTCGCGCTATGAAAGTCGCGGTGTCGGGTGCATTCCATAGTCCCTATATGGCCGAGGCAACTGAGGGGCTGGCGACGTATATCCAAGCCGGCCACGAGCCGTCTCCGCTGCTGATTCCGGTCATGGCAAACATGACGGCGGCACTCTATCCGGCGGATCCGCGAGCGGCATCGGATGTCTTGGCCAAACAGGTGAGTCATGCCGTTCGCTGGGTCGACACGCTGCATACTCTGCAGGATCAGGGCATCGACACGTTTATTGAGGTCGGCCCCGGCAAAACGCTGTCCGGCCTGGTCAAGCGTACGTTGAGCGACGTTCGTGTGTATTCGTGCGAGACGGCCGAGCAGGTCGCAGCTATTGCCGACGAGCTCGCATAGTCCACAGGGCTGTAACCCGAAAGGAATGACATGGGCAACTTGAACAATGGCGCGCTCGAGCGCAACGACTCACGTCACGTGGCACTGGTCACGGGCGGCTCGCGGGGTATCGGCCGCGCCTGCGCTATCGGTCTGGCGGAGGATGGCTACGATATCGCCGTCGTCTATGCCGGCAGCGTCGATGCGGCGCGCGAGACGTGCGACGCCTGCGAGGCGGCTGGCGCCACGGCGCGCGCATATCAATGTGACGTGGCCGACCCCGCTGCCGTCAACGTGTGCGTGGAAGCGGTCCTCAACGACTTTGGCTCCATTTGGGCGCTCGTCAACAACGCCGGCATCACCTGCGATGGCCTGCTTATGCGCATGGGCGATGACGCCTTCGATCGCGTGCTCGATGTCAATCTCAAGGGCACGTTCAACACGACGCGTGCGCTCACCAAGACCTTTATGCGCCAGCGCGGCGGTTGCGTCATCAACATGAGCTCTGTCGTGGGCCTGATGGGCAATGCCGGGCAAGCCAACTACGCTGCCTCCAAGGCGGGCGTCATTGGTCTGACCAAGGCGGTGGCGCGCGAGCTTGCGCCCCGCGGCGTACGAGTGAACGCGGTCGCTCCCGGGTTTGTCGAGACCGATATGACGGCAAAGCTCTCGGAGAAGGTGCGTGCGGCAACCGAGGAGCAGATTCCCCTTAAGCGTATGGCGCGCCCCGAGGAAGTGGCCGGCGTGGTGCGCTTTTTGGCGAGCGATGCGGCTGCCTACATTACGGGCGAGGTCGTGCGCGTCGACGGCGGAATGGCGATGTAGAAACCAGGGCCGAAGAACGGCTTGGATGAGGAGACCATGATGGAACAGAGAGTTGCAATCACCGGCATCGGTGCCGTATCGCCGCTCGGCAACACCGCGCTTGCCACCTGGGCGGCCATGTGCGCCGGCACGTGCGGCATCGGCCCGATCACGCACTTCGATACCGATGCGTTTACCGTCAAGGTGGCGGCCGAGGTCAAGGGTTTTGACGGTAACGAGTACTTTGGCAAGCGTGACGCCAAGCACCTGGACCCCTGCGTTCAGTTTGCACTGGCGGCTTCGGACGAGGCCATGCACGATGCAGGCTTCGATGTCGAAGGCGCCATCGATCGAGAGCGCCTGGGCGTCTACGTGGGCTCGGGCGTGGGCGGCATGCAGACGCTCGTCGACAACGTCCATACGATCGCCGACCGGGGGCCCCGCCGTGCATCGCCCTATATGATTGCGATGATGATCCCCAACATGGCATCGGGCAATATCGCGATTCGCCACAAGGCAAAGGGCCCGACCCTGCCCGTGGTGACCGCGTGCGCGACCTCGGCCCATGCGGTGGGCGAGGCGTTCCGCGCCATCAAGCACGGCTATGCCGATGCGATTCTCGCCGGCGGTGCCGAGGCCGCAATTATCCCCGATGCCGTTGCGGGCTTTACGTCCTGCCGCGCATTGACCACCAACCCTGATCCCGCGACGGCTTGCCGTCCGTTCGATGCAGACCGCGATGGCTTTGTGATGGGCGAGGGCGCCTGCGTGCTGGTGCTCGAGAGCATGGAACATGCGCAGGCGCGCGGTGCGCACATTTATGCCGAGGTCGTGGGCTACGGCAACACCGATGACGCCTACCACATCACGAGCCCCGATCCCGAGGCTGCCGGCATTGCCCGTGCGATATCGCTGGCGGTTGCCGAGGGCGACGTCAAGCCTTCCGAGGGCCTCTACATCAATGCCCACGGCACCTCGACCAAGCTCAACGATTCGTCCGAGACGGCGGGCATTAAGCGGGCGCTCGGCGAGGACGCGGCGCGCGCCGCGCATGTCTCGTCGACTAAGTCGATGACCGGCCACATGATCGGTGCCACGGGCGCCATCGAGGTCATGGCCTGCGCCATGG
>WGSK01000012.1:0-47676 GCA_014871655.1 Collinsella sp. | reverse complement strand
GCCCGTCAAGATCGATATCGATTTGAGTCAGCTGGGGCACATTCGGAGCGCCGCCGCGCAAACGCGTGAAGCACTTTTGATCGATGAAGAGCGCGAGGACGGCGCACCTGTGGAAGCCGAGGCAACGGACTCAGGGCAACCGGAAGCCGAGCCCGTAGCCGACGCGATTGTCGAGGCGGTCGCGGCACCCATTCGGCAGGACGAGACCGACGAGCCAACCATATCCACCGAACAGTTTGGTGTCGTGGCACCGCTTCTCGCGCCGACGCCCGCGTTCGCAGCTGTTGCGCCCGCTGACGCCACGAACGAACTCACGCCTGCCGCAGACGCCTATCTCCGCGCGCTGCTCGAGCACAACGCAGTACAGGCGGAATCGGCGGTAGTGCAATCGGGGCAGAGCGAGGACATGCTCGTCGACAGCATCAACGAGGCGCTCTTTGACCTGGTGGGCGACACCGTAATTGAATTTAGCGCGGCAGGGCCGCAGATTATCGAGGACTACGAAGCAGACGTGAGAGGATACCTAGACCATGAGTGATACCGCATCCGCAGCGCCCCGTGTACCCAAACGCGTCGCTGCCGTTATCCTTAACTCGCTCAAGGGCGGCGTGGTCCCGCGCATCGGCCTTCCCTATATCACCGTGGGACGCGAGGTCGAGATTCACGCCCTGCTCACCGATCTGAGTCTCATCTCCGACGGTGGCGCGAGCTTCCGTTTTTTAGTCGGTCGTTACGGTGCCGGCAAGAGCTTTTTGCTCCAGACCATCCGCACGCACGCCATGGGCGAGGGATTCGTCGTCGCCGATGCCGACCTATCCCCTGAGCGCCGCCTGCAAGGCGGCCAGGGACAGGGCCTTGCCACCTACCGTGAGCTCATCCGCAACATATCGACTAAAACGCGCCCCGAGGGCGGTGCGCTCAACCTTATCCTGGATCGCTGGGTCGCCTCGTGTGCCGATGCCGATGAGTCTGCCGTCAATGCCCAACTGGCCCCGCTCGAGGAAATGGTCCACGGCTTCGACTTCGCCCGTATGCTCCGCCGCTACCGCGCGGCCGTATCCGAGGGCGACGAAGAAGCTATGAGCCGCGTGACCAAATGGATTCGTGGCGAGTACCGCACCAAGAGTGAGGCACGCGCCGAGCTGGGCTCCTCGACCATCATCAGCGATGACGACTGGTACGACTACGTTAAGCTCATTGCGCGCTTTTTGGTCTGCAGCGGCTACAAGGGCATGCTGGTGCTCATCGACGAACTCGTGAATCTGTATAAGATTCCCAACGCCATCACACGCCAATACAACTACGAGAAGATCCTGACCATGTACAACGACACGCTCCAGGGCAAGGCGCAGTACTTGGGCATGATCATGGGCGGCACGCCGACCTCCATCGAGGACCGCCGTCGCGGCGTATTCTCCTACGAGGCTCTGCGCAGCCGGCTCGCTCAGGGTCGCTTTGCACGCGAGGACCTTAAGGACATGCTCGCGCCCATCATCCGCTTGCAGCCGCTCACCTACGAGGAGCTACTGGTGCTGATCGAAAAACTCATGCAAATTCACGCCGGCTACTTTGGCTGGACGCCCACGCTTACCGAGAACGACTTGGTGGACTTCCTCAAGATTGAGTTTGGCCGCGTGGGAGCCGATACGCACCTGACGCCTCGCGAGGTCATTCGCGACTTTATCGAGCTGCTCGACATCCTATGCCAGAACCCCGATGCCAACGTTGCCGAGCTACTACAAAGCGTCGGCGGTGACGCGCTGGCGCCAGCAACCGCAACAGGCGACACCGATACCGCAGGTGGCGACCGTAACTTCGCCGAATTCACCATCTAACCTGCCAAAAAGGGACAGGTTTATTTTGGTAGGTTTTATCTGGGCAAACGTCGAGACAGTAATGTAGCGAGCCACTGCTCACCGCGTTAAGAGATTCGTATTTGAGAGGAGGCCCCGTGAACGCCTTTGACCGATATGCTCCGTTTATCCAAGACTTCATCTACTCCCACGATTGGGAGAGTCTGCGCTCTATCCAGGTTGCAGCGGCAGACGCCATCTTTAACACGCAAGATAATGTGCTCCTGACGGCATCCACGGCTTCCGGCAAAACCGAGGCAGCCTTCTTTCCCATCCTGACCGAGTTTTGGGAGAACCCGCCCGCGAGCGTAGGCGCCCTCTACATCGGCCCCCTCAAAGCGCTCATCAATGATCAGTTCGTCCGTCTCAACGACCTCTGCGAAGAGGCCGATATCCCTGTCTGGCACTGGCATGGCGATGTCTCGCAGTCGCACAAGGCTAAGCTCATAAAAAAACCGAGCGGCATCTTGCAGATTACGCCCGAGTCACTCGAGGCGCTCTTAATCCATAAGCACATGGCGATCCCGCGCATGTTCTGCGACCTGCGCTACGTGGTCATCGACGAGGTCCATTCGCTCATGCGCGGCGACCGCGGCGGTCAGACGCTCTGCCTTATCGAGCGCCTCTCGCGCATGGCAGGCGTGCAGCCCCGCCGCATCGGCCTTTCGGCCACCATCGGTGACCCCGAGCGTACGGGTGCCTTCCTCTCGCAGGGAACAGGACGCGATTGCATCATCCCCCGCTTTGAGGAGCCGCGCCGCGTGTGGCGTATCTCCATGGAGCACTTCTACAACTCGGGTCCTCAGGCGCAACAACGAGGATTCGAGAGCACGGGTCCTCAAGAGGCCGAAGTGCTTGCGTGCGAGCGCATTGAGGCGGCGGCACCCGCGGCACTGCCCGCCGGCGCCCAAGACATGCGTCACAGCGGACAGCTCACACAAGAGGAGCGCCGTCAACATCGCGAACGGGCACGGGGCAAAGCCGCTCCCAAAGACCGTCGCACTTCCTCGGCCCCCGAGGGCGAAGTCGACATCCCACGAGCGACCGAGCAGGCGCTTCTCAACCCCACCGACACGGCGCCCGACAACGCCGACCCCGGTATGGGCTATATCTTTGAGCACACACGCGGCCGCAAGTGCCTGGTCTTTGCCAACTCGCGCGAGGAGGCAGAGGCCGTGTGCTCCATGCTGCGCAGCTACTGCGAGAGCCGGCACGAGCCCGACCGCTTTCTCATCCACCACGGCAATCTTTCAGCATCGCTGCGCGAGACGGCAGAAGAGCTCATGCGCGATGAGGAGCAGGCACAGACAACCGTCACCACATCTACACTGGAGCTCGGTATCGATATCGGCCGTCTGGAGCGCGCGTTCCAGATCGATGCACCGTTTACCGTCAGCTCCTTTTTGCAGCGAATGGGCCGCACGGGGCGCCGCGATCTTCCGCCCGAGATGTGGTTTGTCATGCGCGAGGAAGAACCCGAGCCGCGCACGATGATGCCCGAGACCATTCCGTGGAAGCTCCTGCAGGGCATCGCGCTCGTACAACTCTATCGCGAGGAAAAGTGGGTCGAGCCACCCGAACTCGATCGACTCCCCTACAGCCTGCTCTACCACCAGACTATGTCGACGCTTGCCAGCACCGGCGAACTCACGCCGGCAGAGCTTGCCCAGCGCGTGCTCACACTCAGCTATTTCCATCGCATCTCGGCCGATGACTATCGCGTGTTGCTGCGTCACCTCATTAAGATCGACCATATCCAAGTCACCGAGGGCGGCGGGCTCATCGTGGGCCTCGCGGGCGAGCGCATCATTAACAACTTTAAGTTCTACGCTGTGTTCCAGGAAAACGAGGAGTTCACCGTTCGCAGTGAGTCGGCCGAGTTGGGCACGATCGTCAATCCGCCACCGCCCGGTGAGCGCATCGCCATCGCCGGACACTGCTGGATTGTCGAGGAAGTGGACTGGAAGCGCCACACCGTCTTTGCCACGCAGGTCAAGGGCCGGGTGCCGGCCTACTTTGGCGACTGCCCCGGTGATATCAATACACACGTACTCGAGCGCATGCGCAAGGCGCTCAACGAGCACGCAGCATATCCGTACCTTATGGGTAACGCACGGGCCCGCCTTGCGCAGGCTCGTCATACCGCCGAGATTTCGGGCGCGGGAACCAAGCCGCTCATTAACCTGGGCGGCGACACCTGGGTGCTCTTCCCCTGGCTGGGCAGCTACGCTTTTTTGGCACTCGAGCGCATGCTCAAGATTAAATGTGCCGCGGAGCTGGGCCTTCGCGGACTCGACCCGTCGCGCCCGTACTTTATGCAATTTAAGATGAAGGCCGACGAGGAGACATTCTTTGAGGTGCTCGCCGCCGAGGCCGAGAAGGACTTCGACCCCATCGAGCTCGTCTATCCCGGCGAGGTGCCTTACTTTGACCGCTACGACGAGTTTGTTCCCGAAGAGCTCGTGCGCAAGGGCTTTGCCGAAGGCGTGCTCGACATCGAAGGCATGAAGCAGCGCGTTCTCGACTGGCGCGACCACGCCTAAGACCAATCTTTTTGGGACGGGGAGACTTACTTGTCGTGAAGGACGGTGCCGAGAAAGTCGGTGTCGAAGGGCACGGCTTCGGCAAAGGCGTAGTCGCCGTCGCTGGCAATGAGCAGGTAGTTTTCCTCGCCGCCGAACTCCGCGTCGCCGCAGGGAATCACCCAAGCGTGGTCGAACACCTCGAGCGCCGTGGCAGCGCAATCGCGCAGAAACGTCACATCGCTCCCCTCGTTCGCGCTCACGACATTGGCCACATAGATGCCGTCCGGGTTCAAGCTGCCCCGCACCAGACGTAGCGCCTCAACGGTTGCCAGCTCGCGCACGGGCTCGGCACCGCCAAAGCAATCGCTCACGACCACGTCGTAGCGGCGATGCCCCACACTCGTCACGCCCAGATACGATCGCGCCTCGGCGGTAATCACCCGCAGGCGATCACCAACCGTGCGCTCCAGCTCGTCTAGGTAGAACCAGCGGCGCGCCAGGCGCGTAATCTCTCCGTCATACTCGATGACGTCCATGCGCAAGCCCTCGTGCGACATCAGAGCGAACTTAGGATAGGCAAACCCGCCGCCGCCCAGCATGAGCATACGGTCGATACCATGCCCGTAAGCATCACGCATTGCGTCTTCGGCCTCGAACACATCGTCAAATGCGCGATAGTACGCAAAGACGGGCTCCGCCCAACGCTCGCCAACGTAGCTTGCGCTTTGGTAGACGCCGCCTTGCACCAACACGCGAATCTCATCGCCGCCCTCATCGTGCACGCGTTTCACACGCGCCAGCCCATTGCGGGTTCGCGCGACCTGCAGACAGGCAGCACGAACAGCGACAGCGGCCGCACCAAGCGCCGCGGCTCCCAGAGCAACGCCGGCAACGACGCCGGCAGAAACACTCGGCTTGTTCATCTAGAGCTCCTTTTGCAGATAAAGGCCATGGTCATAAAATCCAAGATGGCGATAGTACTCGCGTGTGCCAATCGCGCTAATCACGTTGATACGCGCATAACCCGCATCCCGGGCAATCTCGCACGCACGCTCTACGAGCGAACGTCCCAATCCATGGTGCTGCGCCGCCTGCCCCTGATCACCCACGCGCGCCGCCATGCCGTATACGTGGACCTCGCGAATCATTGCCTCGTCCGGCGTCGTCGGCAACTCATTCGTATGTGCGGCAACAAACGCGTGGTCGGGCAGCGACAAGCGCAAAAACCCCGCGATCTTGCCCTCGGGCGTCACCCACTGCAAAAAGCGTTCACTCGTCACCGGCGTCTCATACGCTACGCTTTCGTCGAGGGTCAGCTCATCTAAGTTCGCGCCCGCGGTACTGATCTCGCGGAAGCGAATCTCGCGCACCGTCGCGCCTTCCCCACGAGCCGCCAAGCGGTTCTCAACGAGCTGGCGCAGGTTGGGTTTCTTGTTGCCCACCATGATGTCGTCGGAGCTAAAGTCACGGATCATACGGCTAATACGACAGAACGCCGGCGTCACCACGATGTCGTCGGCCAATACGTCGAGCAACTCCTCCTCGGTATAGGGACGCCACTCGCCACGCTCGTAGCAGCCCACCAAACGCGAGCCCTCGATGAGCGCACACGGATAGACCTTGGCCTCGTCGGGCATAAAGGCCCCCTCGGTCATAAAGCGCTCGTAGTCGAGCTTGTCCCCCTCGGGCGTGGCGCCCAGCAAGTTGAGCATAAAGTGCGCGTGGATCTTAAAGCCAAACAGGCGTGCAAGCGAAAACGCCCGCTCAATCTGCGCCACCGAAATGCGACGCTCGTTGATATCGAGCAGGTGCTGGTCGAGGCTCTGGATGCCCATCTGGATCTTGGTGCAGCCCAGGCGGCGGATAAGCGTAAGCGCCTGCGGCGTTACAGCATCGGGGCGCGTCTCGATGACGAGCCCCACCACGCGATGCTTCGCCGTCTCGTTGATGCGCTGCTGGCGCTCAAGCTCTTCCATCGTGGCCGTCTGCCACTCGGCGACCTCGCCCCACGGCGTACCAGGGCCGTACAGACGACGCACCGCACGGTTATAGCCGCCCACGGCAGCATCCACACGCCCCTGCTCGCCGGCAACACCTGCTGCAAGCTCGACCTCGTCTGTCGCAATGCCGGCAGCCCGATAGCGCTCGCGGCGCTCTGTTACCACCGGCGGCAGGGCATCAGCGGGAGCGTCATCGAGCAGGCGCCCCGCCTCGGCACGGCTGATGCCCGGACGCGCCAACATGGGGTTGGCCGCCACGCCGGCGACGGCATCGTCATTGAGCGCACGGAAAAGTTCCGACATAAACCACGTCTGATACCCTTGCGGATAGTCGCTCCAGGTGCCACCGAGCACGATGAGCTCTATCTTGTCGGTCGCATGCCCCATCTGCGAAAGCGCCGTCAAACGGGCACTCACCTGCAGATACGGATCGAAGCAATTTTGCTCCGCACGGGCACACGCCGGCTCAGCGTGCAGATAGCTCTTGGGCATGCGCAGGTCGTTGGGGCAAAACAGGCAATCGCCCGAGCACGGCCACGGCTTGGTGATGACGGTAATGGTCGCCACGCCCGAAGCCGTGCGGCGCGGCTTCATGCGCAACACCTGCAGCAGTTGACGCTCCAGATCGGAATCGACGTTCCACCCAGCCCAACGTGCCGGCTCCTCGCGCTTCACCCGCTGGTAAAACGGCAGCAGGCGGCGCTTGGCCAAATCGCGTTTGTCGGCACCCTCACGACGCGCCTCGGCATGTATCAGTTTGACGAGCGCTTTGTCGTCCACGGTCTCACCGCGACGCAGAGCCTCGAGTATGTTCAAGATAATCTGTTCCATGCCCCCATTGTAAAGGCAAAGGCGCCGGAGCCAATCTCGGCTTCGGCGCCTTCATCAAACAGCGCGTCTATATCTTCGCCTAGGCTTTCGTCTGCCTCACTACTCCGAATCAAACGACATGTCGCCCGAACCAACCTCAAAACGATACGTGGCAGACTTGTCACCGTTATCGAATTCAAGATTCAAAATGGTCTCGCCGTCGTAGCCAAGCGGAAGGAAATCGCTCTCGAAGTCGCCGCTGCCCAAGGTGAGGCTCGCCTTAAAGCCCGTCGAGTTCGGAACCGTCATCTCCACATCGCCCGAGCCCACACTCACGTCCATCGACTTCGCGGGGGCCTGGTAGAGCTCGAACGTTACATCGCCCGACCCGACCTCTGCACTAAGCGCATCAATCACGCTGCCCGCAAACTCTACATCTCCCGCACCCAGGAAAAGGTCGAAACCATCACAGGTGACACCGGCAATCTGCAGATCACCCGAGCCCACGTGCGCGTTGATTCCCTTCAGATGTTCGGCAACACGGCGCGGCAGCTCAACCGTAACCGAGCGGTCAATTGCCTTACCGTCATCACTTCCAAACTGAGAAACCTTGAGCGTCGAGTCCTCGACGGATGCGATGTTCTGCGTCGCGGCCTTGGAGACATCCATACCATTGGCAACGCGTCCCCGCTCGATAACGCGAGCCTTGTTGCCGTCAACAACCTTGACGTCCACCGTAGCCGCATCGATATCGAAATCGAGGTAGCGGAACTCATCGGCATCAAAGGTCGCACTCGAAAGTTGCTGAGGCTGAGCGGAATATTTACCGCTATCCAAGAGATCATCGTCGTCAAACATATCGTCAAAATCAGACAAATGGCCAGATAGAATACCGGTCGTACGCACCATATCGGAATGAGCCAATAGCCGCGAGGCACCAAATACAAGCCCGATGATGAGCACAAACGCTCCGATGCCAACACCCAAGCGTACCTTGGATTCATGCGAAAGCTTCATCATTCATCACCCTCTTTGGCGATCGGGTCAGCGGTAGTCACGGTAGCCACGTCAGTATTAACCGGAGCGGAAACATCCTGAGCCCTAGCGACCACCGGCGCCGAACCAACCTGAATATCTCCGCGCGCCCAATCGCCATCGAGCGCACGCGCCACCCAGTGATAGATGGGAATCGTAAAGAAGATCAGCGCAGCAAAGGGGCCGGCACCAAACAGGAACATCAGCAAAAAGAACAGCAGCCAACACACGGCCCAATACGGGAACGACTGGAACGGGCCCTTCACCGGAGTCGAGCCAACTGCGCCGCCACTCGTCGCCTGCGCCGTAGCGGCATTAGCGGCCTGTGCACTCCAGCTTGCCGCTTGCGCCGCCTTGGCGGCGGCGTCACTCGCCTGTGTTGCCGCCTCGGTAGCTCGTGCCGCCGCCTCATGGGTGCGTGCGCGCTCTGCCGCCTCGGCCTCGCGCTGACGAGCGCGGTCCTCATTCTCAAACTCGATATCGTCCTCAATCTCATCGCTCGGATTGAGCAGCTCGTCCAGGCTCACGCCATAGAGCTTGGCGAGCGAGATCAGGTTCTCGGTATCGGGCGAGCTCTCCGCACGCTCCCATTTACTGACCGCCTGGCGCGACAGCCCTAGCTTTCGCGCCAGCCCTTCTTGGCTAAAACCCTTGCTGCGACGAAGGTCGGCGAGCCGTTGCGCAGTTTCTACATTCATGGTTCCTCCTATGTGATGCCAGCCGTGCCGCCGGACCGTTTTTGTTCTTAAGGCGCCTTGCACAGTTAAAAATCTATCCGCCACCGCCAAAAGCATGCCACCTATTCTAGTGAGATTTTTGACAACCGGCGGTTGCGGGCACATATGAGCTGCGGAAATGTGTCCAAACAAAGCAATGACCCACGGCTCGGTTGTCCCCGTTGCGGCGTTAACGGTAGTATGGTCGTACTGTTTATTCCGCACCGCCAACGGAGGGAGTTCCGCGCCGTGAACCGCGATTTCGCCTCATCGCTCATCCAGCTCAACAATACGTTCTATCGCGAGCACTCCGCTTCCTTTTCCGATACGCGCCAGGCCCCGTGGCCCGGCTGGGTGCGCACCATGGACATCGCGCTCGGGCAGCTCAACGCCGCCACGATCGAGCATCCCGTCCGCGTCTTCGATCTTGCCTGCGGCAATATGCGATTCGAGAACTTTGCCGCCGGCGGCGCACTTGCCGCCAAGGGCGTCGACGGCGCAAACCCCTCGGCAGATGCCAGCTGCCCGTTTGAGTTCTATGGTGTCGACTCGTGCCAAGACCTGGCTATCGATGCACATGGCCACGCGCTTCGCATTCCCAACCTGCACTTCCAGGAACTCGACGTGCTCGACGCCCTCATGAAGCTCAACCCCGCCGAGACGCCCGACGTGCTTTTCGACGCCCCGCTCGCCGACATCTCGGTCTGCTTTGGCTTTATGCACCACGTGCCGTCGTGCGAGTACCGCGTACGCGTGCTCGACGCCCTGGTGCGCCAGACGCGCCCAGGCGGCATCATCGCCATCAGCTTTTGGGAGTTTATGAACGACGAGCGCATGGCGCGCAAGGCCGTTCGAGCCGAAGCCCGCGCCGAGCTCACCCCGCCGTTTGAGGGTTACGATTCCACGCAGTTTGAAGCCGGTGACCACCTCATTGGCTGGCAAAACGACCGCCACGCCTACCGCTATTGCCATCACTTTGACGATCAGCAGATTACCGACCTGGTGCGCGGCGTGCGCACATTCTACAAGAGCGGCGAGGTCCCCGTGCGAGAGCTTGAGCGCTTCCATGCCGACGGTCGCAGCGGCGAGCTCAACCGTTACGTGATTCTCAAGCGCCTGTAGGCATCGGCGACTTGCCGCCGAGCCGCACCGCAACTTTCGGGCAAGCTATGCCCCACCCTTTTCAACCCATTGATGGAACGCGCTGCCATGCGTTCCATACTCATGATCAAGGAGCCTCATGGGAGCCGTCCACGTTCGCACGCCTAAGAACTTTGTGCTCGAGGAGCGCCTGGAGCGCTACGCCGATGCGATTGAGACGAACCCCGAGGCCTATGCCGGAGATTGGCGCGAGGCTTGCGCGCCAGTTGGCAGCAAGCCCTTCGAACACCTTCACCTGGATCTTGGCTGTGGCAAGGGAACGTACCTTGTAGAGCGCGCGGCCCACGAGCCAAACACCCTCTTTATCGGTATGGACCAGGAGCCCATCTGCATCGCCTATGCCGCACAGAAAATCTGCGAGCAGGAGCTGTCCAACGCACTCGTCCTGCCCCGAGGCGCCGCATCGCTGCCGCAGCTGTTTGCCGCAGGCGAGCTCGATGCCATTACCATTAACTTTCCCACGCCGCAGCCCAAGGCCAAGTACGCCAAAAAACGACTCGTCCATGTCGACCATCTGATGCTCTACCGCCCGCTCTTTTCAGCCGGCGCCACCGTCACACTGCGAACCGACAGTAAGCCATTGCGCGACTACGCCCTGGGGCAGTTTGCCGCGGCCGGCTACGACACGCTTTGGGTAAGCGACGACGTCCGCCGCGACCATCCCGAGCATCCCGAGACCGAGTACGAATGCCGCACGCGCGAGATGGGTGCCGTCGTCTATGGCATTTGCGCCACACCCGGCGCGCAGCCCAGCAATGAACAGCTCGCGGCGGGCCGCGCGCAGGAGCAAAGCCTTGCCTGCTACCTGCCCGAAAACCTCGATGAGCTCACCTATGTACCTCTGGGCATGGAAGAGGCCGTCGAGAACTTTAGAAACCGCGCCCGCAAAGGCAAGAAGCGCCTGCCGCAAGAGTCCTAGGGGCTTCTGATGGTCGCGGCGTCGGCAAACAAGCGCAAATTGGCGCCAGCGAACGGCCCTCAAACCTAAGTGAGTAGACTTTTTTGCAATAGCCAGGCACAGCACGCATAGCGAAACATAAAACCGCAGGTAGAACCCTTGCGCAAAAGTCATGTGCTCGCAATATCGCAAAAAGTCTACTCACTTGGCTAGCGACTACACTAAACGGCTGGGCAGAACGCCCATTTCCTGCATTTTCTTGCCTGCGAACGCATCGATGCGACGCTACGCCATAATAGTTGGCGGACAATCGCGAGAGAAAGCAAACACATGGCACAGACCACGACAGATATCGCCGCCAGCACCGTCTCCGGTGCCGGAGCCGCCAGCTCATTCTCGGGCGGCACGGGAACCGAAGCCGAATTCGGCTCACTCGGGGCGCTCTCCCCCACCTGGGGGGAGCCCGAGGACGGCAGCGAGCCCGAACCGGGGCTCACGCCCGACCAGGCCTTCGAGCGCTTCTTTGAATGGACGAGCGATCGCGGTATTGAGCTGTGGGACCACCAGGAAGAGGCCCTCATGGATCTAGCCGCCGGCGATCACGTCATTCTGGGCACGCCGACCGGATCGGGCAAGTCGCTTGTCGCGCTGGGCATGCTCTTTATGGGCATGGCACAGGGCAAACGCTGCTATTACACGGCCCCCATCAAGGCTCTGGTCAGCGAGAAGTTTTTCGACCTTGTGCAGGTGCTCGGCCGCGATAACGTCGGTATGATCACCGGCGACACGCATATCAACACCAAGGCGCCCGTCATCTGCTGTACGGCAGAAATCCTCGCCAACGACGCACTACGCGAGGGCGAAGATGCCGATGTTGGCTGCGTCGCCATGGACGAGTTCCACTACTTTGCCGACCCCGATCGCGGTTGGGCCTGGCAGGTGCCGCTGCTCACCCTGCCTCACACGCAATTCATGCTCATGAGCGCCACGCTCGGCGATGTCACTGCCATCGCCGCCTCACTCGAGGAGCACACCGGCGCTGCTTGCGACTTGGTCGTCGACGCCCCGCGTCCTGTTCCGCTGAGTTACGACTATGTGACGACCTCCCTCGAGGGCACGGTCGAGCTCGCCATACGCCGCGACGAGGCCCCACTCTATATCGTGCACTTTAGCCAGGATGCCGCACTTGCGACGGCACAGTCGCTCGCCAATTTTGGCATTGCCAGCAAGGAGCAGCGCGAGGCCATCAAGGAGGCGGCCAAGGGCACGAGCTTCTCGACGGCCTTCGGCAAAATCCTCAAGCGCTTGCTCGGATGCGGCGTCGGCGTGCACCATGCTGGCATGTTGCCGCGCTACCGCCTGCTGGTCGAGCGCTTGGCGCAGCAGGGCCTGCTGCCCGTCATCTGCGGCACCGATACGCTCGGCGTCGGTATCAACGTGCCCATCCACACCGTGGTGCTCACCGCGCTCACCAAGTTCGATGGCTACAAGATGCGTCGTCTGCGCGCCCGCGAGTTCCATCAGATTGCCGGTCGTGCCGGCCGCTCGGGCTTCGATACCGAGGGCATGGTCATCGCCGAGGCACCCGAGCACGAGATCGAGAATGCCAAGCTTATGGCCAAGGCGGGCGACGACCCCAAAAAGCTCCGCAAGATTAAAAAGAAAAAGGCCCCCGAGGGCTTTGTCTCCTGGAACAAGCAGACCTTTGAGCGCCTGATCGAGACGCAGCCCGAGACACTCAAGCCGCGCCTGCGCATCACGCACTCCATGGTGATTAGCGTGGTCGAGCAGGGCGGCGATGCCCGTGCCCGCGTGCACGACCTCATCGAGACAAGCCTGCAAACGCCCGAGGAAAAGGCAAAGCTCGAGGTTCGTGCCGACGAGATTTTCGCCACGCTCATCGACTCCGGCGTCGTCGTGCGCACCGAGGTGCCGCCCGCACCCGATGCTCCGGCTGACACCGTGCCGGGCATCGACTACGCGCTGACGGTCGACCTGCCCGAGGACTTTGCGCTCGACCAGCCGCTCTCGCCGTTTTTGCTTGCCGCGCTGGAGTTGCTCGATCCCGAGAGCGAGACCTATACCATGGACCTCATCTCGATGGTCGAGGCTACGCTCGAGGACCCCAAGCAGGTATTGCGCGCACAGGAGCGCGCCGCACGCGATCGCGCCATGGCCAAGATGAAGGCCGACGGCATCGAATATGAGGAGCGCTTGGAGCGCATTCAAGACGTCACGTACGAAAAGCCGCTCGAGGATTTGCTCGACGCCGCCTTTGACAAGTACTGCCAGGAAGTACCCTGGGCAAACGACTACCAGCTCTCTCCCAAGAGCGTCCTGCGCGATATGCTGGAAAGCGCGAGCGATTTTAAGGGCTACATTCAAAAGCTCGGCATCGCCCGCTCCGAGGGCATTTTGCTGCGCTACCTGGCAGAAGCCTATCGTTCACTCGACCGCACCGTGCCCATCGAGAAGCGCGACGAGCGCCTGCGCGACATTATCTCGTGGCTGGGCTTTGTGGTGCGCTCGGTCGACTCGAGTCTGGTGGACGAGTGGGAGAACGCCGGCAACCCGGCAGCCCTCGACGCCGCGCCGCCGCAGGGCATCGACGAGGTCGTGGCGGACCGCCGCGGCTGCACGCTGTTGGTGCGCAACGCGCTCTTCCGCCGCGTGACCCTTGCCGCCCGCGAGCACGTGCGCGACCTGGGCGAGCTCGACGACGACTGGGGCATGAGCGAGATCCGCTGGCAAAAGGCGCTCGATGCCTACCATGATCAGCACGAGGAAATCCTCACCGACGGAGACGCCCGCAGCGCCGCGATGTTTTCCATCGATGAGTCCGACGAGAAGACGCTGCACGTATGGCACGTGCACCAGATCTTTGCCGACGAGGATGGCGACCACGACTTTGGCATCATGGGCGATGTCGATCTGGACGCCACGCAAGACGGCGGCGAGGTCATCTTCAAAAACTACCGCGTCGGATTTATCGAGGACCTGCTCGAGGACTAGCCGAACATACTGGAACGAAACGAAGCGGGGCCGTTGGCAATATCGCCAGCAGCCCCGCTTTTGCACTATACGCTATGCCTTACTCGGCATCCTCGACCTCATACGAATCCGCCTCGGCTGGCTCATCGTTTGTCTCTGTCGCAGCCCCGCGTGCCTCGTCAAACGCGGCCTTCATGGTCTTGTTGCCCCACGTGAGCTTGCGAATGGTAAGATCGTCGGCCTTCTTGTTGGCTAGGCGCAGGTTGTTCTCGGAAGACAGCAACGCCTCCTTGGTTTTCTGCAGATGGCTAATCGTCTTGTCGATCTCATCGATCGCCGTTTGGAACTTGCGGCTCGCGATCTCGTAGTTGCGACCGAAATCATTCTTGAACTTTTCCATCTTGGCTTCGAAGTTCGTGACGTCGATATTCTGCTGCTTGTACTCCGCTAGCTCCTGCTTATAGCGCAGCGAACCCATGGCGGCGTTGCGCAGCAGCGTAATCATGGGAATGAAAAACTGCGGACGGATCACGTACATCTTCTCGTAGCGATAGCTCACGTCGACTATCCCTGCGTTATAGAGCTCGCTCTCGGGCTCCAGCAGGGTGCAGAGCACCGCGTACTCACAGCCTTTCTGGCGACGATCGTGATCGAGTTTCTTAAAGAAGTCCTCGTTTTTGTGCTTGGTCGCAGTCTCGTCGTTCTCGTTTTTCATCTCGAACATAATCGAAATGACCTCGTTGCCGCTCGCGTCGCACTCGCGGAAGATAAAGTCGCCCTTGGTACCCTCGGACGCATCGTTATCTTTCTCGAAGTACGCGTTAGGAAACGCCGTCATGCGCAGACGGTTAAACTCGGTCTCGCAGTGCTGCTCGAGCGACTCGCCCACCATCTTGGTGGACAGGCGGACCTTCATGTCCTTAAGGCGCTCAATCTCTTCATCCTTGTAGCGAATCAGGTCATCGCTCGCGCGCTTGGCCTGCGCAAGCTCGAGCTCGTGTGCCGCCTTGGCTTGCTCCTCGCGAGAATCGCGCACCGCCAGCTCGCTCGTCAGCTTGGCACGTGCCTCATCGCGCTCTCGTTCCGCCGCGGCGACCGCCTCTGACAGGTTCATTTTTGCCATCAGTTCCTGCTCGCGCAGCTGGGCACGCAGGCCCTCGGCCTCTTGCTCGGACTGAGCCTTTGCGGCGGAAAACTTCTCTTGCACCTTCGCGCGATAGTCAGCAAGCGCGCGCTCGGCCTCGCTGCGAGCGGCATCGAGCTCACGCTGCGACTCTGCCGCGGCAGCGGCAAGCGCCATCTCCTGGGCCTTGTCCGCCGCGGCAAGCCTGGCCTGCAGCTCGGCAATCTGAGCGTCGCGTGCAGCTAAATCGTTTTGAGCAGCGTTGCGCGCCGCCGACTCGGCAAGCTTTGCTTCGTCGTCCTTGCGTCCAAGCTGTGCACGCAGGCTGTCAATCTCACGCTGGAGCTCGGCGTTCTCCTTCTGAGCATCGGCGCGAGCCTCAACCGCCGCTCGCTGGCTTGCGCTCTCACGCTCCGCGGCAGCACCCTCGAGCTTGGCGCGCAGCTCGGCAAGCTCGGCATCGCGCCTGGCAACCTCCTGCGCCAGTTCCTGAGCCGCGGCGTTTTTCTGCTCAACGAGCTGAGCGTTGCGCTGAGACTCTGCCTTTTGCAAGGCAGCCGTCGAACGCGAGCGCTCAAGCTCCAGCGCCTGCTCGCCCTCGCGCTGGACTGCCCTCACACGCTCATCCAGATCGCGCGAAAACTCGGCATCGCGTACTTGCTTGACGATATCCGCATAGCCAGACGCATCGACCTTAAAGACTTCGCCACAATGCGGGCACTTGATCTCGTTCATAGCAGCTCCTCGATGGACGCAAATTTCAACCGCTTACACTCTACCGCGCCGCACGGACAAAAAGACGCCACCGCCATAATGGCAACAGCGCCAGAACCACCACAAAGGTACCTGTCCTTTGTGGTGGTTCGAGAACTACAGTCCAAAGAAGCCAAGGATTTGATCTCGGCTTACGGGCTTGTACTCGTTGGCGTCGAGGCCCACATCGTAGCGGTAAATGGGGCGCTCGCGATCGCGGTTGCGTGCGTTGGTGCGGTCTCCCCTGCTGTGGATATGCCCGTGCAGCATGATGGCACCACGCGCCTTGCCATTCCAGCTGAGCATGGGGTAATGGCTCATCACCAGGCGATGACCCTTAGCGTAACCGGGAGCAACCTCCAGATAGTCGCGCACCTCATCCCAAATGCGCGGCGCGTCCGGATCTTCCCAGTCACCGTCATGATTACCGCGGATGAGCGTCACATTCTTGCATTCGATACGCTCGCGCAGGCGCACAGCATCCGCCAAGGGCAAACGATAGGTAAAGTCACCCAGGATATAGAGACGGTCGTCCGCAGCCACGCACTCATTGACGGCATCGATGACCTTGCGGTTCATCTCCTCGACCGAATCAAACGGCCGGTCCATGTCGTGCAAGATATTCGTATCGCCCAGGTGCAGGTCGGCGGTAAACCACATCATCGTCTATGCCCTCATTTCGCAACGTGTTCAACTCGTGCTAAGTATACAGACGTAGCGATGCGGCGGTTATCCAAAGAGCCCGCCGAACAGACCTCGACGGCGTTTGTCTTGCTTTTTCGAAGCGTCACCCTGAGTTTTCTTGCCCTGCCGTTTCCTACGATCCTGCTCCAACTCATCGTCATCGAGTAGCAGATCCCACTCAAACGAATCGTCTGTCAGATTGAATAGGTCGTCGTCATCAAACATGGCCGCCTCCCTTGCCGACTAGCGAGCATCCACCACATAGAGGCCAACGCGCACCTGGTGCCACGGGCTGCGCTCGGGAGCAACCTGTTGCACGCGGGCCTCAAATACGTCCTCGTGGCCGTAATACATCATCAAGGACAGTGGGCCGACCTCGTTTCCCGGAACATAGCCAAGCTTGGTGTTGCCGTAATAAATCGCAACCGCCTCAGGGTCATGGGGATTATCGCGCTCGGCACACAGCGTCAGCTTATCGCCCGCTTTAAGATCGCCCAAGACCAAGGCGCCATCGGCATACTGAAATCCTGCAATGTGAAATGACAGAAGAACACGCGAAGGCTCGTACATAGCAGCTCCTCTAACGGCCGGATAAACCGGTGTGTAACCTTATTGAGAAGTCTACGGTCCCGTGCGGACACAAATACATCCTGTCTGCGTCCTTCAATCGTTTGCCTCAACGCCTCAACGCTTGCGCGACAGAACGCTTGCAGATAAGATAGGAACACGGATGGCACCCGTTGCCGCGGGTCTTGCCAACTCCGATACACGTTTTCATCGTGAGAAGTGGCCGTCTTCGCTTACGCGGGGGCGGCTATTTCATTCGGCCGATAAACAGACCGAGTTCGATAGCCGCAATCAACAACGCCAATAACGAAATAACATCGCTTACGTTCATACCAAATCCCTTCTAAAGGGAGTTGGCCCATCCGTGCTCCATAACAGTAGTCTAACGCAAAATGCAGGTAATAGGAACACTTGTTCGTATTACCTGCGCCCTTTTCTAATGCACAAACATGCGCACGAACTTGTGCTTCCAGCTTGCGTAAGGAGCATAGCGGAATGGCACGTCCAGCCACGTTGCCTTGTTCACGATGCTCTTCTTGTGGCTAAACGTATCGAAGCTCTCGCGTCCATGGTACTGCCCCATACCGCTCGCACCCATGCCACCAAAGCCCATATGGCTCGTAGCCAAGTGCATAATCGTGTCGTTGACGCAGCCGCCGCCAAAGGGCACGTAACGCACAAAGCGCTGCTGAACTGCGCGATCCTGGCTAAAGATATACAGAGCCAGCGGCGTCGGACGATCCGTAATAAACGTCTCGGCCTCGTCTAGGCTCTCAAACGTCAGCACCGGCAAGATGGGGCCGAAAATCTCCTCCTGCATCACGGCGTCATCGGGGGTCACGCCGTCCAAAATCGTCGGCTCAATCTTGAGCGATGACTCGCGCGCCGTGCCTCCAAGCACAACCTTATCGGGATCGATCAGCCCACGCACGCGCGCAAAATGCTTGGCGTTGACGATATGCCCATAATCCTCGTTATCGAGCGGATGCTCGCCAAACATACGGCGGGCCTCTTCCCTGATGAGGTCCAGCAGCTCGTCGTGCACGCGCGCATCGACCAGCAGGTAGTCGGGCGCCACGCAGGTCTGCCCCACGTTGAGCCATTTACCAAAGGCGATACGCCGCGCCGCAACCTTCAAGTTTGCCGTCGCATCCACGATGCAGGGGCTCTTTCCGCCCAGCTCAAGCGTCACGGGCGTAAGGTTTTTACTTGCGCGCTCCATGACGAGTTTGCCGACCGGAACGCTACCGGTAAAGAAGATCTTGTCCCAGCACTCATCGAGCAGCGCTTCGTTTTCGGCGCGCCCGCCCTCGACAACCGTCACCAGGCACGGATCAAATGCCTCTTCACAGATTTGCTTGAGCACCGCGCTCGATGCCGGAGCATAGGCACTCGGCTTGATGACCACGGTATTGCCCGCGGCAAGGGCGCCGGCGAGCGGCTCGAGTGTTAGCAAAAACGGGTAGTTCCACGGAGCCATGATGAGTGTGACGCCATAGGGCACGGCTTGCGTTTTGCACACGCTCACGGCGTTAGCGAGATCGCACGGACGCAGGCGCGGACGACTCCATCGAGCCACGTGAGCGATCTGATGTCGAATCTCGGAAAGCGACGTACCAATCTCGCACATATAGGCCTCGTCATGCGACTTCCCCAAATCGGTCTTGAGCGCATGGGCGATATCGGCCTCGTGGGCCCGCACCGCATCGCGTAAACTCACGAGCGCGCGACGTCGAGCATCGACATCAAACGTGGCGTGCGTCTTAAAGTAGGCGCGCTGATCGCCGACGATGCGCGCAATTTCCTCGGTGTTCATGGACCCTCCTAATTCTCGTCCTCAAACATACCACCTGCAACGACTTCGTACATATGCTCGAGCTCCAAGCGGTCCATTAGAAGCGGAACGGGGTACAGGGGATTGGCCTCGGCATCGGCATACGCCGCCATCTGCGGAATGTCGGAGCGGCGAATGCCCGAGACATATTTGGGAATGTCCAAGGCGGCGTTCATGCAATCGATCCAATCGATAAAGGCCTCGGCCGCCAGGCTGTCCTGCGCGTTAACCGGCACGATGCCGGCCATGCGGGCAAGATCGGCGAGCTTAGGAGCAGCAGCTTCGCCATAGGCGCGAAGCATGTGCGGCAGGATGATAGCGTTGGCCAAGCCGTGCGGAATCCCGTAACGCCCGCCCAGGCTGTGTGCGATGGCATGAACGTATCCAACATAGGAGCGCGTAAAGGCAACACCCGCCTTATACGCCGCCGAAAGCATATTGCGACGCGCACGCATGTCGTCGCCATGCTCATAGGCCTCGAGCAAATTGTCATGGATGAGCTGGACCGCCTGACGCGCCATCTTACGCGTATAGGACGTGGTGCTTCGCCCGATAAAGGCCTCGACGGCATGCGTCAGGGCGTCCATGCCCGTCTGCCCCGTAATGGAGGCGGGCAGGCCGCGCGTAAACTCGGGGTCGTGCACCGCAAAGCGCGGGATAAGCACAAAGTCGTTAATGGGATATTTGTAGTGTGTCTCGTCATCGGTAATTACCGCCGCAAGCGTGACCTCGCTTCCCGTACCTGCCGTGGTGGGAACGGCGATGAGCAGCGGCAGGCGACGATGAATCCGCAGCAGGCCGCGCATCTTGTTGATGGGCTTGTTTGGCTGCGCAATGCGTGCGCCTACGCCCTTGGCGCAGTCCATGGCTGATCCTCCGCCAAAGCCGATAATGGCCTGGCAGGCGCTCTCTCGATACAGGGACGCCGCTTCTTCCACGTTTGAAACCGTGGGGTTTGCACGCGTTTCGGCATAGACCGTAACGCCAATCCCCCTGCATGCGAGCGCCGTCTCGAGCGGTGCCGTGAGCCCCAGACGGGCAATGCCGGGATCCGTCACGATAAGGACCTTCTGGATCGAGCGCTTTTGAAGCACCGCGGGCACATCCTCGGCATGCTCTAAAATGCGCGGCTCGGTATAGGGCAGGATCGGCAATGCAATGCGAAAAACCGTCTGATATGTTCGGCACCAGGCACGACGGGCTAGATGCATAAAGGAAACTCCTTCATTTGTTGATAGGTCAACATTTGCTCGCCCGATTGTACTCAGCGGCGGTCAAAGACGGCCTGCCAATCGTTAATCAATCAACATCTTCATATCTCAAAATTGTTTTATTAAAAATCATTCCTAATAGGCTTCACATTTGGTTGCATTTATGGATAATAGAACTCGTCAAGACGCACGTCCGGAGAGGGCCCTTACGGGACCGGACGAGCGCACAATCGCCATCGATCGAAAGGATCGAATCATGAAGTTTGTTTGCCCCGTTTGCGGTTATGTGGAAGAGTTCGACGGCGACCAGCTGCCCGAGGACTTCAAGTGCCCCCAGTGCGGCGTTCCCGGTTCTCGCTTCCTGAAGCAGGAGGAGGGTCAGCTCGAGTGGGCTGCCGAGCACGTCGTGGGCGTCGCCAAGATGGAGGGCGTCTCCGAGGACATCGTTGCCGACCTGCGCGCCAACTTTGAGGGCGAGTGCTCCGAGGTCGGTATGTACCTGGCCATGGCGCGCGTCGCTCATCGCGAGGGCTATCCCGAGATCGGCCTGTACTGGGAGAAGGCTGCCCACGAGGAGGCCGAGCACGCTGCCAAGTTCGCTGAGCTCCTGGGCGAGGTCGTAACCGACTCCACCAAGAAGAACCTCGAGATGCGCGTTGAGGCCGAGAACGGCGCCACCGCCGGCAAGACCGATCTTGCTAAGCGCGCCAAGGCCGCTGGCCTCGATGCCATCCACGACACCGTGCACGAGATGGCTCGCGACGAGGCTCGCCACGGCAAGGCTTTCGCCGGCCTGCTCAAGCGCTACTTCGGCTAAGCCAGCAACCTGAAACATAACCTCTAGCTCGATGAGGCCCGGACCGCATGGTTCGGGCCTTTTTCGTGCCTCACAAACTTGTTAACTACCTGAAATAGGACCGCCTTCGGCATCGGCTTCTCGTCAAAAACTAAGTGAGTAGACTTTTTGGAACTTGCCGAGCAGACCATCCATATCACTTTATAAAGCCGCAGGTAAATGCCTTGTTGCAAAACGACCTAGTCGCCAAAGTGCCAAAAGTCTACTCACTTAGATTCGCAGCCGTCCACGATCGAGCCATTTTGTGTCTAACGGGCATCTTTCCGTCGATTACTCCCAATTTTGTCCAGTCAACGAATAGCTCAGACCTGAGTAATGTCTCAGCCCTTTGCTCATCTGAGCTTTTATCACGATATTCAGCATCGAGCATCCTGCATACGGCCTTAACGATCGCGCGGAATCTATCCTCATCCGATATCTGTCTGTGTGTCAGGAGAAGCACATCGTAGCCCATGGCCTGAAGGGCCGTCATGCGGTCAGCGTCACGCAAGCCATCCCCTGCGCGTCCGTGCGAGGCCTTTCCCTGACATTCAATGGCCACCTGTCGCCTGCCGTCCGGCGAAGACAGAAGTATGTCGATATATACACGGGACTTTCCCACAATCGCTCGAGCACTTGTGCTTAGCATCACTTCAACATTAAGCTCTATGTCGCAAAAACCTTCGCCTCCCAGGGATCGCGGCAGTGCAAGTAGCAAATACGCCTCGACCTCAAAAGGCGACGCGGCACCCAATGGAACGAGTTGCGACACCGTCCTAAATCTATTGCCGTAACGTATCCCGCAAACATCTGAACAAAAACGGTCAAGGTCTCCGCCCAAAACCAAAGCGTCTCGACGCCATAAATTTGAGGCGGTGCCGTCCTCGGACGGGCAGCGCACCCAACCGAACGTTGTCGAGATCGCGCCCGAATCAATTGCACGCGAAAGCTCCGCCTCAAGTGCCGCAGGCAGAGCGCACACCGCAAACAAGCCACACATCTCCGCCAATACCAAAAGAAGCTGAAGATCCGTCAGATGCCGTGACATGATGAATGCCGTCAGTAGAGGAGACGTAATCAAAAATCCATGCTCCGTTTCCAGCACGGATTCCCTGGGGAGCTCACCAAGAAACAGCCGCTGCCTAATGCTGGCAGGACAAGTCCGTTTGTTTCTCGTCCGAACCAATGTATGCAACGGAAAACCGAGCGCGACCGCAGCCGTCGGGTTGCGGGCGAGATCATATCGCTGCCGGTCTTCTTCCGGTCGTGGAAGCGACGGACACAAAGCGCGGACTTGAGGAGGCAAACGCCAGTACCTAAAAGCCGATATGTCACAAAGTAGATCCTTCATAGGCACAGGAGAACACGAATTTCAACCCAGTCAGTCACGCATTGGCGCGAACGCACCAAAAATGGCGCCGAACGGACTGCCAAGTTTTCAACAACCCTCCCCAACTGGCCAAAAGCTTGCCGAGAGCTGGACGAAGCCCTGTTGAAAACCCCATTTTTTTCTCATGCAGAAGCTTTACGCGGCAAGTGAGTAGACTTTTTTGAACATTCCGAGCAGGCCGGTCTTCCTGCTTTTCAAAACCGCAGGTAGATAGCTTGTTACAAAACTGCCTGGTCGCCAAAGTGCTAAAAGTCTACTCACTTAGATTGCAGAGTGCCCCCCATTAGCTGCAATTCCAAGGTAGTTAGTACTTTTGGACTCAGATCGTCATACTGGACAAGAATATGAGTTGTGTTTTCAGGGGCAGATGCGCCATCGGCACACCAAAAACAGTCACCGATATCGATAAAAGGGATGCTCGAGCGCGTGAGGGCCCGTGCAAAAGTGCTTCCGCCCGTTCCACGCTCCGCAACCACGGTGCAGTAAAGGCCCGCGTCCGCATGCTCGATCGAGACCTCCCCTGCCGGAAATACCTTCCGCACAAGCGCCATCAGGCCATCACGCGCCTCGCGGGCACGAACGCGCACGCGGTTCACATGTCGCTCGTAATCACCCGATTCCAGCAAACGAGCCAAAGCGACCTGGTCAACAGAACTCACCGACGAGGCGTAAAAACCAAGGTTGCGCCTAAACCGCTCCATTAGCTCATCGGGCAGCACCATGTACGCTAGACGCAACGCCGATGACAGGCTCTTCGAAAACGTGTTGGTGTAGATAACCGACTGGGAGGCATCGATCGACGCGAGCGCGGGAATCGGCTTGCCGGCAAGGCGAAACTCACAATCAAAGTCATCTTCGATGAGGTACCGACCTGGTCGCTCGGCGGCCCAGCTCAGCAGCGCATAGCGACGCGCAATGCTCGTCACAAGACCGGTGGGATACTGATGGGACGGCATCAGGTGAAGAACATCGGTCCCAGTTTTCTGCAGAACGCTCAGGTCCACGCCGTCATCATCCAACGGGATATGTCGAACTTTGCAACCCATAGCCTGATAGATGCGCGTCAGACGCAAATAGCCCGGGTCCTCAACGGCATACACCTTGTCAGCGCCAAGCAACTGAACCAACATGGTATCGAGCAGCTGAGCGCCCGCGCCGATAACAATGTTATTGGGGTCGACATTCATACCCCTCGTCCCGCGCAGATGGTGAGCAATTGCGCGTCGCAGCCGGGCGGTGCCCTGTGCCGGTGCAGGCGAAAAGATCTCGCGCTCGTCTTCGGACGCCAGCGTCGCCCGTAGCGCACTTTGCCAAAGCCGCGCCGCCTCCAAAGCGGAAGGAGAAAGTGCGTCGAATTGCTCGACCCGCCCGCGGACATCATGCGCGCTGGGGTCCACAGAGACGGCATCTCGGTCGATGCCCTCCGAAGCCAAAGGCAAAACCGGTGCATCCGGAAGTTTGCAAGCGTAGTAGCCACGCCGCGGCTTTGAGCAAATATAGCCCTCGGCAAGTAGCTGGCTATATGCATTCTCGATGGTAATGACACTGATTCCCAGATGACTGGCAAAGGCGCGCTTAGACGGCAGATGCTCCCCCGCCGCAATACGCCCAGCAACAATATCATCTCGAATTTGCTGGTAAACATACTCATAGAGCGATGCTTCGTCGCGTTTTTCCAAATTGTAGTCAAGCATGAGTTTATCACCTGACCTTATTAAGCCATTCAATCTGGTATTAGTCTGACCTTGTTATTATCTCGAAAACTGAGTATTTTGCCATACCCAGCTCCCCGATAGGATGTTCCGTCAAGCAATGCACATGCCAACCAAGGGAGCAACCATGGCAGAACAGACCAGCAAGGCAGATCGCGTCAAACTCAATCGCGAGCTCGCGCAGATGCTCAAGGGCGGCGTCATCATGGACGTCACCACGCCCGAGCAGGCACGCATCGCCGAGGAGGCAGGCGCCTGCGCCGTCATGGCTCTCGAGCGCATCCCGGCCGACATCCGTGCCGCAGGCGGCGTCTCGCGCATGAGCGACCCCAAGATGATCAAGGGCATCCAAGAGGCCGTCTCCATCCCTGTTATGGCCAAGTGCCGCATCGGTCACATCGTCGAGGCGCAGGTCCTTCAGGCCATCGAGATCGATTACATCGACGAGTCCGAGGTTCTCTCCCCTGCCGACGACGTTTATCATATCGACAAGACCCAGTTTGACGTGCCGTTTGTCTGCGGCGCTCGCGATCTGGGCGAGGCGCTGCGCCGTGTTGCCGAGGGCGCCACGATGATCCGCACCAAGGGCGAGCCGGGCACGGGCGACGTCGTCCAGGCTGTACGCCACATGCGCAAGATCCAAAAGCAGATCCGTGACGTTGTTGCTCTGCGCGACGACGAGCTCTTTGAGGCAGCCAAGCAACTGCAGGTTCCGGTCGAGCTGGTGCGCGAGGTCCATGCCACGGGCAAGCTTCCCGTTGTGAACTTTGCCGCCGGCGGCGTAGCGACCCCTGCCGACGCCGCGCTGATGATGCAACTGGGCGCCGAGGGCGTCTTTGTCGGCTCGGGCATCTTTAAGAGCGGCGACCCCGCCAAGCGCGCCGCCGCCATCGTCAAGGCCGTGGCAAACTTCACCGATGCCAAGCTCATCGCCGAGCTTTCGGAGGACCTGGGCGAGGCCATGGTGGGCATCAACGCCGACGAGATCGAAATCATCATGGAGGAGCGCGGACGCTAGTCCGGCAGAAAGGATCGCACATGAGCGATTATGCAGACCAAACGGTCGCCGTGCTGGCGGTCCAAGGCGCATTTGCCGAGCACGAGGCAAGACTATCCGAGCTGGGCGCGCGCTGTATTGAGCTGAGGCAGGCGGCTGATTTGAAGCAGGACTTTGACCGTCTGGTACTTCCCGGCGGCGAGTCTACCGTTCAAGGGAAGCTGCTTGATGAGTTGGGCATGCTCGAGGAGCTTCGCACCCGCATTGTTGAAGGCATGCCCGTCCTGGGCACCTGCGCCGGCCTGATTCTGCTGGCTCACGACCTTGCCGCCCATGACGATAAGGGCACGCCGCGCCTGGCAACCATGGATGTGCTCGTTGAGCGCAATGCCTACGGCAGGCAGCTCGGCAGTTTTCGAACCAAGGGGCAGGTAGCTGGCATCGACGGTGAAGTGCCGCTGACGTTTATCCGCGCGCCCCGCATCGTCGAGGTCCACGGCGACGCAAAGGCCTTAGCGAAAGTCGACGGCCGTATCGTCGCCGCCCGTCAGGGCAGCCAGCTCGGCGTAACCTTCCACCCCGAACTCGACGAAGACACCCGCCTCCACGAACTGTTCCTACAAATGTAGGCATCGAAATCAACAAACGAAACGAGAGTGGATAATCTCCCACCTTGAGCATGAATATGGGCTCATACCGGGAGATTATCCACTCTCATGCTACGTAGTCGTTGGGGACGTTCTTAAATGACCAGTCAAACAAGAACGTCCCCAACGACTATCTTTTAGCAGGTCTGGATCATGGCAATGTCGATGTTTTGGCACCGACAGCGAGCGCCCACCAGAGCGAACAAATTGGCATGAAAAGAGGACGGCATAGACCTTCTGGTCATGCCGTCCTCTTTGAATGACAAGTTGTCGCTCTGGTGGGCGCGCAGCGTCAACTAGTTACGCGGTTTGGTAAAACCGCGTAACCCAACTAGAAGCGGTTACCGCGGAAGCCGCCACCGTTGCGGCCGCCACGGTCGCCACCGCGACCGCCGCGGTCGTTACCACGGTTGCCGCCGAAGCCGCCACGGTTGCCGCCGCGGTCGCCATAGTCGCCGCCCCGGTCACCAAAGCCGCCACGGCCGCCACGGTCGCCACCACGGCCACCGCGATCGCCAAAGCCGCCGCGGCCGCCACGGTCGCCGCCACGGCCGCCACGGTCGTCACGGCCGCCGCGAGGACCGCGATCCTCGTCCAGGCCCATGGCGACGAGCGGAGCGATAACCTTATCGAGAGCGGCCATCAGCTCGGTGGCCTCCTCGTAAGAAAGCTCGGGCAGGAGCTTCTCCTTCTTGTTGGCAAGCTCGACCAGGCCCTCAGCGGCATCCTCGGCGGCGAAGACAACAATCTTGCGCATATCGCCCTCGGCGTCGTCGATGCGGCCGACCAGATCGGCAGCCTCGGCCTCGGCCATCAGGCCATCGAGCTCACGAAGGCGCATGCCCAGCAGGTCGGACATTTCCTTCTGCTCCATCTTGGGCTTGAGGTCAAGAAGCTTGATGGCGCGCTCGATGTTCGCCATGCGCTCGGCCTTGGCCTCCTCCTCCTTGGAAATAGCAAAGCGACGGCTACGCAGCAGGCGAGCGGCCTTCTGCATCTTGTCCATCAGCTCTTCGTCATCGTAATCAACGGCGGCCTCGACAACCTCGGCCTCCTCCTCGGCGGAAACCTCGTCAGCAGCCTCAACCTCGGCAGCTTCGGTCTCCACGGTCTCGACTGCCTCGACCTCGGCAGCCATGGTCTCGTTCTCGGTCTCGTTCATGATCTCTTCGTTCTCGGACATGAGACTCCTTCTTGGCCCTCTCGGGCATCATCGCCCCATTCGCGGGGCCCGTCGCGCACTCTTTGCGCCTTAAACATTCATGCCTCTCGGCAAAACGTCCATTAGTTTATGGTGTCGCCATCCAATCTAGCTGCAGAATCTATGTGCACACATTAATGCGACATGTGCGACTCGCGACGAGCGTACACCAGCGACGCCACGAACCCGACCACGGCAATCACGGCCGCCACGCGCACGGCAGTTGCAAATCCAATCGCCTGGGCAACGTCGGTCGCAGCGCCAGCCGCGCCGGCAGTCGCTGCAGAACTCGAGAGCAGGCCGATAAACAGGGACGGGCCAAACGATGCGGCAATCATGTTCCACGTGTTAAGCAATGCCGTTCCGTGAGGATGTTCAGCGGCGGGTAGCGTCTCCAAGCCGACCGTCTGCGAGGGGCTCAGCACCAAACCGACTCCGGCATACACCACAACGGTCAGCGCCACGACGACGCCGATGTTCATGCTTGCCGCCGTCATCGAGATGGCAGTCTGCCCCACGGCAATCAGGGCAAAGCCGACCGGCAGCAGCGGCCATGCGCCACGGGCGTCCATCACGCGTCCGCCCACAATCGAGGTCACGGCGTTGCAGGCAATCGCCGGCAAAATGAGCAAGCCCGCAACAAGTGCGGTCATGCCGTATGCGCCCTCAAAATAGAGCGGCAACAAAACGCTCATCGAGAACGTCGTCATCATCGACACCACCACAAGCAGGCACGCAGGCCAAAAACGAACGCTCGCCATGGGACGCACGTTAAGCACCGGATGCTCGAGTTTGAGCTGGCGGGCCGCAAACAGGCCGAGCAGCACAACGGCGGCGAGAAGCGTCGCGATACCGGCAATCAGATTGGTCGAGAATTCGCCTACGGAATACACAAATGCCGTAATGCCGGCGGCGAGCAAAACAACCGACAGAATATCAAGCGTGGTGTTCGATCGCTCTCCGACATTCTGAACCAGCTTAACGCCCGCCGCAGCGACCGCAATGCCGCCCACCAGCGGCACTACGAACACCGCCCTCCAGCCAAACAACGTGCACATAAGACCGCTGATCACGGGTCCAAACGCCGGCCCCAGCGTAATGCAGGCACCGCCCAGGCTCAGATACAGGCCGAGCTTCTCGCGTGGAGCGCATGACAGCACCACGTTCATCATGAGCGGGAACAAGATGCCCGATCCCGCGGCCTGCAAAATACGGCTTGGCAGCAAAACGCTAAACGACGGAGCGAACAGGCACAGGACTTCGCCGGCGACCATGCATCCGCATGCGAAAAACAGCAGCTTGCGCGTCGAGAAACGGCCGGATAGGAAGGCCATGATGGCCGTAAAGACCGACGTCACAATCATGTAGCCCGAGACGAGCCACTGTGCCGTGGTGGCACTCACCGAAAAGGCTGCCATAATGTCGTGCAACGCCACGTTAATGATGTTCTCGTTAAACGCGGCAACAAAGGCTGCAATATACATAACGACGAGAATCGCCGCAGTGGCCGATGGCGCTACTTGAACTTGTTGCTGAGATTTGCTCCCCATGCATTTCCTTCCTCTTGGAACGACAGTCGCATCGCCCCAGAGGAACAGTCCAGGGCGAAAAATGAGCCCTAGACTTACGCCAAACGCCGTACACGACGAATCTGGCAACATGGTCCAACGTCGAAAGATTGTAACGCGGACGCACAGCTTTCCTTCCGCGCTATTATTAAAAGTCCACGAAAGCATAAGACATGAGGAGCCCGCCATGATTAAGCCCATCATGAAATCCGAGTTCTTTTTGCGCCTGCCTTCCGAAGACGCGGGCCCCGATGACGCCGCGACCGGGCAGGATCTCCTAGATACACTCCACGAGCATGAGCGCGAGTGCGTGGGCCTCGCCGCCAACATGATCGGCGTGCGCAAACGCATCATCTGCGTAAAGGACGGCAACAGGACGCTCCTGATGTACAACCCTCAAATTCTTGAGCAGGTCAATGCCTATCAGACAAGCGAAGGATGCCTCTCGCTAATCGGCGAGCGTCCCTGTACCCGCTATCGCCGCATTAAGGTTGAGTATTTGGACGAGAACTTCGTCCACCGCATCAAAAACTTCTCGGGCTACACCGCCGAGATCATCCAACACGAAATCGACCACTGCAACGGGATTGTTATTTAGTTCCGCCGATTCAAGAAAGCTCCCTGCAGCAAAACAACTGCAGGGAGCTTTTCATAGTGCGGAGTTTCTATCCCCTACGACTGGCGGTAATGGTCAAAGAAGTCGGCGAGGTCTTCGAGGGACTCTTTGAGTACTTCCATGCGCGGCAGGTACACGATGCGGAAGTGGTCGGGCTCAGCCCAGTTGAAGCCGCCGCCGCGCGTGATCAGGATCTTCTTCTCGTGCAGCAGGTCAAGGGCGAACTGCTCGTCATCGGTGATGTTGAACTTCTTCACATCCATCTTGGGGAAGATGTAGAACGCCGCACGCGGCTTAACCACCGAGATGCCGTCAATCTTGTTGAGCGCCTCATACACAAAGTTGCGCTGCTCGTAGACACGGCCGCCGGGACGGATGTAGTCGTTAACGGACTGATGACCACCGAGTGCCGTCTGAACGATCGACTGAGCCGGCACGTTGGAGCACAGGCGCATGTTCGAGAGCATGTTGACGCCCATGATGAAGTCGCTCATGCAGCGCTGGTTGCCCGAAAGCACCATCCAGCCAATACGATAGCCCGCGATCATGTGCGACTTGGAAAGGCCGCTAAAGGTGACGCAGGGCAGGTCGGGAGCGAGCGAGGCAATCGAGACGTGCTCGTAGCCGTCCATGCACAGGCGGTCGTAGATCTCATCGGCAAAGATCATCAGCTGATGCCTGCGTGCAATCTCGACGATGCCCTCGAGCACCTCGCGCGGATAGACAGAACCCGTGGGGTTATTGGGGTTGATGATGACGAGGGCTTTGGTCGCGCTCGTAATCTTGGACTCCATATCCTCCAAGTCGGGATACCAATCCGCCTGCTCATCGCACAGATAATGTACGGGATGACCGCCGGCAAGGGTTGCGCACGCCGTCCAGAGCGGATAGTCGGGGCTGGGGATCAGAATCTCGTCGCCGTTGTCGAGCAGCGCGTTCATCGAAAGCTGAATGAGCTCGGACACACCGTTGCCCGTGTAGATATGCTCCATCTGAACGTTGGGCAGGCCCTTGATCTGCGAATACTGCATGATCGCCTTGCGCGCGGAGAACAGGCCACGCGAGTTGGAATAGCCTTCGCAGTCGGGCAGCTGCTGGCGCATGTCCTTGATGACCTCATCGGGCGTGCGGAAACCGAAGGGCGCCGGGTTGCCGATATTGAGCTTGAGGATGCGCTCGCCCTCGTCCTCCATACGGGCGGCCTCGTCGACGACGGGACCGCGCACGTCATACAGGACGTTGTCGAGTTTGGTGGATTTAGAAAAAGTACGCATGGTGGTGCTCCTTGCAATTTGAGCTGAGGGATGGGGTTCGGGCTTGGAATCGTTGCGGAGTGATGATGCCTCGCCTTGATCGGCGTCGCCGGCAAGCAGCCAGGTAACATCGACCTCCAAAATACGGGCGAGCAGCTCAGCCACATCGCGCCGCGGAATCGTCTTGCCGCTCACATATTGGCTCATCTGACTCTTACCGAGTTTTTTGCCGAGCATCTCCGATGCGCGGATCACGTCCGACTGGCGAACGTCGCGATTGGACATAGCCTGTCGCAGGCGATCGCTAAACGTCTCTTGGGCCACTAGAACCTCCTTGCTGGCAAAGTTCAATTTATAGAACACGAATTGAACCTGAGTTCAATTTAGGCAGCAGTATAGCGCCGTACCTCATTCGAAAGTTCAATTTCATAAGAAAACGTACCGAACTCCGAGATTTGCCCAAAGCGGACAATGACGTGCACACGTTTAGAGGTATTCAAGGAATCGAGCGGCGGCAAGCGAAACGTCAGCCGTGCGATATATCGCATTGATCTGCCGATGGGGATGTCCCTCGAGCGGGCGCACGGCAACATCGAACTGGCAGCGGCGCAAGATGAGCGCGGGAAGAATGCTCACGCCCAGACCGTCCTCGACCATAGCCATAATCGCATAGTCATCCCAGGTCGACAGTTTTGAGCGCACTGACAGCCCCGCCCGACGAAACAGCGGCGTAATCTCATCATCGGTACCCCGTTCCAGCAGAATAAACTGCTCGTTGGCCAACTCGGCTAGAGAGATAGTCTCCGCCGTGGCAAGCAAAGAGTCTGCCGGCACTACCGCCATCAACTCGTCGCGCACCAAAGACCGCGATGTCATGCCGTTTTCTCGGGGCTCACGCGGGATAAAGCCCAGATCGCAGCGCCCTTCCGCCACCCATTGTTCAATCTCTGAGTAATCACCCATCAGCAACTCATAATCGACGTCCGGGTGATCGGCGCGAAAGCGCGCAATCACCGGCGGCAGCACGTGGGTCGCCACACTCGAAAACGTACCGATGCAGATTTTGCCACGCATGAGCCCACGCATCTCATCCACGCGTCGCTGCAGGCGGCCAAACTCTTCGCATAACGCCTCGACTGCCGGCATGACCTGCCGCCCGTCGGCAGAAAGCACCACGCCCTCGCGGCTGCGATCAAGCACCTTAAAACCCCAGTCTGCCTCAAGGTCGCCCACCATGCGGCTCACGCCCGACTGCGAATAGCTCAGGCGCTCGGCAGCACGCGTAAAGCTTCCGGCGCGCACCGTCTCCAGCAGCACCTGCATCTTTTGAATATTCGTTTCCACGGCGCCCCTCCACCTTTGCATGAGTTTTTGTCATGTTATCTATGCATTATATTCGCTTTTCTTCTAAAACCAGTTCACCCATAGTGAAGATACTCAGATATAGAGGGGATGTCAGCGCATGAACAACGGGTTGTTTACGTACTTAGCAGCATTGCTATTGTTTGGCTCCAACGGCATCATCGCCGCTGCCATCGCGCTGCCGAGCTCGGATATCGTGCTACTACGCACGTTTTTGGGCGCCCTCTCGCTTGTCACTATCCTCGCCATCACCCAACACGATAAACTGCAGGCGCCATCTCGTCCCCGCGAAGCCGCGGCACTCCTTCTGTCGGGAGCCGCGCTGGGTGCCAGCTGGATTTTTCTGTTCCGTGCCTACCAGACGATCGGCGTCGGCGTATCCTCGCTGCTGTACTACTGCGGCCCCATCATTGTCATGGCGCTCTCCCCACTCATCTTTGGTGAAAAACTGACCGGCGGCAAAATCGCCGGGTTTATCGCCGTCGCCTGCGGTGCTTTTCTCATTGCAGCACAAGGTCTAGGCGGCAATATGCCCATTGCGGGTATCGTCTGCGGTATCGCCTCGGCATTTTGCTATGCGCTGATGGTCATCGCTAGCAAGGGTGCGCCACACATCGAAGGCCTCGAGAACTCCACGCTCCAGGTGAGCGCCGCCTTTGTGACCGCGCTGGTCCTCACGCTCATCACGCAGGGTGCACCCTCATTCCTGTCCGCCGGCGTCGCCGCAGGCATCGATTGGCGCGCCGTCGTCATGCTCGGCGTCGTCAACACCGGCATCGGTTGCCTGCTCTACTTTAGTGCCGTCGCCAAGCTGCCCGTCCAGACCGTCGCGGTCGTCGGCTACCTCGAGCCGCTTTCGGCCGTCGTGTTCTCGGCCGTCCTTTTGGGCGAAGCCATAACACCGGTCCGCCTGATGGGTGCCGCGCTTATCATCGGCGGCGCGATTTTTTGCGAACTCGCCGGCAAACGCGCAAGCGCCAAGGCTGGCATAGCCCAGACAGCACGTGCTTAAAAGCCCCTGTTTTGAAATGCTACCTACGTACATAAATAATCCCCAGCTGAGGATTATTGTCTAAAATAACCCGATGTGCCAAACTGCTCTTGTATGTATAAAGACGGCATAAAGATTATCTGTCCTAGACAGATAACCGGATGTCTAAGGGAGTCCTCGTGGCACACAATAAACTAGAGGCAAACCTCCAAGACCAGCGCGGGCAAGGCGGGCACGGAGCCATCCCCCTCTCCGCTGGCATGCTGCTCGTAACGCTCGGCGTCGTCTATGGCGACATCGGCACGAGCCCCATGTACACCATGAAATCAATCGTTGCCAACAACGGCGGCATCGGCACCGTCAGCGAGGACATGATCCTGGGCGCGCTTTCGCTCGTCATCTGGACCATGACGCTCGTGACCACGGTCAAGTACGTGGTAATCGCCATGAAGGCCGATAACCACAACGAAGGCGGCATCTTCGCCCTGTTCAGTCTTGTGCGCAAGGTGGCGCCGTGGCTGATTCTCCCCGCCATGATCGGCGGCGCGGCGCTGCTCGCCGACGGCATCCTCACCCCCGCGGTCACGGTCACCACAGCCATTGAGGGCCTGCGCACCATCGAGTGGGGCCACGCGCTTTTGGGTGACGGGCAAACCAACGTCATCATTATTACCATCATCATTATCTGCGGCCTATTTGCCATGCAGCGCGCCGGTACCTCGTCGATCGGCAAGCTGTTCGGCCCGCTCATGACGCTGTGGTTCCTGTTCCTGGCAGGCGCCGGTCTGTTCAACATGCTCGGCAACCTGTCCATCTTGCGCGCGCTCAACCCCATCCGCGGCATTATGTTCCTGTTCTCGCCCATCAACCACTCGGGCATCATGGTGCTCGGCTTCGTCTTCCTGTCGACGACCGGCGCCGAGGCGCTCTACTCGGACATGGGCCACGTGGGCAAGGCAAACATCTATGCATCCTGGCCGTTTGTTAAGGCGGCCCTTATCCTCAACTATCTGGGTCAGGGAGCTTGGCTGCTCGCCAATAACTCCAACCCCCAGATGCTCGCGATGGACATCGTCAACCCGTTCTATATGATGCTCCCCGAACCCCTGCGCCCCTTTGCCATCGTGCTTTCGGCCGTAGCGGCCATCATCGCCTCGCAGGCGCTCATCACCGGCTCGTTCTCGCTGGTATCCGAGGCCACGCGTCTCAACCTTATGCCGCATCTGCGCATCCACTACCCCAGCGACACCAAGGGCCAGCTCTATATTCCGCTCGTCAACAACATCATGTGGGTCGGCTGCATCTTCATCGTGCTGCTGTTCCAAAACTCCGAGCGCATGGAGAGTGCCTATGGCCTCGCCATCACCGTGACCATGCTCATGACCACGACGCTTTTGACGAGCTATATCGCCGGCATCCTCAAGCACAAGCTGGGCGCCTGCGTCTTCGCCCTGCTCTTCGGTGCCATTGAACTGTGCTTCTTCGCCTCGTGCCTCACCATGTTCTTTGACGGCGGCTATGTGATGATCTTCCTGGCCGCACTGCTGTTCGGCCTTATGTATGTGTGGCGTCGCGGCACCGCCATCGAGCGCACGCAGACGATTCTGCTGCCCGTCTCCAAGTACATCGATCAGCTCAACCGCCTGCGCAACGACGAGACCTATCCCGTGCTCGCCGACAACCTGGTGTTTCTCACCAACAGCCCCGATCCGCTCACGCTCGACCGCGACGTGCTCTATTCCATCCTGGATAAACATCCCAAGCGCGCCAAGGCGTATTGGTTCATTAACGTGCATGTCACCGACGAGCCCTATACGCACGAGTATTCCGTCGAGACCTTTGGCACGGACTTCCTCTTCCGCGTTCGCCTGGACCTGGGCTTTAAAGTCAACCAGCGCGTCAACGCTTATCTGCGTCAGATCGTCGGCGACTTGATGACATCGGGCGAGCTGCCGCCGCAACATCACACCTACTCCATCTACGAGACACGCGGCAACGTGGGTGACTTCCGCTTTTGCATGCTGCGCAAGATGCTTGCCCCCGAAACGGACATTAACCGCAATGACCACCGCGTGATGGCCATCAAGTACGCCGTCCGCCGCGCCTGTGGAAGCCCGGCACGCTGGTACGGTCTCGAGAACTCGGCCATCATCATCGAGTACGTGCCGCTGTTTGCCCGCATGCGCCCGGCCGTTAAGCTCGTGCGCACCCAGGTGCCGCTCGAGGTTCAGATCGAAGAGGCCGAGGAAATGGAAGTCGACATCTTCTCGGACGACTTGGTCAACGGCAACGAAGCCGGTAAGGACATGAACGTCGATCCCACCGAGTTGCTCGAGAGCGTCGCCGATACGCCCGAACAGCAACAGCTCGACGGCCTCGAGAACGAACAACTCAACGACGCCAACTTCTAGCGACGTCACAAATCAACGACAGCGGCCCTGCACCTCACGGGAGATGCAGGGCCGCTTTGCATTGCGGTAAAGCTATCGGCTACGAACGACGCGGCTCGGGAACCACGAGTCTATCGGGGCTCGCGCCCTCGGCATCCATCAGGCTCACGTAGCGAATCGACGGATCCCCATACATCGCGTAGTAATAATTGCCCGTGCGCGCGCTAAAGCATCCGGTGTAGATAGTCTTCTCGAACTGGCCATCGCCCATCCTGGACGCTCCCTCGATCATCACCACGCCCTCGAGCGAGCGGAACATGCGAACGACGTTTTCGGTCTCGCTCTCCTTTTGCGGGTAATTGGCATTGAGGTACGCCGCCTTTACAAAACGGCTCGGCGAATAGCAATCGCCCGGAATGCCGCGCATGCCGGCACCGGCTCCATAGGGCTTGAGCTCGGCGCCACGCCATGTCGCCGTCTGCGGAAAATCGCTTGTGGCGGTGATATAGGTGCGTAGGTTTTCCATATGCCACGGGAAGGTCGGCTGATTGGCAAGGGTGTCGACCGGATCGTCGTATACATGCAGGCCGTCAGTCATCATCTCGACCACGATGCTGCGCTGGCTGTCGCCGATAATCCAATGGAGCAGTGACACGCCCAGCCCCTCTCCGGCAGATTTGGCGACAATCACCGTGTCGCGCAGCGCGGCCTCGACCTCATCGACCGTCGAGAACGTCGCTGCCACCCACAGGGGAAACTCATAGGCCGCGATATTGGTCTTGCCGTCGACAGGGCCCTCGGCATACTCGGCATAACCCGGGAAATTGAGACCCGCCACGGCGAGGCCCGCATCGTTGCCGCAATCGAAGAACATAGGGTAGTTCCTGTAATCGATGCACATACCGATCACCGCGTGCGCCGCTGTCGCGTCGTCGATAAACGAATACGGAATGTGAAACCCGCGCGGCATCACGCGAACCTGTTGGCCGTAGTCAAAGCTCCAGTCGAGATTGCGGCCCAGATACATGTGGCCAGAATTATCGGTAAATCGAATACTCGTACACATAGCGCCTCCTAGCTTTACGTTCTTGCTAATTTCATTGTCTCCAAACAAAAAGGCGCTAAACACAAAAGCCCGGACATGACAACAATGTCATGCCCGGACTATTCAATCAGGATAAACTCAACCAAGTTAACCCCGCAGGTCGTCTAAGGGGTCAAAGTGCCGCAGATTGCCACGAAAGAGGAGCGAAGCGTACTTAAGGTACGCGAGCGACGATTGAGCGGCAAGGTGCGGTGCTTTGGTCCCCTTAGACCAACTTGCCGAGGCAGTGGTCGATCATATGCTGAATCATCTGTGCCTCAAAGCCCGCGTAGTCGCGGCGGCACTCCTTCATCTTGCCGTCGACAATCTGGTCAAAGGCAACCTTGCACTTGATATAGCGCGTGGACTTGGTGACCTCCTCGTGCGTCAGGCAGCTCTCCTCCATCTTGCTGGCACCCAGGCCAAACACCAGACGGGGGTTGTAGAGCACATGGGGCTCGCCGGCGTCGTCCAGATAGACGCAGACCTTCTTGGTGACGCCGATCTGGTTGGCGGCAAGGCAGCCGGCATCGTCGAGCGACTTGATGGTATCGATCAGGTCCTGAGCAACCGACTCGTCCTCGACGGTCGCGACCTCGCAACGCTGGGACAGGATAGCCTCGTCGTGGCAGAGCTCTTTAATCATACGTTCCTCCATAGGGGTCGTTGTAACCGCTTAAGTATACGGTACCCACACATTTTCATGCGATAAATACCGTCCGTCTGTTACAAAGCGCCGAACATCAACATGCGAGGAACAGCAAGGTTGTAAAGACGATATAGTAAGTGAGTTCGTGTCAATCGGCCTAAACTCGGGGCCGAACAAGGAAAGGGTATGCATGGACGAACTTTTTCACGTCAGTGAGCGCAAGTCCACAATCGGGACCGAACTTCGCGCTGGACTGACAACATTCCTGGCGATGGCCTACATCATCGCCGTCAACCCTGCGGTGCTCTCGGGCGCCGGCATCGATGCGGGAGCGCTCGCCTGCGCCACCTGCCTGGGCGCCGGCATCATGACCATCTGCATGGGCATCTTCGCCAACCGCCCGCTCGCCTGCGCGTCGGGCTTAGGCGTCAACGCGATGATCGCCGGAATCACCACCACCGTCTGCGGCGGTGACTGGCACGTGGCCATGAGCGTCATCTTCCTTGAGGGCGTCGTCATCTTGCTGCTCGTGCTTTGTGGCCTGCGCGAGGCCATCATGGACGCCATCCCGGTTGTCCTGCGTCACGCCATCTCGGTGGGTCTGGGCCTGTTCATCGCCATGATTGGCCTGTGCGATGCCGGCATTATCACCGCTGGCGCCGGTACACTCGTCGGTCTGGGCGACATCACCTCCCCCACCTTCATCGTCGGCATCATCTCCATCCTGGTGACAGTCGCCCTCGCCTGCCGCAACGTCCCCGGCTCGCTGCTCATCGGCATCGTCGTCGCCGTCATCGCCGGTATCCCCCTAGGTGTGACCCAGGCTCCGACCGGTATCATCGCCCCGCTCGATTTCTCGAGCATCGGTGGCCCCATCGCCGACGCCGGCGGCGTGCCCGCCATCGTCAAGGTCCTTACCGACCCCGCGCTCCTCGTCATCTCGTTCTCGCTGCTCATGAGTGACTTCTTCGACACCATGGGCACCGCGATGGCCGTGGCCAAGCAGGGCGAGTTCCTCACCGACGACGGCAACGTCGAGAATATCAAGGAGATCCTGATCGTCGACTCCGCCGCCGCCGCTGTGGGCGGTTTCATGGGCGTCTCCTCCATCACCACCTTCGTCGAGTCCACCTCCGGCGCCGCCGACGGTGGCCGCACGGGCCTCACCTCCGTCACCACCGGCGTGCTGTTCATTCTCGCCGCGTTCTTCTCCCCCATCGTCACCATCGTTTCCAGCGCCGCCACCTGCGGTGCCCTGGTCTACGTCGGCTACCTCATGATGAGCGAGGCCTCCGAGATCGACTGGTCCGACGTGTCGCAGGGTTTCCCGGCGTTCATGATTGTCGCCGGCGTGCCCTTCACCTACTCCATCTCTGCCGGCATTGGTCTGGGCTTTATCGCCTACGTGATCGTCGCACTCTTTAAGGGCGAGGCCTCCAAGATCAAGCCGCTCATGTGGATCGCAGCCCTCGCCTTCCTCGTCTACTTCTTCGTGGCGTAGCGGCATAGTCTGCTAAAGCAAAACAACAAGGCGCGGAATCGCATCGAGCGGCTCCGCGCCTTTCTTTTAGCGTCTGCCCCCGTGCCAGCGTGCGACAATTGAGGCTGTCAATATCACAACACCGAGAGAAGCCTGCCTTGGAAGCGCATCATAAGCAGATAACCGTTTATTCAGAGTGTGTGGAAGGCGCGCCCGTCATCTACCTCCCCGTGGTTATGGGCGACGGTAGTGAAGTCTACGAGCGCTGCCGAGAGCTCGACTGCCCGCCGTTCACCCTTGTCGCCATTGGAGGGCTCGATTGGAATCGCGAGCTGAGCCCCTGGGCATGCGACGGAACTATACGAGATGCCGAGCCCTTTGGCGGACAGGCTGCTGGTTTTCTTGACGAGTTGTTGAAGCAGATAATCCCCCAGGCCGAATCATCGCTCCCGCAACCGCCTACCTGGCGCGGCGTTGCCGGCTACTCGTTGGCGGGTCTTTTTGCACTGTGGGCACTTTGGCAAACAGATGTCTTTGAGCGCGTGGCGAGTGCATCGGGGTCGCTGTGGTTCCCCGGCTTTATCGATTACGCGCGCGAGCGCACGATGACGGCTACGCCCGACGCCGCCTATCTGTCGCTCGGTAAAAAGGAAACCAAGACGCCCAACCGCATGATGCGGCACGTACTCGACGATACGCGCGCGATGGAAGAGCTGTTTATAGAGCGTGACATCCCAACAACGCTGGAGCTCAACCCCGGCAATCATTTTGCCCAAACTGACCTGCGCATGGCGCGCGGCATCCACTGGATACTGACGCATTAAAAATGGCGTCCACGCGTACATACGCATGGACGCCATTTTTAATTTGGCTGAACGCAGCTACTATTCAGCAGTCTCCTCGAGTTCAGATACGGCAGGCGTCGAGGATTGGGACATGGAAGTCCTTTCATGATGGAAGGACGATCAGGCGTATCGGATAACCTGCCCGAACGATACGATCCGAACCATTGTACGCGATACGCAATGCCTCGCACGCGCCGCCACCTGCAAACGGTAGCGTTACTTCCAAACGCGCTCGGCAATGCGCTTGACCAGCGCAATCTTCGCCCATTGCTCGTCCTCGGTCAGCTTGTTGCCAATCTCGCAGCTGGCAAAGCCGCACTGGGGCGACAGGTACAGATTCTCGAGCGGCACGTACTTAGCGGCTTCGCGGATGCGCTCGACGATAACATCCTCGTTCTCGAGCTCTGCCGCCTTGGTGGTTACCAAGCCCAGCACGACCTTCTTGCCGGGAGCGACGTACTTGAGCGGCTCAAAGCCGCCGGCGCGCGGCGTGTCGAACTCCAGATAAAACGCATCGACATTCTCATGTGCGAACAGGTACGGCGCGATGGGATCGTAGCCGCCCTCAAAGGCATAGGTGGAGTGGTAGTTGCCGCGGCACACGTGCGTGTTGATAACCAGATCGTCGGGCTTGCCCTCGATGGCGGCGTTGTTGAGCGCCACGCCCAGCTCGCTCACCTTTTGCAGGTCAACCGGGCTCATGCCGGTCTTGGACACAAAGTCGGTATCGCAGTAGATGCCCCAGGTGCAGTCATCAAACTGGATGTTGCGGCAGCCTGCTGCGTACAGGTCGGCGATCACCGTGCGATAAGCGGCTGCAATGGCGTCGGCAAGTTCCTCATCGGTCTTATAGACAGCGCGCAGGCTCTCCTGCTGGCCGTCGCAGCGATCGAGCGTGACCTCAGAGAACGTCTGGATCGGCGCCGGAATGGTCTGGCGTGCGACCTGGCCCTCCCCCTCAAGCGCCTTGACGAACTTAAAATGCTCGACGAACGGGTGGTTCTCGCCGCTAATGGGACCAGTAACCACGGCGGTGTCGGCCGTCGTCTCCTCGTCATGGAACATATAACCCGTGCGTGAGGTGCGGCGCTCAATGCCGTTAAGGCCCCACATAAAATCGAGGTGCCAGTAGCTGCGGCGGAACTCACCATCGGTGATCACCTGCAGGCCGGCGGCCTTCTGCTTGGCCACCAAATCGCGAATGGCATCGTCCTCGACGGCCTTAAGGCCGGAAGCGTCGAGTTTACCCGCGACATAGGCGGCACGGGCGTCCTTTACAGCCTGCGGACGAAGAAAGCTGCCGACGATATCGGCGCGAAACGGCGCGTTCGGTTGAATCGAAGTGCTCATAGATATCTCCCTTTGCATTGGTTGCTTTACTGGGACAGAGTATGAGCGCTTATATGGCCATCGTAAAATATACGTTTATAACAGTTTGATATAGATACTTCCTATATCAGTCTGGACCGCCATAAAGAGATTTGACCCGCGTGGAGCACAGCAGCCTAGATATGCTGGCGGATCGCGTCGATATAGGCTTGGCCGTAGCGCGTGAGCGTCGTGTTCTTGCGCGTGATGATGCCGATCTCCATGTACTCGTCCACATCGAGCGGAATCGAGATGATGCCGGGGCCGTTGAGATCGTGACTGATCACGCCCGAACACACCGTGTAGCCGTTGAGGCCCATGGCCAGGTTGAACAGTGTCGCACGGTCACGCACGCGGATATTCTTGCGGCGCTCAAAGGTCGAGGTCAGTTCCTCGGAATAGTAGAACGAGTTATAGCTGCCCTGCTCGTAAGACAAAAACGGGTAGTCTTCCAAGTCCTCGAGCGTCACGCTGGAGCGGCCCGCCAGCGGATGGTCGGCGCACACGAAGACATGCGGCGTGGCGCAGAAGAGCCCTTCGAACACGAGCTCGTTGGCCGCCAGCATGCGCTCGATGACCTCGCGATTGTGCTCCGACAGATACAGGATGCCGAGCTCGCTTTTCATATGCGCGACGTCCTCGATAATCTCGTGGGTCTGTTCCTCGCGCAGGGTAAAGTCGTAGCGCGCGGCATCGAACTCACGGATCACATCGACAAACGCGTTGACGGCAAAGGAATAATGCTGGCAGCTCACACTAAAGTGCGGCACCTGCTCGGACGTGCCCTTGTACTTGCCTTCGAGCAGATCGGCCTGGTCGAGTACCTGGCGCGCATAGCCCAAGAAGGTCTCACCTTCCTCGGACACAACGACGCCCTTGTTAGTGCGCTCAAAGATGTGCACGCCCATCTCGTTTTCGAGATCGCGAATCGATGCGGTAATCGAAGGCTGCGACACAAAGAGACGGCGCGAGGCCTCGGTGATGCTGCCGCATTCGGCAACTTTGACGACATATCTGAGCTGCTGGAGCTTCATGATGGCCTCCCTAGACGTCCGCGATACCCGAACCCACCGCATCCATCTGACGCATAAACGGCGGCATCTCCCCCGTCGCGGCGCAGGCGGCAATCTGATGCAGAGCCCCGGCAACCGCATCGTCTGCCGCAGCGCCGATATGCCAGCGCGCGGCAGCAGTGACGGCCTCGTTGGCATTGGCGACTGCAACGGAGTTGGGAACGGCACCGATCATGGGCAGATCGTTATCGGAATCGCCAAATACGGCCACCTCGTCGGGCGTCAGGCCCAAAGCGCGCGCCAGCTCCAGCGCAGCGCAGCCCTTGTCCCAACCATCCGGAAGGATGTCGAACAGGCGCACTCGGTTGTTGGGAAACACGAGCGAGAGTTCCGGCACCTCAGCGGCAACGCGCTCGCGTAGCTCCGCGAGCTCCTCACGCGAACGGGCACTCCAGATATTCGCCTTAAACACCGGCGCGTCATCGACGACGGGACGGCACGGGGCCTCTTCGCCTTTGAGCCACGCATTGCCGCCCGACTCCATAGCGCGACGCACACGCTCGGGATTGCTCGTCACGCAATAGGCATCGTTGCCCCAAAAGTCATCGCCCAGGCTGTAGACTTTTAGAAATGTATCGTTGGTCTCTTGCTCCAGATAGTCGGCCAAACGCATCAGAGCATCGTTGTCGATTGCGCGCGAGGCGACTACTTCGCCGTCGACAAACATCACCTGGCCGTTACAGAACGCACCGGTCGAAAAACACTCGGAACGGTTTTTGAACATCCAGCCCATCGCGGACGGCTGACGACCCGAAACCGGCCCAAAGTGCAGACCCGCCACCTGCATGGCATGAATACCCTCAATGGCGTAGTCGCTGGCGCCGTCATGCCCGGCTGGAATCAGCGTATCGTCCATATCGGTCAGCACAAGTTTGATCATAGAGTCCCCCAGTCATTTTCACCGCAACCATTGTAACGGTGCGCTAGTATAGGGAACAACAGATTCGATGCGGGAGTGCCGGCGGTGCAAACCACAAGGCTGAGAGGGCATGGGGCCCAATCCTTTGAACCTGTCAGTTAATGCTGGCGTAGGGAGCATGCCGCCTTTACAGGGGCGCTGTCTATGCACAGCGCCCCTTTTCTATGCCAAGGAGGCATGTGCAGTGATTGATTCGGAACAGCTTAAGCAACATGTGATCAAGGCCGTGGAGGAGATTCACGCCACCAATCCGATGGCCGGCTCCATCACCAACACGGTGACGATTGACTTTGTCGCCAACGCACAGCTCGCCGTGGGCGGATCGGCCGCCATGGTCTATCTGCCCGACGAGGGCGAGGCACTCGTTGCCGGCGGCGGCGCCATCTATCTCAATATGGGTACGCTCTTCCCCATCTACGAGCAGACGATTCCCCGCGCGGCCAAGGCGGCACACGACGCCGGCAAGCCCTGGGTGCTCGATCCGGTGGGCCTGGGTATCGGTAGTCTGCGCACCCAGCTGGTAAACGAACTCAAGCAGTACAAGCCCGCCATCGTGCGTGGCAACGCCTCCGAGATTATCGCGCTCGCCGGCCTGTGGGGTCTTGAGGGCGAGGCAGCCGATCTGAGCCGCGTACGCGGTGTCGATACCACCGACACGGTAGACGCCGCCCGCGATGCCGCGGTGGCGCTCGCCCGCTACACCGGTGGCGCCGTAGTCGTCTCGGGCGAAGTCGACCTGATTACCGACGGCACAACCGTGGCCAAGTCCCACGGCGGCAGCCCGCTCATGTCCAAGATCACCGGTTGCGGCTGCTCGCAGGGCGGCGTACTGGCCGTGTACGCCTGTGCTGCCGATCCGTTTACGGCGGCAGTCTGCGGTACCGCCGTCTACAACGTCGCTGGCACGCGTGCTGCCGCCGTCGCCGATGCCCCGGCGAGCTTTAAGGTCGCCTTTATCGACGAGCTCTACCGCGCGAGCGCCCAGGACATCGCCGATAACCGACTCGAGCTCGAGGAGGCGTAAGCCATGTCCGAGCCCGCAACCAATGCCGGAATGAACACGCTCATCGCTGTGGCCATCGCCCCGTGCGGCACCGGCGATGAGCTGTCCGCCGAGGTCGCCGAGGTCGTGCGCGTCATTCGCGAGAGCGGCCTTCCCAACCGCACCACCTCGATGTTCACCGAGATCGAGGGCGACTGGGACGAGGTCATGCAGGTCGTGCGCGACGCAACCTTTGTGCTGGCGAGCAAGGGCATCCGCACCGAAGTCGTGCTCAAAGCCGATATTCGACCCGGATTTACCGACACCATGACCGGCAAGCTCGAGCGCATGGAAGCTCAGATCAAAAAGCAGGAGGAAACACGATGAGTATCCGCGACAACCTTGATATCTCGGCCTATCTGGTGCTCGGCCCCGAAAACACGCTCGGGCGCCCCGTGGGCGATGTGGTGGCCCAGGCACTCGACGCCGGCTTTACCTGCATCCAGGTGCGCTCCAAGGTGGCAAGCGCCCGCGAGATCATTGCGCTGACCGGCGACGCCGCGCAGGCAATCGCACAGGCCGGCAAGACCGGTCAGGTCGCTTTGCTGATTGACGACCGCCTGGACTGCGTACTCGCCGCGCGCGAGCAGGGCATTGCTGTCGACGGCGTGCACGTGGGTCAGAGCGACATTCCCGTCGAGGTCTGTCGCAAGCTGCTGGGGCCCGACGCCATCGTGGGCCTTTCCGCCCGTTGCGAGGAGATGCTCGAGTACGTCAAGACCGCCGACATGAGCCTAGTCGACTACCTGGGCATCGGCCCACTCCACGAGACCGAGACCAAGCGCGACTGCGGACGCGCGGCCGACGGCTCTATCATCACCAAGAGCTTTGAGGACCTGGCCGCCCTCCACGCGGCAAGCCACGTGCCCATCGTGGTGGGCGGCGGCGTCAAGACGGCCGACCTGCCGCGGCTCAAGGCCACCGGCGTCGACGGCTTCTTTGTGGTTAGCGCCGTCTGCAGTGCCGACGGCCCCTACGCCGCCGCCAAGGAGCTTGTCGACACCTGGCAGCAGGCATAGGCATAGGCCGAGCAGCTGATTCGCAGCCTCATATCTTCAGCAATGGAAAGCGCATCCCGGTTTGGACCTCCATTCCGAGATGCGCTTTCCGCATGCGACCCTTACCCCGCCAGATACGCTTTCAACGCCGGCAAAGTCGCCTCCGCATCGTGGCGGCCGATCTGGTAGATGCGCTCGAGCTCATCGGGCTCGCGGCACAGCGACGGCACCTTCACCGATTCACTCGGACGCACCACAAAAATTTCGCCGGCAGCCTCGCGACGTGCCAGGTCATCGAGCGTGGCATTGTAGACCTCATGCCGATGCTCAAGCGCTGCGACAAACTCCGGGTAGTGACGGAACACGCGCCGCAGCATGGGCATCACGCTGTTGGGCTGCTTCACAAAGCCCGCCGGCTGCGTGAGTACCACGATATTGCGGTCATACCCCTGCGCAAACAGCCATGCGCTGGGAATAGAATCGGCCACGCCGCCATCCAGGTACTTACGGCCCTCAATGGCGACAGGACGCGTCGCCACAGGAATCGCCGACGATGCCCGGATCCACTCGATATCCCTCTCGTCGCCATAGGGCAGGTCATGGTAGACGGCCTTGCCCGTCTCGATATCGGTACACACGCACGTAAATCGCATGGGACAGGTGCGATACGCCTCCAAGTCGATAGGATCGCGCTCGATAGGCACCTCGTGATAAGCAAAGTCGGCATTGTACATATCGCCGGTTCGCAGCCAGCTGGTCACGCTCGCATAGCGCTTGTCGGCGCAATAGGCCTTGTTATAGCGAATGGCGCGGCCGATCTGGCGCGATTTAAAGTTGTAGCCAAACGCCGCGCCCGCCGAGACTCCCACCATATGGTCGCAGGTCAAACCGTGCTCCATCCAAACGTCGAGCACGCCCGCCGTATACATACCGCGGTAGCCGCCTCCCTCGAGCGCAAGCCCCACCGTGTGCGTCGTATCCGGCTGTGCCATGCGACCATCTCCGTTCCTGCGTTTTAAACCGGGACAAGTATACCCGTCAACATATATCGTCTCAGTCGCATTTTCATCGAACATCGCATCGTCGCGCTACCGCCTGTCGAATAATAGCCGTCCACAGCATGTGCACCCATATCCCCGCACTCGAGGAAAGCGGCTTTATGGTGACGCTCGACAAGCACATTTGGCAGATTGCGCCCGTCGACGGCGATCAAGGCCGCAGCACGCAGATCATTTCATCGATGCTCGAAATGGCGCAGTCGCTCCATCTGCCGGTCGTGGTCGAAGGCGTCGAGACAAATGAGCAGGCGAACGTGCTACGGCAAATGGGTGCCCGCGACGCCCAGGGCTTCCTCTACTACCGCCCCATGCCAGCGAAGGATTTTGAGGCATTGCTCGATGGTGGCAATAACAACTGATACGCTCGCGCGCAAAACACCACCGCCGAAGGGGGAATTTGCCTCCATTAGTTAACTTATATCCCCAATTCAAACCGAATTGGGGATATGATACAAACCGCTGTTCCGCCCAAGGAGGTTATCCATCATGAACGAATCATATCGCCTGGGCGAGCAATCGATTATTGCCTATCTTCAGCGACTTGCGAATGGCATCTCGACCGCCGAACTCGATGTTGCCGCGCTGCCTGCTGAGCTACGCGCCGTTGGCGAGCAACTGCAAAAGACGCACGCCATCCTGCAGCAAGAGCGCCGGCTGCTTGAGAGCAACGCCTATATCGACCCGCTCACCAACTTGGGCAACCGCAACGGATTCGACCGTCACGTCGAGCAACTCTGGCACAAAGGCGACCCCTTCACCTGCGCCTATATTGACATCGACCATCTCAAACATTGCAATGATAGGTTTGGCCACGCCGAAGGCAATCGCTATATTCTGGGTATCTGCCGCACGCTCTCCGAAACCATGGAGCACGATGAGATGCTGTTCCGTATCGGTGGAGACGAGTTTGTGCTCATCTCGCTCTCCGCAAACGAGACTGAACTCGAGCAGCGCTTGGAGCAGGTACGTGCCGGGCTGATCGAGGCGAGCTCAGGTGGCAAGGCGCCCATGATCGGCAGCTTTAGCTTTGGCTGCTCGCGCGTCGATCCACTTGCCGGCGACACGCGTCGCCAGATGACGATGGATGCCGATCGCAAGATGTATCGCTATAAGCTTATGCATCGTGTGCAGCAACCGAAAGACGATGACGCGCCGCAACGCCCAATCGTCGATCAGCTTCCCTGCAACGACCGGGTGTTCCAAGCGATCTCCATGAGCTCCGAGACGCGCTATCCCTTTATCCTCAATCTCGATACGGGCGAATCGCAATGGTCGGTTAACGCCGTGCGCGATTTTGACCTGCCCTCCCAGCACCCTTTTAACTCACTCGACATGTGGCTCGCCCGCGTTCATCCCGAAGACCGCGACAACGTACGCGCCGAGCTCGACATGGTGATAAACAGCACGTGGCACTTCCACTACATGCAGTATCGCGTAATGGATGCCACCGGAACGTACGTGCTTTGCGACTGCACGGGCTACCGCTTGGACGGCACCGATACCGAGCCCAGCATGTATGTGGGCATTATCGTCAACCGAAGCCTAGCGGATACGACCGACTCGGTAACGGGCCTGGGCGATGTCCACGCACTGGTCAACGCTATTGGAGAGATGCGCCACGCGCCGCACGAGGCAGGCTTAATTGCCATTAAGGTCGACGATATCGCCGAGGTCAATGCCCGCTTTGGATTCGATGCAGGCGACCGCGTGCTCGCCGAAAGCGCCGCCTGCCTCATGGATTGTTCGCGCGGCAAGGGCCGCCTGTTCCGCTCGACGGGGCCGATGTTCGTGGCACTCTTCGATGAGCTCGGCCCCGAGGCGATCGACGAGATCGCAAGCGACATCGAACGGTTCCTGGGTTCTCCCGTGCTCATCGGCTCGCTTGAATATCAGCCGCCCATTCGCGTGGCCACGCTCCATCTGGACGGCGTCGACCGTCAGCCCGTTTCCATTTTGAACGAGCTCAAAGCGTTGCTTAAAGAGGCACCGCAAGTACCGGGCACCAAGCTGGACTAGCGTTGTGGGGGGGGGGGGGGG
>WGSK01000011.1:0-48513 GCA_014871655.1 Collinsella sp. | reverse complement strand
CCCCCCCCCCCGCCCCCCCGCGGCCGCCGTTGGCAAAGAAAGCGCCCGGTTTCATCGCGGCGAAGAACTCGGCGTTCGCCAGGCCGCGGGTCTCGGGTGTGCTGGGCATAAAGGATGCGACGATGTCAGCCTCGGTCAGGCGCTCAGACAGGGCATCCATGCCGTCCATGTCCTCAAACACAATGGGGTAGACGAGCGGATGGCGCTTGATGCCGCGGACGTGCGCGCCCATGCTGCGGCAGAGCGTGGCAAAGTGGCCACCGATGTCGCCCGCGCCCAGCACCAGCACGTTGGCGTTTTTGAGCGAGGTGACCGGCCCTAAATCCTCCCAGCGATGCTCGCGCTGCAAGTCGTGATAGTCGGGCAGGCGCTTCATCATGGAAAGGACCATGGCAAACATGTGCTCGCTCACGGCCTGGCCATAGGCGCCCACCGAGCAAGACAGCTTGGCGTCGGCTGGCACGGTGCCGGCGGCAAGGTAGTCGTCATAGCCGGCGGTCTGCAATTGCAACAGCCGGAGATGCTCGCATGCCGTGAGCATGTCAGGGTCGATGTTGCCCAGGATCACGTCGGCATCGGCGACCTGCTCGCGCGTGACGGCATCGGCGCTCGTGTAGATAAAGTCCTCGCCCGGAGCACTAGACTCAAGAATTGCGCGATGGCGGTCGTTGACGGGCAACATAACCAGAATGTTCACAAGCAGTCCTCTCCGCTCGACCTGCCAAAAAGGGACAGGTTTATTTTGGCAGGTTATATCAGGCGAAACGTTTAAATATAACGCCGGATGCAAGACGGGCGTGACCGTCAGCATCCGGCGTCCGCACGGCTACCAGCTCAGCAGCTCGTAGCCGTCCTCGGTCACCACGAGTTGTACCTCGCACTGGGCCGAATCGCTGCCGTCCTTGGTACGCACGCACCAACCGTCGCCCTTGCTGATCTTGATGTCGGGCGCTCCGGCGTTGACCATGGGCTCGATGGTAAAGACCATGCCCGGAGCCATGATGGTGTCCACATCGGGCGCCTCGGTGGTAAAGCCGACAAACGGGTCCTCGTGGAACTCCTTACCGATGCCGTGTCCGCCGTACTCGCGCACCACGCTAAAGCCGGCGTCCTCGACCGTCTTTTGCACGGCCTCGGCCATCACGGACAGCGGTAGCCATGGCTTGACGGCCGCCAGACCCGCCTCCACGCTGGCGCGGGTGACGTCGACCAGGCGCTGGCGCTCGGCCGAGACCTCGCCGATGCAGAACATACGGCTCGAATCACTAAAGTAACCGTCTAGGATCGTAGAGCAGTCCACGTTGATGATGTCGCCCTCGTGCAGCACATCCGCATCGCAGGGGATACCGTGGCAGACGACGTCGTTGATCGAGGTGCACACGCTCTTGGGATAGCCCTCGTAGTTAAGATCGGCCGGCGTGCCGCCGTGCTCGACGGTGTAGTCGTAGATCATCTGGTCGATTTGGTTGGTGGTCATGCCCGCGGCGATGTGTTCGCCCACATAATCGAGCACGCCCACGTTGATGGCTGCCGAGCGCTTGATGCCCTCGATATCGGCGGGCGTCTTGTAGAGCGTACGGGGCAGAACCTCCCAGCCCTCTTCCCACAGGCGCTCAAGGCGCTCATCAAAGGCGCTATGGCATTTCTTGTATTTCTTGCCGCTGCCGCACCAGCAAGCATCGTTGCGGCCAGGCACGGGTCCGTTGTCAAACATGGCTAACTTCCTTTCATCCGCAGCTAGTATAGCCCACCCACGCGTCCATAAAAGTTGCGGTGATATAGTTCCGATTTAAGCGGTTTAACAGCATAAATAGGAACTATATCACCGCAACTGATGGAGTGGGATGGCGGACACTAGCTGCTGCGTGGTTTTGCTAGTAGCTCACCTGGCAGGGAATGCCGAGGGCTTGGACGCGCGCGGCAATGGCGTCGAGCACCTCAGGCGCCGCTTTGGCAAGGCCGGCGATCGGTGTCTCGCGCGCCACCGTGTAGATGGTTGCTTCTTGTGGGCGAATGCGCTCAAGCGCCGCGAGCCAGGGGCCGACGTACTCCTCGCCGGTGTTGTCGATGAGCTTGCCCTGATACTCGCCGGTCAAATAGATCGTCTGGATAATAACGTGACCGTCAAAGCTTGCGAACGTCTCGATCTGGTGCTCGACGCCGTAGGGGCCAACGGGCTGGTCGAGCAGCTGGATAAACGCCGGGTCGACGGTATCGAGCTTGAGGATGTTGTCGTCGACCATCATGAGCGCGTCGTGCACCTCGAGGCGGTCGGCGCGCGTACCGTTGGAGAGCACGGCGATTTTGGAGTTTGGGGCAAGCTCGTCGCGCAACGCGACGGCGCCGGCGATGGCCTGCGGAAACTCCGGTGCGGCAGTGGGCTCGCCGTTGCCTGCGAAGGTGATCACATCGGGGAGCTCGCCCTCGGCTGCCATCTCGCGCAGCTTTGCCTCGAGCGCGTCGAGTACCACGGCAGCTGTGTTGTACGGCTCATGACAGGGGCGCTCGGCGTTGAGGCCGTTTTCGCAGTAAATGCAGTCGAACGTGCAGATTTTGCCGCTGGCCGGCATCATGTTGACGCCGAGCGAGAGACCAAGGCGACGGCTGCGAACGGGCCCAAAGATGGGGCTGGCATTCAAAAACGTAGACATAGGCATATGCTCCTCAAGACAATTGTGCCTAAGCATAGCATCGGCTCCAAAGCAAGGTGCGGGCTCTTGCTTTACAAGTTTCGTTTTTTCACGTCGCTCATTATGCCGTGCCATGAAAAGCCTCGGGTCGGGTACAGTTAATCTGTTAACAAGGCGTAAGACAATGCGGGCCCATCTAGCCGTACTGACGTGCAACTGGATGAGCATTGATTATGGGGGCACAACATGGATTTTACGGTCGAGGATGCGGGCACCACGATTGCCTGTCGCGAATATGCCGGCCCGGATGTGCCGCCTGATGCTCCTGCCTTGGTGTGCGTGCACGGCGCTTGTGTCGACGGCACATTTTTCGACGGTATCGCTTGTGAGCTCAGCCGCAACTACCGCGTGATTGCCTACGACCGCCGCGGCTGCGGTGGCAGCAGCGATGCGGCAGACGGCAGCTATGATCTTGCCGCTCAGGCCGCCGATCTGCAAGCCGTGATCGAACACGTTGGCGCTCCGGCAAATGTGCTTGCGCATAGCGCCGGTACGTTGGTGGCGCTGGAGCTTCTTCGCACCGAACCCCATCTCGTCGCCCGTGCGATTCTGCATGAGCCGGCTGTGTCGGCCGAAGGCGTCGGTATGGGCGCAGCTCCGGTTTTGCTCGATATGATTGCGGCTGGAAAGGTTTCAAGGGCGCTCCGGCTTTTCTTGGGAGCCCTCGGCGACTTGGACCCCGAGGCTCCTGGGACGACCGAAGCGGAAGTCAAACATGCCCTGCGCAATGGTCGTTGCTTTATGGCGAACGAATATGGAACAAATATGACATATGCTCCCGACTGGGAGCGCGCCCGCGCGTCAAAGGCGGTGTCGGCCGTGTTTTTGGGCGAGCTTTCGGTCGATACGCCCCGCGAGGCTGGTACGCGAGCGGCTGCCGAATATCTCGATTGCCCCCTTGTGACGATCCCGGGCGCGCATAACGGTCTGCGCGATCGCCCCGTTACGGCGGCAAACGCCGTTCGCGATGTCTTGGAGCGTTAGCACGCTCGATGACCTGCGGGGAGAGGGGCTGTTAGCGTTTCGTCATTGTTAACGAATGCGCCCATAACCGCGCGCCCGCGGCTCCATTACCGCCGTTTGCCAGGTCATAAAAATGTAACGATAATCGCGCGTTTGCCTTCAGCTGTTAGATGCTACCCTTGTACCAATTGATATGCACCGTTGCCGTGCGTAACGATAGGAAGGGCCCCATATGCTCAATAATCACGAGGTCAATCTAACCGACGAGGAGGCTGCCGCCGAGGTCGCCCGCGTCGCGAAGACCTACCCCGTGGTGCGTTTGTTGTCGGCCGATCAGATTAAGAGCGAGCCTAACTGCTTGCTCGCCGGCGATCGCTGCCCTTGTCTGCGTCAGTCGAGTCTTGAGGCCTTGGCAGGTTCCGATGATGTATCGGAGCAGCTGCTCAATGATGGTACCGAGTACCGCGCTCGCCTGCGCCCTCTGAAGGTCGAGGGCGAGCCTCACATCCTGCTGATGGTGCGTCCGATCGATGAGCAAGAGGCTGCAGAAGAGGACCTCGTCTACACCGACGTGCTGACGAGTGTGCGCAATCGCCGATATTACGAGGAAAAGCTCCGTAGCGCCCGCATGAATGCCGGCGTTGCGGTGATCGACCTTGATGATTTTAGGGTCTTCAACGATACGTGTGGCCGTCATGCCGGCGACCTTGCGCTCGGTGCTGTGGCGACGGCCATACGCAGCGGAATTCGTTCGACTGACGAGCTCGTACGCTATGGCTGCGACAAGTTTGTGGTCGTCATGCCCAATATTCCCTCCGATGACTTCACCCGTCGCCTGCATCAGGTGTCCGATGCCGTTCATGCCACGATTGTTCCGGGCCATGAGTACGTGAGCTTGACGGCATGTGTTGGCGGTGTTCGCATTCATGGCGAGACGGTCGATGAGGGCGTTGGCCGCGCTGTCCAGTTATTGAGCCGCGCTAAGGCAAAAGCCGGTACGGTCGTGACCGATGGCGATTTCATCGAGGCCTTCCAAAGCGAAAAGCCTTTGGTGCTTATTGTCGATGACTCCGAGATGAACCGAGCCATTCTCAACGAGATGCTCAAGGACGAGTATTGCATCCTCGAGGCCGACAACGGTCGTACGGCGCTCGACATGGTCGACCGCTATGGCGATGAGTTGTCGCTCGTGCTGCTGGATATTGTCATGCCGGGCATAAGCGGCTTTGAGGTGCTGGCCGATCTGTCGCGCCGATCGGTTAGTGACAATCTGCCTGTCATCATGATTTCGAGCGAAGATTCCGATGATATGGTTCTGCGCGCGTACGAGCTGGGCGCCTCGGACTATATCAACCGCCCGTTTGACTCCCGTGTCGTGCGCCGCCGTGTAAGCAACACCATCCGCCTATACGCCAAACAGCGCCGCCTGACGAACCTGCTGTCCCAGCAGTACAACGAGCGCGTCAAGAACAGTCGCATGCTCATCGACATCATGGCCGGCGTCATGGAGCTTCGCAACGGCGAGAGCGGCAGGCACGTTACGAACATCGAGAAGCTGACCGAGCTGCTGCTTGGCTGTCTGGTCCGGCGTAGCGACACGATCTCCCTCGACAATGAGGAACGCTCCACGATCGCCCTGGCTTCGGCGCTGCACGATATCGGCAAGATGTCGATTGACGATGCGATTCTCAACAAGCCCGGACGCCTTACGCCCGAGGAGTTCGAGATTATGAAGACGCATACCACGATCGGCACCGACATGCTGCGTGAGCTGGGTAGCCATCACGCCGGCAATGCGCTTATGGAATATGCGTACCAGATCGCGCGTTGGCACCACGAGCGCTGGGACGGCAAGGGTTATCCCGATGGCCTTAAGGGCGACGAAATTCCCATTGCCGCACAGGTGGTTTCGGTGGCCGACGTGTACGATGCCCTGACGAGCGTGCGCGTGTACAAGGACGCTATCCCGCACGAGGAAGCGATCAAGATGATTCTGGACGGTAAGTGCGGCACCTTTAACCCGTTGCTGCTCGACTGTTTGCTCGAGGTGCAAGACCAAATTGCCGAGACATTGGCACGCCCCGCCGATGTCGTCGCGTTTCCTACGATTTAGTTTGACCAAAGGAGTTTTTAATCCATGATTTCCATGCGTGAGGCGTATGAGAAGATCGGCGCTAATTATGATGACGCGTGCGCTCGGCTGATGGGCGGGGAAATGCTTGCCCGCTTTGCCCTCAAGTTTTTGGATGACGAGAGCATGGACAAGCTGGAGGCCGCCATGGCGGCGGGAGACGCCGAAGGTGCGTTTATGGCAGCGCACACGCTCAAGGGCGTGAGCCAGAACCTGGGATTCGATAATCTGTACGAGCCGGCGGTCGTGGTGACCGAGGCGTTGCGCGGCGCCGATGCCGTTGACGGCGCTCGCGAGGGAATGCATGCGTTGCAGTAGCAATATGCGGCAACGATGTCGGCCCTGCGCGAGGCGGCCGAATAAGAGCTTGCGGGCCTTGGGCTGCGTGCCGGCCACATATAGGTAAAAGGGCGCCCCGCCGGACCATGTGGCCGGCGGGGCGCCCTTTTGTGTTGTGCTGTCCGTGAACTAACGGGCCTGCTTAACCTTTGCCGCTGCCTCGACAAACGATTTCCACAGGTTAAAGTCGGTCTCGAGCGTCTTCCATGTGTACTCAGGGTGCCATTGCACGCCCAAGCAGAATGGCTGGCCTTCGACCTCGATGCACTCAGGAACGCCGTCGGTTGCCTTGGCGACCAAGCGCGTGCTTTTACCCAGACGATCGACGCAGCAGTGGTGTGCGGAGTTGGTCTGGATCAGCCTGTGCCCGCCAACCGCGCGTTCAAGCAGCGAGCCCGGCACGACTTCGACGGGATGTACGGGGTCGTTGAGCACGTGGGTATGGCGCCACTGCGTGCGGCCCTCGCGAGCGCCTAGGCTCGGCACGTCCATGCACAGGGTGCCGCCAGTGGCGACATTGAGCAACTGCGTGCCGCGGCAGGTGGTAAAGAGCGGCTTTTTGGCGTGGAGTACCTCGCCGACCAGCTTAAACTCAAAGCAATCGCGGATCTCGCAGCAGAGGGTGGGATCGTAGGGTCGATCATCGCCCCAACGTTTGGGATTGACGTCGGGGCCGCCGGGGATGGCGATGCCGTCGGCGATATCGACGTAATGACGGATGACCTCAATGTCCTCGGTGATGGACATCTGCAGCGGCAGGCCGCCAGCGGCAAGGATGGCATCGACAAAGACACTTGCGATTTCCTCGTTGGGGGAGAGCATCTCGGTTAAAAACGGCTCTGCCTCTTCCCAGCGCGGCGCGACGAGGATGAGCGGACGGTCGGCGGGGGCGACGTCGACATGCGGGGTGTAGGACGATGAAGTGCGAGTTCCGATCATAGGTGTAGCTTTCGAATCCGGGTGGACATGGTGCAGGGGTGGCGTGGGGCAAACGTTACTGATGAATTTGCCCGCTGGCAATTGGGTTAGTGGCCCTTGATGGAGTTGAGGAAGTCCTGGGCACGCTTGGTCTGGGGATGGTCGAAGAACTCGTCGGGCGTGCCAGTTTCCACGATCTGGCCGTCGGCCATAAACACGACACGGCCGGCCACGCGGCGGGCGAAATTCATCTCGTGCGTGATGACGATCATCGTCATGCCCTGCTGGGCCAGGCGAACCATGACCTCGAGCACCTCGTTGATCATTTCGGGATCGAGGGCGCTTGTGGGCTCGTCAAAGAGCATAGCCTTGGGTTGCATGGCGAGTGAACGGGCGATGGCCACGCGCTGCTGCTGGCCGCCCGAAAGCTGTGCGGGCACCTTGTCGGCCTGCTCGGCAACGCCTACGCGGCTCAGCAGGTCCATGGCGCGCTCACGGGCCTCATCCTTGGAGACGCCCAACACGTCGACCGGCCCCAGCATGACGTTCTGCAGTACGGTCATATGTGCAAACAGGTTGAACTGTTGGAACACCATGCCCAGTTCGGCGCGCATGCGGGCAAGGTCCTTGCCTTCTTGCGGCAGGGGCTCGCCTTCGATGAGGATCTCGCCCGAGTCGATGGTCTCCAAGCGGTTGATGGTGCGGCACATGGTCGACTTGCCCGAGCCCGAGGGGCCAATTACAACAACGACCTCGCCGCGGTCGACCGAGAGATTGATGTCGTTGAGGACGTGCAGGTCGCCATAGTGCTTATCGACGTGTCTGAGCTCGATCAGCGGCTGATTGCCGGTGGAAGAGGTGCTCTGTGCCATGGTGCTCGGCTCCTTATGACTCGAAATGGTAAAGCGTTAGCGGATGATGGTCGCGCCGGTCTTGTGCGAAACATAGACAGCGGCCTTGTTGATCGCGACGTTGATGAGGATGTAGATGACCGCGATAACCAGGTAGACCGACACGAGGGCGTCGTAGTTGGTAATGAGCACGCGGGCATTTTGCATGAGGTCGGGGTAGCTCACAACGTAGGCGACGGTGGTGTCCTTGACCACGACCACAAGCTGCGAAATCAAGGACGGAATAATAAACCGAATAGCCTGCGGCAACACGATTTTAAAGGTGATTTTAGCTTTGGAGAGACCGAGTGCCTGGGCGGCTTCGACCTGGCCGCGCGGCACGGCGTTGACGCCGGCGCGGAAAATCTCGGCGAGTACGCCAGCTGCAGCGAGCGCGACGGGAAGCGTGAGCATCCAAAACGACGGCAGCGCAATTTTGTACTGGGGCAGCACCAAAAAGAAGAAGTAGATGAACAGCAGGCTCGGCACGCCGCGGAAGAAATCGGTGAGCACGCGGCAGACCAGCTGCAGCGGCTTAATGTCGCTGGTGCGGCCGAGCATAAGGGCTAAGCCCAGCACCAGCGCGATGGCGCCGGCGGTGAGTGCGACTTTAACGGTGCCCTCAAAGCCGGCAAGCAGGAACTTCCAGGTGGTGAGGTGCGTAAAGAAATACCAATAGTGGACCGAAAGCTGGCCGGTCACATAAAAGCGCTGCAGTACCAGGGCGACGAGCGCGGCGACGGCGACGAGTGAGATGACGGTGCCGATGCGAATCTTGGCGCGCATCTTGGGGCCGGGAGCCTCGTAGAGCGCATCGCGCATGGTAAGCGCAGGGGAGGAATGCTTGCTCATCGGAGGATCCTCACCTTCTTATCGATGTAGTTGCCAATGTGGCTCACCACAAAGGCCGTGCCCAGGTAGCCGAGCGCCGAGATAAAGAACGCGGCGACGCCGCCGAGCGAGCGCGTGTTGATGTAGCTCACCACGCCGGTGAGCTCCTGCGGTTTAAGCGGCACCTGGCTGCCGAGCGCGGTGGTGAGCATGACGGCGATAAAGAGGTTGGTCATGGGCAGCACGCTTGAACGCAGTGCCTGCGGAATCACGATCTTGGCGAGGATACGGCTGAAGCTCATCCCCAGCGAGCGGGCGGCTTCCACCTGGCCGACGCCGACGGTGTTGATGCCGCTCATAAAGTTTTCGGAGCCAAAGGCCGAGCCCAAAAGGACCGTGGCGACGATAACGCAGGTGCGGTAGGGCAGGACGACCTTGAGCGGCGGCAGCGCGTAGACGACGATGATAAGCAGCGCGATGCCGGGGATGTTACGGAAGACCTGGACATACAGGTCGCCAAAGACGCGCAGCGGCTTGAGCGGCGACACGCGCATCACGGTGACGGCGACGGCCAGCACCATGGCGATGACAAACGACTCAAGCGTCATGCCCCAGGTTGCTAGCAGCGCGTCGATATAGTTCTGGCCATAGAGCGACCAGAGTTCGGAGAGACTCATGCGGACCTCCCGCCGATAAGGAAAGGGGCTCCCGTGTGTACGGAAGCCCCGACAACTCAGTGAGGAAACAGTTTACCGCAATAAAGCGCATCATGCGTTTCCGTATGGTTTCGTTGCGGCCGTTACCAGGCTCGCTGCCTAGGCGCCGATCTCGGGCAGCTCGGGAACGTTGGTGTCGCCCGTGCGGTCGCCGATGCAGATCTGCCACAGCTCGGTCCAGGTGCCATCGTCCTCGATCTTCTTAAGGAAGTCGTTGACAAAGGCGACGCCGTCGGAATCGAGCGGCAGGCCGATGCCATAGGGCTCCTTGCTGCCGAAGGGCTTGCCGGCGATCTTGTACTTACCGGGCTCGCGGACCAGGGCGCTCTGCTGCATGTTGTTATCGATGACGTAGGCGTCAACGCGGCCCTGCTGGAGTGCCTGACGAGCCTCCTCGTCGGTCTTGAACTCCTGCTGGCTGGCCTTGGGAGCGAACTCCTCCAGGATGGCGGGGCCGTTGGAGCCGGACTGGACGGCGACGTTCTTGTCGGCCAGGTCGTCGACGCTCTTGATGTCGTCGTTATCGGCGAGTACCAGGATGGCCTGCTGGGTGTAGTAGTAGGGACCGGCAAAGGAGACGAGCTTCTTGCGCTCATCGGTAATGGTGTAGGTGGCGAAGACGGCGTCGACCTGGCCGTTCTGCAGGACGGACTCGCGCGTGTCCGAGGTCACCTGGGTGATCTCGACCTTGTTCTCGCCCAGGATGTAGTTGGACAGAAGCTGCGCGATGCCAGCATCGAAGCCGCGGGTCTGACCGTCTTTCTCGTTGAGGAGGGAGAAGAGCGTGGAGGTCTGAACGCCACCGATCTTAAAGACGCCGGCGTCCTTGATGGCCGTCGCCCAGGTGCTGGCGGCGATGGCGTCGTCATCGGCCTTGGGGCCGTTGTCGACGAGCTTGTCGAATGCCTTAGCGTCGAGCGTGGTGGAAGCCTCGGTATCCTCGGAGCCCTTGGAGGAGCCGGCGGCGGAACCCTTGTCGGCCTCGGCGCTGGTGTCGGAGCAGCCGGCAAGACCAAGGCCGGCGACGGTTGCGAAGGTAGCGGCGACAAAGCCGCGGCGGTCGAGAACGACCTGCTGGGAGAGGTTCTTGCTCATGGTAGAACACCTTTCTCAATAAAATCCCTAGCGGTTGAGTAGAGTTATACCCTATCGCGCTCAAATGGGTCAACACGAAATAACTCAGAAACATACTTACCTTATGGGTTATTCTACCTACCAAAAAGGGACAGGTTTATTTTGGTAGGTTTTATCTGGGGAAACGTCGGTTATTGCAGCTGGGATGGCGTTTTGCGGACGGTGTGGTCGCTCGCGGGGGTCGCTATAATGGCGGCAACGCGACACATATATAAGTAAGGAGATCGCGCATGAACGGTTATTCGTTTTTCGCACCGACCAAGGTGCTGTTTGGCGCGGGCAAGTTGGGCGAGTTGGGCGCGCAGAAGCTGCCCGGCACCAAGGCGCTCATCGTTACGACCGGCGGCAACTCGGTCAAGCGCTTTGGATACTTGGGGCGCGTGGAGGCCGAGCTCGATCGCGCCGGCGTGGCGCACGAGCTGTTCAATCGCATTGAGCCCAATCCGCTGCGCGAGACCGTCAATGCAGGTGGCTGGATGGCGCGCACCCATGGATGCGACTTTGTGCTGGCGCTCGGCGGCGGTTCGGTCATGGACGGCAGCAAGGGCATCTGCGCGGCGGCGACCAACCCGCATACGGACGCCGAGGGCAACGAGTGCCCCGGTGACATCTGGGACTTTGTGAATGGGGGCACCGCGCTTGGCCTGCCCATTCCCAACGATCCGCTACCGCTTGTTTGCGTAACCACCACGGCGGGTACCGGCTCCGAGGTCGATGCGGGCGGTGTTCTGTCCTGCGAAGAAAATGACGAGAAGCTCCGTCTGGGCGATCCGCGCCTGTTTCCGGTGCTTTCGATCGTTGATCCCGAGCTCATGGTGAGCGTCCCGGCGCGTCTGACCGCCTATCAGGGATTCGACGCCCTGTTCCATTGCGTTGAGTGCTATGTGTCGAACACCAACACGCCCATGGGTGACATGGTCTGCCGCGAGGGCATTCGCCGCGCCGCCGCAGCGCTGCCCGCGTGCGTCAATAATGGCGATGACCTGGAAGCGCGCTCGAGCCTTGCGTTTGCCAACACGCTCGGCGGTTATGCCATGGATGCCTCGGGCACCACGGGCTCTCATGGTCTTGAACATGGCATGAGCGCGCATCATCACGACCTGCCGCACGGCGCCGGCCTCATTATGATTGCCCGCGCCTATCACACGTGGATGATCGATCACGGTGCCGCGCCCGAGCGCTATATCGACATGGCGCGCCTGATGGGCAATGCCGCCGCGGATGATCCGCACGATTTTGTGATTGAGCTCACGCGCCTGATGGAGGCCTGCCATGTGGCCGACCTTGCCATGAGCGAATGGGGGATTACGTCCGAAGAGCTGCCGGCCATCGCGCACAATGCCCTGACGACCAACGGCGTCCTGTTCAGCCACGACCCCGTGACGCTGACCGACCCCGACGTCGTCGAAATCCTCAAGAACAGCTACCGCTAACCACCACAAAGGGGACAGGCGCCTTCGTGGTGGTTCTGGCCGATGCAGCGACCTGCCTCGCTGTTTTGTCTCAATCTGTAACAGCTGCAGCCGTTTTTGCCGAGTAACTGTTACAGATTGAGATTTTCTCTTCAGAGGAATTCGAATGTCTCAATCTGTAACATCTGGACGGACAAAAGGTCTCTATCTGTTACAGATTGAGACAAAGGTCAGGGACTAAGACGTCTTGTCTCGATCTGTAACAGTTAGACGAGAATTCGGGCCATAGATGTTACGGATCGAGATAATCGCGTCGCGAAAGCAAAAACCTCCGCAGGGGTGCTTTCCTTGCGGAGGTTTTCTTACTCGTTGAGTAGCCTTACGGCTTCGGCGGCCATGTTCTCGATCGTCATGCCGTTCTGTGCGAGCAGCTCGTTGGGGTCGTAGCGGTCGGGGAAGCCCTTGGCGATGCCGAAGGTGCGCGTGCGCAACGGCGTGCATGCCAGATAGCATGCCACGCGCTCGCCCCAGCCGCCGTCCAAGATGCCGTCCTCGAGGGTGACGACAACGCGATGCTCGGCGGCAAGACTGTCGAGGAACTCGCGGTCGAGCTCGGTTGCAAAGCGCGGGTTGACGAGCGTGGCCTCGATGCCGTACTCGGCAGCCAAGCGGTTTGCCACGCGCTCGCCCAGCTCAAAGAAGTCGCCAAGTGCGAGCACGGCCACGTCGCGGCCCTGGCGCACCACGTTATACCGTGCGACACCATAGTTGGTGTCCTCGGCAGGCGCCAGATCGGGGCGGCTTACCAGGCCAATGCCCGGTACACGGATCGCTACGGGATGCTCGCGGTGGTCGAGCGACCAGCTCAGCATGGACAGATATTCCTCCATGCAGGCCGGTGCCAAGTAGTGCATGTTGGGAAGACCGCCCAGCATGGAAATATCAAAGAACGAGAGGTGCGTCTCGGACGTAGTGCCAAAGATTGATGCGCCAAACACTAGGATCGTCGCCGGGGCATCGTTGAGGCACAGGTCGTGCCACAGCTCGTCGTAGGCGCGCTGCAAAAACGTGCCGTACACACTAAAGACTGGCTTGGCGCCCGAGCGCGCAAGCGCGGTGGCAAAAGTTACGGCGTGCTCCTCGGCAATGCCCACGTCGACAAACTGCTTACCTGCCGCAGCGCGAAGCTCGGGTGTAAAGCCCATGATGTAGGGCGTGGCGGCCGTGATGCCCACGACCTGCGAATCGCGCTCGATGGCGGTGCTGAGCGCCTCGCCCGTAATATCGGCATAGGTGCGCGGTGCGGGCTCGCTCGGATGGCCCGGGCAGAGCTTGCGCCCAGTCGCCATGTCAAACGGACCCACGTGGTGCCAGCGTTCCGGGTCGCTCTGGGCTGGCTCAAAGCCCTTGCCCTTGGCGGTGGAGACGTGCAGCACGATGGGGTGATCGATATTGCGCAGTTCCTGCAACGCGTCGACGAGGGCCAACACATCGTTACCGGCGTCCAGATAGCGGTAGTCGAGCCCCATCGCGCGGAAGACGTTGCGCTCACAGGCACCGTTGCTGGCGCGCAGCTCGGCCAGATTGCGATAGAGGCCACCGTGGTTCTCGGCGATGGACTGGTCGTTATCGTTGACGATGATGATCAGGTTGCTGTCGAGTTCGGCGGCATTGTTGAAGCCCTCAAACGCCAAGCCGCCCGAAAGCGAGCCGTCGCCAATGATGGTGATGACGTTGTAGCTGTCGCCCGCCAGGTCACGCGCGTGTGCCAAGCCGCAGCCCAGGCTCACCGATGTGGAGGTGTGGCCCATGGCGAACAGGTCGTGCTCGGACTCGTCGGGATTGGCAAAGCCAGAAGCCTCGCCATAACGCTCCGGATCGATATAAGTGTACGCGCGACCGGTCAGCGCCTTGTGGGCGTAGGTCTGGTGCGAAACGTCAAAGACAATCTTGTCGATGGGGGAGTTAAACACGCGATGGAGCGCGACCGTGAGCTCAACGACGCCCAGGTTGGGGGCAACGTGTCCGCCGACAGCGGCGGAGCTTTCGAGGATGGCGTGGCGAATCTCGTCGCAGAGCTGCGGGAGCTCGACGCGATTAAGAGCCTTGACGTCCTCGGGCGTTGTCGTTTGCGTAAGCAGCATCGTTGTGGGTTACTCCATGCGAATCGAGCGCCGGCGCTCCCTCGGCCGGCACAATTGCACAAAACAGTCTCGCACATTTTGGCGTTTGATATGTGACGGCGGCGCGGTAATTCGCCAACTGGCGGGGCAAAACGTTTTGTCTGATGCCATACTGATGTGTCCCATGATGTTTTTATCGATTGCGCACAGGCCGTGGCTTGTCGCCGTGAGTCGCTGGAAGGAGGCAGCATGTCCGATGTCGTTCGTGCCGAGAAAATCGCGCACGAGGTCGACTATGCCGCCCGTCAACTGGCACAGATGGGCCGTCTGGACCTGACGCGCGAGTTTATCCAGCATGGTGACGTGACGGTCTATGCGCATGTGACTTCGGTAGCGCGGGCGAGCCTGTCCTTTGCCGAGCGCCTGGGCCGCGTCGGTGTCTCGGTTGACCGAGCCTCGTTGCTGCGCGGGGCCCTGCTGCACGATTACTTTCTCTATGACTGGCACGATCCCGACCCGAGCCATCGACTGCACGGATTCCGGCATCCATTTTTTGCTCTGGCGCGTGCCGAAGAGGATTTTGAGCTGACGCCGCGCGAGCGGAATATCATCGCGCGCCATATGTTTCCGCTGGTACCGGTGCCGCCGACGTGTCGTGAGGCATGGATTGTGTGCCTGGCAGATAAATGGTGCGCGCTGCGCGAGACGGTCGCCGGTCGTCTGCGGCGCATGGACGAGGCGGACGATGGCGTGAGCAGCGAATCGAGCGAGAAGAGGAGAGGGTAGACGGTGGGGACCGCGATCGACATGGCATTTGACGGCGCGACGCTTGCCGCCTGTCCGCTCTCTGCGCTGGTGCTCTCGTTTGCCTTCTACGGTTTTTGCGGCTGGGCTTGGGAGTCGACGGTCTGCGCCATGCTCAACCACGGACGCTTTGCCAACAGCGGCTTTTTGCTGGGACCGTGTTGCCCCATCTATGGCGCGGGCGGCATTGCCTGCTGGCTGCTGTTGCGCGGAATTCCTGACGCGTCGAGCCAGTTTGTCGCTGCAGCGCTCGTATGCAGCGTGATTGAGTACAGCGTGGGCGTGCTGCTGGAAAAAACAACAGGCGCTCGCTTTTGGGACTATTCGCACCTGCCGTTTAACCTGCACGGACGCATCTGTCTGTACTGGGCATGCGCGTTTGGCCTGGGTGCGTTGTGCATTTGTCGCGTGGTGGAGCCGGCGGTGTTGGGCCTGCTTGCCCATCTGCCGGTGCTGATTGTGCGGCTGTCCGCCTTTATCGTCGCGGTCGCGATGATGGTCGATGCGGTGTGCTCGTTGGCCAGCTGGCGGCGTCTGTCCGATCAGCTTGAGCGTGTGCGTGCCGACCTTGCCGACCGCATCAATGAGTCGCTTGCCGACGCCTCCGACTCTATGCTCGAACGTATTCCCGATTCGGCGATCGACTCGGTGGCGCAGACGCATATCCGCGGTCGCGCCGTTAACGCTTGGCTGGCCGAGCTGGGCGACGCGGCGCTCGATGCCCTGCGCGAGAAGGCTTCGATGCCGACGTTTATCTCGGATGGTGCTCGCGGCCTGGCGCTCGCTGCTCGCCGCGTGGCCGATGCCGCGCCGAGCGTGCCCCGTCCGTCGCTCACCCGTCTCCGTACCGGCAAGCGCATGAGCCGTCCGGTGCCGAGTGTGTCGCTCAGCCGTCGTGACCTGCGCTTCTTTAACGCCTTCCCGCGTCTGCGCATCAATCGCTACGAGGGCGTCATCCGAGCTACCGACCTCCGCGACCGAGCCCGCGAGCTGTTCCGGCGCTAGCCAGAGCGGAGCCAAGCGCGCCCTTCTCGTTCGCACGTTTCCCGTTCGTTTCGCGCCCGTTGCCGTGCCGTTTCCAAGATTGCGGCACCGTTTCCATTCGACAACGCCGCGTTTAACAACGCCGTATCTGGTCTACACCAGTTGCCCCTCGGCCGCATTATGGGCGCCGACAACGTTCATGCGATCAAGGGGGAGCGAATGTTCGATACGGGATCGACAACGTTTATGCTCATCTGCACCATGCTCGTGTTTTTAATGACACCGGGCCTGGCGTTTTTCTATGGCGGCCTGTCCAGGCGCAAAAATGTCATCAACACCATGCTTATGTGCTTTGGCGCCATTGGCCTGGTTGGTGTGCTGTGGATTGTTGCCGGCTGGTGACTGGCCTACGGCGGCGACGGTTCCAGCCCGTTTATTGGAGGCCTTGACCAGCTGCTGTGCCTGCCGGTGCTCGGCCAGGTGCTGCAGGCGGCCGAGGGCAATGCCGCGGACGGTGCCGTCTACCCTCAAATCATCAACATCGCCTTCCAAATGGCGTTTGCCATGATCACGGCAGCTATCGTCACGGGCAGCCTGGCCGGCCGCGTTAAGTTTGGTGCCATGACGGCCTTCCTGGGCATTTGGCTGCTCGTGGTCTATGCGCCGCTCGCCCACATGGTCTGGGGCGGCGATGGCTCCTTTATCGGCGACATCATCGGCGCACTCGACTTTGCCGGCGGCGACGTGGTGCACATTTCGTCCGGTCTCACGGGCCTGATTCTCTGCTTAATGCTCGGCCGTCGTCGCGGTTTTGGCATGGTGAGCTATCGCCCGCATAACGTGCCGTTTGTGGCGCTGGGCGCCGGCCTGCTTTGGTTTGGCTGGTTTGGCTTTAACGGCGGCAGCGAGTTCAAGGCCGACGCCGTGGCGGCGCTCGCCATCCTCAACACCGTGACGGCCAGCGCGGCGGGCATGGTCTCGTGGCTTGCCGTCGAGCGCGTGCGCACCGGCCGCCCCACGCTGGTGGGTGCCAGCACCGGTCTGGTTGCGGGCCTTGTGGTGGTCACGCCGGGTGCGGGCTTTGTCGAGCCGTGGGCGGCGCTGGTCACGGGCCTGATCGTATCGCCCGTCTGCTACCTGGCCATCAGCCATCTTAAGACCAAGTTTGGCTACGACGATGCGCTCGACGCGTTTGGTTGCCACGGCATCGGCGGCATCTTGGGCGGCGTGCTCACAGGCCTGTTCTGTGTGCCGGAGCTCTCGTGGACTGGTAAGGGCGGCCTGTTCTACACGGGCGACGTGTCGCTGCTCATCTCGCAGATTTTGGGCATTGTGGTGACGGTCGCTATTGTGTTGGTGCTCGATTTGGTGATCGCCGCGGTGGTCAAGGTGCTGTTCCACGGCAGTCTGCGCGTGGACGAGGCCGACGAGGCGCTGGGCCTGGATGCGAGTCAGCACGGCGAGAGCGCGTATCCCTCCTTCTCGGGACTTGACTAGCGGCACGGCTTCCTAGGCACCCGACCTTGCCCCTCAAACCGTCGCTTGCGTACCGAAGTACGCGGCGCTCCTCTTTCGGGGCAATCTCGGGCACCTGGAAAACCCGTGCCATGTGAAGAACAATCAATTTCTTTTATTAAAGAGAGGAATTCACTATGAAGAAGATTACGGCGATTGTTCGCGCCGAGAAGCTTGAGGTTCTTAAAGATGCGCTGTTTGCTGCTGATGTTCGCGGTATGACTATCAACCAGGTGCAGGGCTGCGGTGCGCAACATGGCTGGAAGGAATACGTGCGCGGCAACGAGTTGCTTGTTAACACGATCCCTAAGGTGCAGTTCACGCTCATTTGTGCCGATGAGCATGTCGACGGAATTGTCGACATCATCTGCAACGCCGCTCGTACCGGTGCCGTTGGAGACGGCAAGATTTGGGTCGAGCCGGTCGAGGAAGTCATCCGCATCCGTACCGGCGAACACGGCCCCGCCGCGGTGTAGAATCGACCGTCTACCATCCGCAACGTTAAAATGCTGCAATGAGGCACAAGACTTGCGTTGTGGATGGACGGATTATGGGTCGTAATAAATATCCCGAGGAGACTGTCGCGAAGATTCTCGACGCGGCGCTGGAGCTATTCTGCGCACAGGGTTATGAGGGGACGAGCATTCAAGATATCGTCGACCGCCTCGATGGCATGACCAAGGGCGCTGTCTATCATCACTTTAAGAGCAAAGAAGAGATTTTCAACGCCGCATTTGATCGGGCAATGGCTCCGATTGTTGAACAACGTCGCTCAACGCTTGGTATCGGCAATATGACCGGAGCCCAAAAGCTCAAGCGACTGTACGCGCCCGAGTCTGTCGTTCCGCAAATTGAGCTATGGGCACGCATGCATCCTGCGGCAGATCCGGTAAAAAGCTCGCGTCTACTGGCGATGCAGTACCAGGGCTCGTTCGACGAGTCGGCCGATGGCTGTCTTTTGCCAGTGATCGAGGAGGGCATCGACGATGGCTCCATTGTGTGCAAATGCCCGCGCGAAGCGGCTGAGGCCGTATCGTTGTTGGCGAATCTTTGGCTGCTGCCGCTGTTCCGTCCGCTCGAGACCAAGGATCGAATGCTCGCTCGCGCTCAATGTTTGGCGCAGATGGCGGCCGCGGTGGGACTCGATTTGGGGGAAGAAGTGCTTCAGACAACGGCGCAGATTTGGGACGTATGGGACCGCGCCGGGTGGTAATATAGATACTGACGGTATGTAATTGATTTGTAAGGGTAGCCACGGCTGCCCTTTTCAAGTCATTAAATACATACTGACAGTATGTATTTGGGGGCAGGCTTATGGCTGGGATGCGAAGAATTAGCGTTTCATTGGCGCCAAAAACAGTGCGATCTATCAGGCTATTTGGTCTTCTTGTTGCACAGCTGTGTGCGTATTCGATGCTGTCGGCACTGTGCTTTGCGTGTCCGCTCTACTTGTTCGATTGCAGCGGCTCCTCAACGTTATATGGCGCCGTCGCGGCGATAGCGTTCATACCGGGCGTGCTCGCGACTCCGGTTGGCGGGATTTTGGCGGATCGGGGAAGACATCGCGGGGTTCTTGTGGTACTCGGCATTGTTCTGATGGCTGCATCACTGCTGTTTATCCCCATGAAGCGTTCGCTGCCTCTTGCGGTTGTCGTGGCAGCAATGCTTTGCGTCCAATATGGCATCCAATCGCTGCTGAAACCGATGCTTCAAATTGAGGCGGTGCGCATGACGGGCCAAGAAAAGGTTGAGCGTGCCACTGCGTTGGTCTCGCAGATAATCATGATGAGCAATATCTTGGGGCCTGTAGTCGGGACGGCAGTCTATGGGTGCTTTGGTATCGATACTCTATGCGAAACCGCGGCGTTGACGTTTACGATTTCAGCCCTGCTGTTCGGGGGCGCACTCAAGCAAAATGCCTCATCTGAAACGATGGGAGACGGCGCGACTCGTACGACACGCCGAAACGATTTTCGGGAGTTGATTCGGTACCTGTCTCAAAACTCATCATTGCTCGTTGTGTTTTTGATTGCGGCTATTTTGAACCTTGCGTTAGTTGGGTTAACGATTGGTGCTCCCGTTATTGTTGCAAAGCATCTCGGAATGCAGTCATCCTTCGTTGGGATTATTGAGGTGGCTATGGGCTTAGGTGGTCTTGTCGGCAGTGGTTTGGTCGGTATTTGGCCGCATCGTTTTTCCTTCAAGGGCATATGTCGATATGTTGCGATGATCTGTTTTGGAGTCGTACCGATTATTGTCACGCTACTGAGCGGTCCTGATGAATTTGCGTTTACCGCGCTTGCGGCCGGCTCGGCATGGGTCATGGCGTGGGCAAGCATTACATCGGTTGAAATCGTTTCATTTGTTCAGCGGTCAGCGCCAAAGGAACTCTGCGGAAAAGTGCTGGCACTCGTTTATATGATGCTTTCCTGTGCAACGCCTATTGGCCAATTGGTTTACGGGCTCGCATATGATCGATGGACACCGGCGATTGTATTCGCAGGCATGTTGGCGGTGCTGGCGTTGACGACGGCGCTGTTTTATCGGCTGAAAAGTCGCTTGTGGCGATTGTCTTAACGTGCTGGGGCACCGTGAATTTGTGGAGGCGGTGGTACGCCGCGCCGGGACGGCATTGTTTGGGCGTGCCTCTCCTTCGTCTACAATATCGTGCAGACGAAGGAGAGGCATGCCCATGATCAAGATGTTCGCGAGTGACTTAGACGGAACGCTGCTGAACGCCCTGCACGAGGCGGATGGGACCATCCGCCGTGCCATTCGCGAGCTGACCGAGGCTGGCTTGCATGTGGTTCCCGCGACCGGACGCTCGACGCTGCCGATCGGCGAGCATGGCTTTACGGGCCTGGCGCTTGACGCCTGCTGCTCCAACGGATCTATCGTGCGCAACAGCCATGGCGAAGTGCTCAAGACCTGGACCATCGATCCGCAGGTTACCGAGGAGCTGCTCAAGGTGTTCCCGGACATTTGCTTCGACTGCTCCACGCCCGACGGCATGTTCTCGAGCGGTTCGTTCGAGATGCACCAGGCGGGTTTTAAGAAGGACAGCCCTATCAAGCGCATCGTGATGCGCGGCATGCGTGCACGTGGCGGGTATCACGAGGAACAGTATTTCGACCAGTCGATCGGTGACATCCTGCGCCACGATGTGTGCAAGATCAACTGTCGCGTGACCTCGCCCGAGCTGGAGCGCGACCTTAAGGCGTATTTGGCCGAGCGTTCGGACCGCGTGGTCAACGCGCCGTTCGATCCGGTGATGTTCGAGATCACGGACGTGGCGTGCAACAAGGGCGAGAGTGTGGCCTGGCTGGCGGGTTACTACGGTATTGCCGAGGACGAGGTCGCGGTTTACGGCGACGGCGGAAACGACATCGCCATGCTCAAGCGTTTCCGCCACAGCTACGCGACCAAAAACGCAAGCGATGCAGCCAAGGTCGCCGCGAGCGCGACCATCGGCAACTGCATGGTCCACGCCGTTCCCAAACACATGCTCGCCACCATGCACAAGCAAAACTCCCGCACCGTCATCGAATAATGTGACAAAGGGACTGCCCTTTCGTCACATCCAAAATACTGCCTTTACGTGTTGATGCACACGGTGTGCAATAATACTCGCACTGTGCAATAGCGCACAGGCTGAGTAACAAGGAGGACGCTTGTCCCAGCTCGAGAAATGTGATCGCCGGTCCCTTCGCTCGCAGCGTGCCCTTCGCCAGGCACTTGCCGGCGAGCTTGCCGAAAGCGGCGACCTTTCGCGCATTAACGTCGCGTCGCTCACCGAGCGCGCTGGCCTTACGCGCCGCACGTTCTATTCGCACTACCGTGATATTCCCGACTTTATCAATCAAATCGAGGACGGCTTGCTGGCCGAGATCCGTGAGCGCATTGAGCTCATCACCGCAGCTCAGCTGCCCGACCTCTATCACAACATCGATGAGCTCGAGCCGGCACCCGGTTCGGTTGAGCTGCTGCGTTATCTTGCGGCCAATCGCGACTTAATCGGTGCGCTGCTGGGTCCGGGCGGCGACCAGGCCTTCATTAAAAGGATCATCGACACCGCGCGTGAGGCTGTGGTGCCGCGTGCGCAGACGGGCATTTTGGGCCTGGCGCTGGGCACGTTCTTTGACTACTACGTCACCTACGTCGTGAGTGCCGAGGTCGGCATGATTCAGCGCTGGTTTGAGCGTGGGCTCACCGAATCGCCCGAGGCCATGGCGCGCATTATGACGGTGCTCGCTTTTGTGCGCCCTGGTGACCTGTATGGCCAACCCATCGATATCAACGTGCCGGAATACGGCATGAAGCTATTGAACCTGCAGCTCGAGGACGCGGCCGACACCGCCGCAACCGTCGAGTCCAACAACTAAGAGGAGAGACAATGAGCAAACTCGTCGAGGGCATCAAAGACCGCATGGTCGCTGCTGCACGCGAGGCCGCGCCCGCCGTGGTGGACGCCGCGCAGAAGGCCGCGACCGCGGCTGCCGAGAAAGTTGCCGAGGCAGTTGCCGATGCCAAGAACGCGGCAGGGGAGACGTCCGTCGCTAGCGAGCCCGCCACCGCCACCGAGCCCGTAGCCGCCGGCCAGGCCCCCGAAGGCGCGATCTTCAACCCCGAGAACGCCCGCGGCAACCTGCACCTGGGCATCGACGTGGGCTCCACCACCGTTAAACTTGCCGTCCTCAACGACGACAACCAGATCGTCTACGCCAAGTACCAGCGCCACCACACCGACGTCCGCGCCTGCGCCCGCGACCTGTTCGAGGGCGCTGCGACCGTGCTGCCGACGGCCCAGATGACCTGCGCCATTACCGGCTCGGGCGGCCTGCTGCTGTCCCAGTGGCTCGACCTGGAGTTTGTCCAGGAGGTCATCGCCAGCAAGCGCGCTGTCGAGACCCTCATCCCGGCCACCGATGTCGCCATCGAGCTGGGCGGCGAGGACGCCAAGATCATCTACTTCGACAACGGCATCGAGCAGCGCATGAACGGCACCTGTGCCGGCGGTACGGGCGCGTTCATCGACCAGATGGCAACCCTGCTGCACACCGACGCCAGCGGCCTTAACGAACTCGCGGCCAACGCCACCACCATCTATCCCATCGCCAGCCGCTGCGGCGTTTTTGCCAAGACCGACGTCCAGCCGCTGCTCAACGAGGGCGCCCGCCCCGAGGACGTGGCGGCCTCCATCTTCCAAGCCGTCGTGACCCAGACCATCTCGGGTCTGGCGTGCGGCCGTCCCATTCGCGGCAACGTCGCCTTCCTGGGCGGCCCGCTGCAGTATCTCTCCGAGCTGCGCCACCGCTTCTACCTCACGCTCAACCTGGACGAGGAGCACCGTATCGTGCCCCAAAACGCCCACCTGTTTGTGGCGAGCGGTGCCGCCATGGCACACGAGTCAAACAAGCTCAGCACGTTCCCGCAGCTCATCGAGGCCATCGATGCCCTGGGTGACACGCAGGGTGCCGAGGTCGAGCGTCTGGATCCGCTCTTTGCCAACGACGAGGACTTTGCCGAGTTCAAGACCCGCCACGACCAGGAAGTCGTCCCCAAGGGCAAGCTCGACGGCTACACCGGCCGCGTGTTCATCGGCATCGACGCCGGCTCCACCACCATGAAGGCCGCGCTCGTGGGCGAGGACGGTCAGCTGCTGCACACCTGGTACGGCAACAACAACGGCGACATCCTGGGCACGGCCAAGGTCATCATGGCCGATTTCTACAACCACATCCCCGCCGGCTGCACTATCGGCCACGTGACTACCACGGGCTACGGCGAGGCACTGCTCATCGAGGCCCTCAAGGCTGATTCCGGCGAGATCGAGACCGTTGCGCACCTGCGCGGCGCCAAGGCGTTCCTGCCCGGCGTCGAGTTCATTCTGGACATTGGCGGTCAGGACATGAAGTGCCTGCGCGTGAAGGACGGCGTCATCGAGCACATCATGCTCAACGAGGCCTGCTCGTCGGGCTGCGGCAGCTTTATCGAGAGCTTCGCCGTGTCTATGAACATGGACGTGCGCGCGTTCGCCGACGCTGCCATCCATGCCAAGGCCCCGGTCGACCTGGGAAGTCGCTGCACGGTCTTTATGAACTCGCGCGTCAAGCAGGCGCAAAAGGAAGGCGCCACGGTGGGCGACATCGCGGCCGGCCTGTCCTATTCCGTCATCAAGAACGCCCTGTTCAAGGTCATTAAGCTGCGCGACCCCAAGGAGATCGGCAGCCAAGTGATCGTCCAGGGCGGCACCTTTATGTCCGACGCCACGCTGCGCGCGTTTGAGCAGCTCACCGGCGTTCATGCCGTGCGTCCCGACATCGCCGGCTGCATGGGCGCCTATGGTGCGGCCCTGCTCGCCCGCGATCGCGCCGGCGCCGACGGCACCTCGACCATCCTCTCGGCCGAGGACATCGCGCACCTCACCGTGACGCAAAAGCACGTCCGCTGCGGCCGTTGCTCCAATAACTGCCAGCTTACCGTCAACGATTTTGGCGGCGGTAGGCGCTTCATTACCGGCAATCGCTGCGAGAAGGGCGCCGGCCACAAAAAGCAGAAGACCGAGGCCCCCAACCTCTTCAAAAAGAAAAACGATCTGCTCTTTAACCGCGAGGTGCTGAGCCCCGACGAGGCCCCGCGCGGCACCGTCGGCATCCCGCGCGCGCTCAACATGTACGAGAACTACCCCTTCTGGCACGCGTTCTTTACGCGCCTGGGCTTTAGCGTGCAGCTGTCCGACCAGTCGAGCAAAAAGACCTACCAGGCAGGCATCGAGTCCATGCCGTCCGAAAGCGTGTGCTATCCGGCTAAGATGAGCCACGGCCATGTGATGAACCTTATCGACCGCGATGTCGACTTCATTTGGATGCCGTGTGTGCGCTGGGAGCGCAAGGAGGATCCGACCGCCGGCAACTGCTATAACTGCCCCATCGTCATGAGCTACCCCACGGCGTTGGCACTCAACATCGACGAGATCCGCGAGCAGAACATCGAGTTCCTGTACCCGTTTGTGCCCTATCACGACAAGACCGAGCTCAAGCGCCGCCTGTATCAGGTGCTCGCCGTCGACCGTGTGGCCGATGCCGAGGCTGGTCGCGGCCGCGTGCGTGGTCCCAAGATCACGCGCTCCGAGGTCGATGCCGCCGTCAACGCTGCCTTTGAGGCCGACGCGCGTTTCCACGAGGATATCCAGACCATGGGCGAGGAGGCCCTTAAGTGGGTCGAGGACCACGGCGGCCACGGCATCGTACTCGCCGGCCGTCCCTACCACAACGACCCCGAGATCAACCACGCTCTGCCCGAGCTTATCTCGAGCTTTGGCTTTGCGGTCTTTACCGAGGATTCGCTCGCGCATCTCGTGAAGCCCGAGCGCCCGATCCGCGTCGTCGACCAGTGGATGTACCACAGCCGCCTGTACGCCGTCGCCCGCTTTGTGACGATGCGCAACGATTTGGACCTGATCCAGCTCAACTCCTTCGGCTGCGGTCTGGACGCTCTGACCACCGATCAGGTGCAGGAGATTCTGGAAGCCAGCGGCAAGATCTACACCGTGCTCAAGATCGACGAGGTATCCAACCTGGGCGCCGCGCGCATCCGCATCCGCTCACTCATGGCGGCGCTTAAGGACCAGGAGGCCGAACGCTTGGCCGAGGCCACGGCCGCGGGCGAGGCCTACGAGCAGGGCGATGCCGCGCCGGTGGCGCCCTCCAAGGATGCCCCCGCGTTCGCGAGCCGCAAGTACACGTTCGAGGCGCAGCGCGAGAGTGCATCGACCGCGTGGCCCAAGGTGCCCTTCACCGAGCAGATGCGCGACGAGGGCTACACCATCCTGTGCCCGCAGATGGCGCCGATCCACTTTGACCTGGTCAAAGAGGTGTTCCGTGGTGCTGGCTACAACTTTGAGCTGCTGCCCTCGACCGATCACGACGCCGTCGAGGCCGGCCTGCGCTACGTGAACAATGACATTTGCTATCCGTCCATTTTGGTGACCGGCCAGATTATGGAGGCCATCGAGAGCGGTCGGTACGACCTGTCCAAGACGGCCGTGGTTATCAGCCAGACCGGCGGCGGCTGCCGTGCCACCAATTACATCGCGCTCATCCGCAAGGCCCTGCGCGAGAGCGGCCATCCTGAGATCCCGGTGATCTCGCTTTCGGCCGTGGCGCTCGGCGAGGACAACCCCGGCTTTAAGATTACGCCGGCGCTGCTCAAGCAGGCAGTCTACGCGGTGCTCTTTGGCGACGTGATGATGCAGATGCTCTACCGCTGCCGCCCGTACGAGGCAACGCCCGGTGCCGCCAACGCGCTCTACGAGGAGTACATGGCGCGCGCCCGCAAGCTGGCGCCTAAGTTCAACAGGCATAACTACACCAAGCTGTGCCGCGAGGCCATCCGCGCGTTCGACACCATGCCGCTCGTGGGCGAGGGTACCAAGCCGCGCGTGGGCGTGGTCGGTGAGATCTTGGTCAAGTTCCACCCTACGGCCAACAACCACGTGGTCGACGTGATCGAGCGCGAGGGCTGCGAGGCTGTGGTGCCGGGCCTGCTCGATTTCTTCCTGTACTCCATGAGTAATGCCGAGCTGCAGAAGGACGAGCTGGGAAGCTCTGCCACTACGCGCGCGGGCATGCAGGCGCTCATTAAGCTGGTGGACTGGATGCGTACGCCGGTGGAGGAGATGCTCGAGAAGTCCCGCCGCTTTGAGGCGCCCGAGCGCATCGGCACCATGGCCGACAAGGCCCGCACGGTGCTTTCGGTGTGCAACAACATGGGCGAGGGCTGGCTGCTCACGGCCGAGATGCTCGACCTGATCGACCACGGCGCGCCCAACATCATCTGCACGCAGCCCTTCGCGTGCCTGCCTAACCACGTGGTGGGCAAGGCCGTGATCAAGGAGCTGCGCCGCCAGCATCCCGAGAGCAACATCGTCGCGGTGGACTACGACCCCGGTGCGTCCGAGGTCAACCAGCTCAATCGCATCAAGCTCATGATCAGCGTGGCCAAGGAGAACATGCGCGCCGGCAAGGGCTTTAAGCTCGAGAAGGTGGCACCGCTCGCGATGGACGAGGTCACCGGCCAGATGCGTGCCCACGATGGCTGCGTGAGCTGCGGATCGGCCAGCGAGGAGGCCGTTGCATCGGTCGCTGAGCGCCTGGGGCGTGGTGTTAAGAAGTAACTGGCCTGCTTTGGGCTGGATATGAGGCAAACGGGTAGTAGCCGTACCGGCTACCACCCGTTTTTGCTGGACACATGTTGCGTAAATGGGTTTGTTGACGCCTTCGGCGGACTCGTATTTCGGAAGTGCGGGGAAAAAACTCCAAACCTCCGAGCACACTGCTCTTTTGAGCTCTCGTTACCTGCGGTTTTGTTGCTAAAAAGCCGGTCTGGTCGGCGAAATCCGATTTTTCCCGCACTTCCGAAAACAGCGGTTCAGCAGCGCCAAAAAACGGCCTGTAAAGCCCTGAGTTAATGAACAGGTGTAGCCGTTCGCGGCAAAAAACCATCCGTTTATAGAACCCACCCCCAGCGCGCGTCATCCTTACGGTTGAATAAATACATATCTATGGAGTTACGTAAGAGAGGACCGTCCCATGAGCTACAAGACCGTTTGCGTTGCCGGCGGCGGCGTGTTGGGAAGCCAGATTGCCTTTCAGGCTGCCTACTGCGGCTTTGATGTAACGATTTGGCTGCGCAGCGAGGGCAGCATCGGCCGCACCCAGCCCAAGATCGATCATGTGCGTGAGGAGTACATCGCTGCTATCGAGGGCATGGCGGACGGCACGGGCGAGTGGTGCGCCGGTATCGCCGATAGCGGCCAGCCCTTCGACAAGGAGGCGGCACTCGCTGCCGTCGAGTGTGCCTACTCCACGCTCAAGCTGGAGCTCGATCTTGCCAAGGCAGTGGCCGACGCCGACCTGGTCATCGAGTCTATGGCTGAGGACACTCAGGCGAAGATCGACTTCTACAAGAAGCTCGCCCCGGTTCTGCCGCAAAAGACCGTCATCGTGACCAACTCCTCCACGCTGCTGCCGAGTACCTTTGCCAAGTACACCGGCCGCCCCGAGAAGTACCTGTCGCTGCACTTTGCCAATTCAATCTGGAAGAACAACATGACCGAGGTCATGGCTCAGGACCAGACCGACAAGCGCTATTTCGATGAGCTCGTCGACTTTGCTAACGATATCCGTATGCTTGCCCTGCCCGTCAACAAGGAAAAGAACGGCTACCTGCTCAACTCCATGTTGGTGCCATGGCTGCTCTCGGGCCTTGACCTGTATGTCTCGGGCGTCAGCGACCCCAAGAGCATCGACCTCGCGTGGACGCGCGGCACCGGCGCTCCCAAGGGTCCGTTCCGCGTGTTCGACACGGTGGGTATCCAGACGGCCTATAACATCGTCATGCAGTATCAGAAGGTCCCGGGCCTGGTGAGTCCGCTGCTCAAGAAGATGATGATGCCCTACAACTTTAAGGCTATGGCCTCCGTCCTCAAGAAAATGCTCGACGAAGGCAAGCTGGGCGAAAGCTCGGGCGAGGGCTTCTTCAAGTACTAAAAAATGATCCCTCGGGGACGGAGGAAAGCGGATCATTTTCGGCCGCCAACAGTGAGAAGATGGACCCAGAAATAGAAAGGAGTGGCAATGGGCCGGCTCGGGCTTTGAGGACAAGTTGCTGCAGGCCCAGGGCGATTTTTCGCTCAACGCGGGCCAGCACAGCGTGACGTATCTGCCGAGTTCTGACACGGCAACGACTGGTCGCTACCAGGTGCTGCTATACGACAACAACTTTGGTGCGGCCGAAAGCTATCCCAAGTTCGACTGGGGCCAGCTGGGCGCCGCGGTGGCGACCGACTACAGCAAGGGAACGCATTCGTTTGGGCGCATCTTTACGGTGGACGAGACCGTGCGCACCTACGAGCTTGTGGACCAGATCGCCGTGCCGTTCTCGGGCTATGCGAGCAGTGCGCAGCGCGTCGGCGATTCGAATAGCATGCTCGTGGCATCGGGCATGGCCAAGACCTTTATCGAGTACGACCGCTACGGACTGCCCATCGCCACCTACGAGATGGAAGCCGAGAAGTACATCTATCGCGTGTACAAGTACGAGCTGTAGAGCCGCGCTTAGGTTTGACCAATGGAGTATGAAAACACGCCGTTCGCCGATGCCCCCTCCGCGAGTGGCAGCCATATGGTTTGATGTTAGAAACATATAGTTGTCGTCAGCCTGCTGGCGACGTTCCCCCTGATATCGGAGGTTCCAGGTATGTTTCGCGCTCCGTTAAACAACTATCGATTGGGCTAACATGGGCCGCCGTGCTATTTCGATAACCCTTGCAGTGATCTGCCTGGCTGTGCTCCTGGGCGCTACAGGGCTGTTTGCTATAAGCCGGGAAACGTCCTATATGCAGGAATGTGCTTCCGAAGGGTTTGCCATTGATGGTTACTATCGGGATGACAAAACGAGTCGGGAAACCCTGGCTTTTCTTGAGGAGGACAACTGTCGATGGCAGCTGGTCGATCAAGACGGAATCTGCACAGACGGGCAGTTTAAGCGTACGGATGACCCCAACATCCTGATATTAAAGAAGGAAAACGGCGAAGAATTCGGCACGATTCACGTTGCGTATATTTCGCGCCGACGCGATCAGGGCTTGCTCTACCTATTTAGAGATACCAGGGTGACCCGTTTTTATCTGGTGAGTACCGGTCCGGCGTTTACGGTGGAGTCTGGCGATGTCGATGCGGACGTCTGATTCACGGCAATAAAACAGCGAGCGGGGCGCGGGTGAACTGCACCCCGCTGTTTGCTCGTGTCCGTATCGCGTCTGCGTCTCGTCGTAACTTGCGTCCGTGCGCGCATTCATCCCGCGCCGGTATCACTTCACATCGAACTCCACGCGATCGAGTTCGGGCACATTGAGGTCGATGAGCTTGCGAGCGACGTGACGGTCGTGTGCCCCAAGCGCCTCGCCTGTCGTCACATGGGCGACAATCTCGCGCTCGACGATGCCCTCTTCCTCGCCCTCGGTAGCCGAGGTCTCGACGGCGACGGTGTAATCCTTAAAGCCCGGTAGCACCGCCGCAAGCTCGCGCGTGGTTTCGGTGACGCCGTAGCCGTCCTGCACGCCGGACTGCGCCGAGCCAATAGACCCCGCCGTCATGACGATGCAGGGGATGGCAAAGACTACCGTGCCCACAATGATGCGGCGGCGCACCTTGCGTGATAGCTCGTCGACCTCGGCATCTTCCTCGGCAGTCACAATGCCGTCGCCGTTGAGGTCGCGCTTGAGCGGCACGCGCAATAGAAGCAGCACGGCTTCGGCAGCCAGCGCGATAAAGACCACGTTGATGCCAAATTCATAAAGCGCCGAGAGAAACAATGACCCGCTTGCGATGGCGATGCCATAGCCCGCCGCGCACAGGGGCGGCATGAGTGCGGTCGCCACAGCCACCCCGGCGATGAGCGTGGCGGGTTCCTGGTCGCGTGAGTTGCCCAGCCCGCCCGCAAAGCCGCCCGCGAGCGCGACGGCAAGGTCCCATATGGTGGGTGTCGAGTTGTCGATGATGGCGGCCGTGGTGGTGCCAAGGGGCGAGAGCTTAAAATACAGCGTGGACGTGACCAGGCAAAAGACCATCTGCAGTGCGAGGCTGGCAATGGCCTCGACGGTGATCTCGCGGTCGAGCGTGGCAATGCCGTATGCCATGGCAAGAACCGAGCCCATGAGCGGGCAGATGAGCATGGCGCCCACGATGGCGATGTCCGAGTCGATATCGAGGCCGATGCTTGCGATGAGCATGGCGATGATGAGGATACACAGGTGAGAGCCAGTCAGACGCGCCCCGTTTACAAAACGCTTGCGGATCACGTGATAGGGCGCGCGTCCCTCGCGAATGTTGAACGCGCGCTTTAAAAAGCGACCAGCCTGCTCGGCAGCCTCACTATGGGCAGGGCGGATGCCGTGGCGCCGGTGATGGCGTTCGCGTAGTCGCTTGATCTGTTGTTTGTCGAGTTCCATGTCCACCTCGTTCCAGCGCGGTCCGCGCAACGCGCCCGTTGTCCTAACTCTACACCGTGGCGGGCGGGGTGTCTGTTGGATGCGGAATCCGATAGGGCGGATGACGCGGGAGCAAATGCAAATCACAGGCTCAATTCCATCCCGCGAAAATATGATGCACCAGCTCCTTCAAATGTGACGAAATTGTGAAGCACAGGAGCACGAATTTCAAAAAAACGCTGGTCGCCAATGTTGCGCAACAGAATTCAAAAATCGACAGCTACCGTTTGATACGTATGGATACATCCGTGTCAAAGGGAGAAAGCCATGGCAAACTACAGTCCACAACACTTTGAGCCTCGGGCCAAGGCCGTCAACGTCAAGGGCGTTGCCAACCGCGCCGTCGCAACCGTTTTGACGGCGGGCCTCATCGCTCAGCCGCTCATGTCGCCGCTGGCGGCAATCGCCGCACCGTCAACCGATAACGGCGATTCTGTTCAGGGGGGGGGTAGTTCTGTAGAGAATACCGTTGCCGCCGGTAACCAAGCGGTCGTAAAGACGGCTGCCCAGCTGGCCGAGGAGTCGGCAAAGCAGCTCAAGGACGCTCAGGCCGCCTACGATGCCGCCCAGAAGAAGGCCGACGCGGCGGGTCAGTCTCAAAAGCAGGCTCAGCAGCAAAAGGATCAGGCCTCGCAGGCCGTGACCGATAACGCCGCCGAGCAGAACGAGGCCGAGGTAGCCGCGCTCCAGGAGAAGATTGACGAGCTCAAAGCCGCCGTCGAAAAGACCGAGCAGCAGCAGAAGAAGCTGGGCGACCTGAACGATCAGCTCGATCAAGCCAACAAGAGTGTCGAGGATAAGACCCAGGCGGTCAAGGACGCCAAGGCAAAGCAGGATGAGGCCAAGAAGGCCCTCGATGATGCCCAGGCCAAGCTCGAGGCCATGGGTATGGACGAGTACGAGGCCGCCAAGAAGGCCGTCGAGGACGCACAGGCAAAGCTCGATGACGCCAATAAGGCCGTTGCTACTGCACAGGCCAATCTGGACCAGGCCAAGGCTGCCGAGGCTAGCGCCCAGCAGGAAAAGAAGGACACTGAGGCCGCTCTGACGACTGCCCAGGCCAAGAAGCAGGAGACTGCCGCTGCGCTCGCAGCCGCAACCACCGCGCGCGATAACGCCCAGCAGAAGTTCAACCAGGCGCAGGCCGCGCTCGATGCTGCCGTCTCGGGTACGGGTGTCGACCTGAGCGCGCTTGAGGCCGCCAAGATCGCTGCTGCTGGTGAGCTCAAGACCGCGCAGGACGCGCTCGAAGCCGCGACGACTGCAGACACCACCGCACAGGCGAACCTGCAGGCTGCGCAGACTACCGTCACCGCCGCACAGGAGAAGGCCAACGCCGCCAACGCTGCTGTGGCATCTGCCCAGTCTGCATACGATGCGGCAAACAAGGAGTACAAGGACGCGGCCAGTAAGCGTGACGCCGCGAAGACGGCATACGAGCAGGCCCAGCAGACCGAGGCCGACAAGAAGGCTGAGTACGACCGACTCGTCGAGATTCGTCAGCAGAAGAGCAACGAGTTCGATCAGGCTCGTGCTGAAGTAACCGACGCGCACAATGCATACGACGCCGCAAACGCCGAGGTCGAGAAGCTTAACCAGCAGATTGCCGACCTCAAGTCGAACATGACCGTAGACCAGAATGTCATCAACCAGGGTATGTTCGGCTTCTTGAGCTATATCAGCGGCGGCAGCCAGTTCACGGCCATGCAGAAAAAGAACGCCAAGGATGCCGTATCGATGCTGACCGGTGCTGATGACAAGGCCGAATGGTATGACGAGTACGTCGATCAGGACATGTCTCGCGACACCAACCCGCTTTCCTTGGAGCAGATGCGCAACGCCCTGACCTACCTCGACACCCAGAACAACCTCCGCAAGGCGAACGGCCAGTCGGCGCTCAGCGTCAGCCTTCGCATGATTGTTGCCGCTGCACTGAACGCGTCCTATTCATCGAATAATGATTTGAAGCACTCGAACTGCTACTGGGACAATGGAGAAAATCTCGCAGATGGCGGCGGAGCATATACCGGCGGTGAGACTGAGGATACCCTCGGCTGGCCCTACACTAGGCTCTATACTTGGGAGAAGAAGATCTTCGACAAGTATGTAGAGCAGTATGGCGACGAACTCGGCAAATACCGATATGAGTCCTATTACATCTATCAGAACTACAACAGCATCTACCATGAGTGCGGGCACTATCTTAACATCGTCGATTCCGCTACGGTCGCAATCGGTATTGCAACGGGTAGCGGAAAGAACGCCGATTCCGAGGTAACCGCATTCGATTACAGCGAGGATGACACTCAGGCTGATTTCACTGTCTCCGAGTTCAAGAAGCTCCTGAACGACTACATCGATTTCGCCTACAATGCAGGCGGCACGCAGGAGCAGAAGGAGCAGCTGAAGCAGCTTCAGAATAAGCTTGCCGAGGCTGAACGGGCTTCCGCCGCTGCCGATACATCGTATCAAGCCGCTACGAGCAAGCAAACCGCTGCGCAGGATGCCCTCACCGCGGCCGATACGAGCGTGACCACCGCCAAGGGCGAGTACGAGCAGGCACAGTCTGCAACCGCTGCGGCCAAGACCGCCTATGACGCGGCCGATGCAAATTTGAAGCGTATCGACATCACGACGCCGAAGGCGAACCTTGATGCCGCCAAGAGCGAGGCTACCGCTGCTCAGTCCGCGCTCGATGCCGCCAACGCAAAGGTCTCAGAATGCCAGAAGAAGGCGCAGGAGACTGCTGCCCGCAAGACCGAGGCGCAGACTGCTCGCGATGACGCCCAGGCGAAGTTCGACAAGGCCAAAAAAGCCTATGACGATGCTACCGCTTCGGTCGAGGACCTCACCGCCAAGCTCGCTGCCGCAAGGGCGGATCTTGAGAGCAAAAAGAGTGCGCTCGATGCCGCCACGAAGGCCGACGCCGCCGCTCAAGCTGAGGTGGAGAGGGCCCAGACTGCACAGACCGCTGCCGCAACGGCTCTCGTAAATGCTCGGCAGGAAGTCTCCAGCAAGAAGCGGGCCCTGTCCGACGCTCGGGGCAAGGCCGCGACCGCGCAGACCGCGCTCGACGCGGCGAACGAGGCATTCCAGCGCTACGTCACGGCCCAGAAGGCTGTTGACGACGCCGAGACAGCTTATAATGCCGCCGACGCCGGCGTTGGCGAGGCCAAAAAGCAGCTCGACGCAGCAAACGAGGCAGTAGTCGAAGCGAATTTCGAGATCGTCAAGGCCAAGGCCGAGCTCGCAGCCACCGAGGAGCTCAAGGCAGACCTCGAAAACGTTGATGATAAGGCCTCTCTCGCTGCCGGCACCACGGTGTTCAATGCGGGCTGGACGCCCAAGAACCAGCTGCCCAAGCTCGATGCTGCCTACGCGCGCTATAAGGCTGCCGTCGACGCCGAGGCGGGTCTCAAGCAGGCGGCTGCCGATGCCGACGCCAAGCTGTCTGATGCCAACGGCGTCTATGCCGCCGCGCTGGCCGAATTTGGCGATGCCAAGAATGCTCTGGCTGCCGCACAGGCCGAGTACGACAAGTACCACCCCAAGGCCGAGCCGCAGACCAAGCCGCAGGCAAAGCCCCAGGTCACGCAGGCAGCTGCAAAGGCTCCCGCGGGCAAACAGAAGGCTGCGTCGGACAAGCTCGCCCAGACTGGCGATGACTCCGCACTTGCAGGTGAGGTGTTCGTCATCGGCGGTATCACCCTCGTGGCCGCTGGTGTGACGCTGAGCGATCGTCGTCGCAAGCAGATGTAGCGTTTCGAGCGTAGCTTCTGCAACGAACTTCGGTTCATAGCAGGAGCGCTTCGATAGCTTAACCGATAAGGCCGGCGCGCTGTTAAACGCAGCGTGCCGGCCTTTCTTTGTTTCGATATCAAAAAGCCCGGTCGGCAGCCGCGAAAGCTACCGACCGGGCAAGCCGTAGGCAATATGGTCGCTGTCGAGCGGCCGCTCGACTTAGCCCAGCAGGCTCAGGCCCACGGAGACAAACGCCAGGATAACGCCGACGATGGACTCGCCACCGAGCAGGCCGCTGGCGACAACCAGGCCCTGCTCCTGGAAGGCGGCGTCCTTGGCGGCCTTCTCCTTGTCCGAAAGACCGGCGGCGGCGTCGCGGCGAGCGGCCCACTTGTCGTAGGCGAGCTTAACGCAGGAGCCCAGGAAAGCCGTGAGCGACATATAGAACGGCAGGTACACGCCCAGGCCGATCATCATGGCCGGAATGCCGAGCCAGTACATGACGATGCCGGCGATAAAGCCGCCTGCGAACCACGGCACGCTCGGGATGCCCGAGACCATGGTGGCGACCACGCTTGCCTGTGCGGCAACGAAGCTCTTGTCGGGGCCGAAGGCGTCCGGACCATAGGCGGTGACGAGCGCGACCATGACGGCGGCAGCGACCAGGGCGCCCACGATGCCGCCGATGGCCTGGCCGACCCACTGTGCGCGCGGGTTGGTGCCCAGCACGGCGCCGGCCTTAAAGTCGTTCATGACGTCGCCCGCAAGGCCGCACGCCACGGCCACGATGCCGGCGATAAAGAACAGTTTGACCTGGGCGAGCTGCGCGAAGGCGGCAACGATGAGCATGACGATGAGGCCGAAGATCTCCATGGGGTCGATACCCGTCTGGCCGCAGCTCTGAGCGCTCATGATGGTAGTGACAAAGGTGAACAGCGTGACGATGACGGCCGGGACGGGACCGAGGTCGAGCGCGATGGCAACGATCACAGCGATGGCTGCGGTGCCCAGACCGATGATGCCGGCGTCGAGCTTAAGGGAGCCCGAGATGAGCGATTGCTCGTCGGTGTCGGTGGAGCTGTCGGCGGTAAGGCCGCGGATGATGCCGGCGACCTGCGGCAAAATGTCCTTAAGGACGACGGCGACGCCAAAGCCCATCATAAGGCCCATGCCGAGGGACTTGACGATGCCCTGCGCGGTCACAACATCGAACAGGCCGGCGGCGGTGCCGCCGACGATGATGCCAAAGTTGCCCAGCAGCGCGCCGGCAAACCAGAAGGCGACGGGGGCAAAGCCTACCAAAAAGCCAATGGACAGCAGCATGGGCGAGTTGTAGATGGCAAAGGTCACGCCGGGGATATTGAGCGTGCACAGCATACTGGGCACCACGCCCAGGGCGTCGCGCAGCCCGCTGTAGATGCCCGCGATGGCCATGGAGCCAAAGAGCTGCTTGCCGGTCTTGCCGCCGGCCTCGGTGGCACGCAGGGTCTGAGCTGCGGCGTTGCCGGTGGGGAACTCCAGCGCGGCGTCCACGATAAAGTGACGGTGGATGAGCGCTGTCGCCAGAAGGCCCAAGATGGTGCCGGCGAGCGCCACGATAAACATGTCGAGCCAGCTGATCTGGTCGGCATAGCCCAGCATCCAGGCGCCCGGGATGGTAAACGCCAGACCGCCGGCGACCATGGCGCCTGCGGACATGATGGTGTGGGTGACGTTGGCCTCGTTGAGGCTGGCGTTGCCCATGAGCTTAAGGAAGAACAGCGAAATGACGGCAGCGAAAATGATCGGCCAGGGGAGGGCGCCCATCTTGAGGGCGGTGTAGGCCGAGCTTGCCGTGATGATCACGCAGCCAAGGACGCCGATGACGACGCCGCGCAGCGTGAGTTGCCCGCGCATCGAGGCGCGGTTCGAGGGATTGCTCATATAGAACTCCTTTGCGTATATCCGCTTCCCCCGGGAGCGCCGTTACGGATACGGCGCGGGAAGTCGGGTTACCAAGGGCCGCCGCGTGAGCTCGCAAACGACCGCGCACCAGTATAGCCGCACGGCAGCTCATTTGGGACGGGGCTTTTTTAGCTACCCCGAGCGACGCCGAAGGATGATTATTCTGGGACGGGGATTTAAAAATCATTAGGTACGCAATGATTTTTAAATCCCCGTCCCAGAATAATCATCGGGATATACTGCTGGGCAGACGAAAGGAGCGCCGACGATGCTTAATGGGTGCGCATATATATTGACGATCGACGTGGGCAACACGTTCATTCGCTTTGGCCTGTTTGCCGAAGATTCGGCCGCGGCGCAGGAGCGCCCGCTCGCGACGTGCGAGATCACGACGCCGTCGAGCATCACAGCAGACGAGGCGCGCATGCGTCTCGTGCAGGTCATGGGCGCGCTCGCCGCCGATGCGGGTGTGCCCGGGGTGCTCGTACCCGCCGCGGCCGTGCTGAGCTGTGTGGTCCCGGCGCTCGAGCGCCCGTGGAAGGCGGCGCTTTCCCGTACCTGCACGGGGCGCGTGCTCACGGTGGGGCCGGGACTTAAGACCGGCATGCCCGTGCACTACGACGATCCGGCCGAGATTGGCCCCGACCGCATTGCCGATGCCGTGGCGGCCCGCGCCGTCTACGGCTCGCCGTGCATCGTGATTGACCTGGGCACGACGACCAATATCGAGGTCATCGACGCGCATGGCACCTTTGTTGGTGGCGTTATCGCGCCGGGGCTGGCGCTCGGCGCCCGCTCGCTTTCGGCGGCAGCAGCGCGCCTGCCTCAGGTTGAGCCCTCGGCGCCGACGCACGTCATCGGCCGCAATACGCGCGAGGCCATGCGCTCGGGCGTGGTTTTGGGCGAGGTGGCCCGCATCGACGGCATGCTCGACATGGTGCTCGCCGAGATGCGTGCGACCAAGGCCGCGGGGGAGGGCGATGTGCCCATCGTCATTACCGGCGACGATGCCGAGGCGCTTGCGGCGCTGGTCGGCCATAGCCTGACGGTCGACGATGCGCTGACGCTGCGGGGCCTCGCCGAGCTCTACCACATCAACCAAAAGCCCCGCCGCGCGTAGCGATGGGGGCAATGGGACAAAAACGTCTCCACCTTCCACCTGCTACAATGGGTCAAACTATTGCGATTTCGGAGGTGCCTGCCATGTCGGACGATCTTCATCAAACCGCGTCGGGCAAGCGCCGCGACGTTATTAGCTGGGATGAGTTCTTTATGAGCGTGGCCATCGCCGCGCAGCGCCGCAGTAAGGACCCCAACACGCAGGTGGGCGCGTGCATCGCCAGCACCAACCACCGCATCCTTTCGGTGGGCTACAACGGTACGCCCTCGGCGCTCAACGACGACTTTTTCCCGTGGGGCACGAGCGATGACCCGCTGCAGGACAAGCATAACTACGTAGTCCATGCCGAAGCCAACGCCGTGCTCAACTACCGCGGCTCGCTCAAAGACCTTGAGGGTTCCACGGTCTACGTCACGCTGTTCCCGTGTCACGACTGCGCCAAAATCCTGGCGCAGGTAGGTGTGGGCGAGGTTGTCTACCTGGACAATAAGTACGCCGACACCGACGACGGCCGCATCAGCCGTCGCATTCTCGACTCCTGCGGCATTAGCTACCGCCAGGTTATCGTCGATGTCCACATTGGCACCGGGGAACAAACTCAGCAGTAGCGGCAGCGTGTGCTAGCGCTGGGCGTCGGCAAAAGCAGCTAAAAAAGCCCCGTCCCAAATTGACTGCTCGTGAAAGTCGTGTCCGCGCGCATGGACGGCTCGTGAGCGGGTACACGGCTGTAGTAACATAGCTCTGTCCGCGGGCGTGCCCGCGTTAGTGTGAGAAAGGAGCCCCTGTGGCTGTTAACGAAGAGCTGCTTAAGAAGGTTCTTGAGGAGATCCGCCCCAACCTGCAGGCTGACGGCGGCGATATGGAGTATGTAGGCGTCGACGACGAGGGCGTCGTCCAGCTTGAGCTTCAGGGCGCCTGCGCCGGCTGCCCTATGAGCGCACTGACCCTGTCCATGGGTATCGAGCGTATCCTGAAGGAGCATGTGCCCGGCGTTACCCGTGTTGAGCAGATCAATGCCTCCGGCGAGACCGACGATCTGTACGACGAGTACGCGCCGTTCTAAGATCCGAAAGCTGCGGACGGCATACTCCGCATAGACGTTACGCCCAAATATGCGGCTGCGAGCGCAAGGCCCGCGGCCGCATTTGTATGTAGGGAGCAGGGGGACCGATATGCTCAACGACCTCTACCATATGCTTGATCCCGTCGCCATTTCGGCGGGGCCCATCACCATCTACTGGTACGGCTTGGCCTATGTGGTCGGAGCTTTGCTCACGGCGGTCGTCATGTATCGCACGCAGCGCCGTTGGGGTTTTGACATTACGGTCGACGACCTGACGAGCGTCGTGGTCGGCGTGGTCTTTGGCCTTATCATTGGCGCCCGCCTGTTCTACGTCATTTTCTACGGCGACGGCTACTACTGGACGCATCCGCTCGAGATCTTTGCCACCAACGAGGGCGGCATGAGTTTTCATGGTGGCCTGGTGGGCGGCATCATCGGCGGCGTGCTCGTGTGCCGCATGTACAAGCTCGATGCGTGGACTTTGGCAGACCTCGCGGTCATCGGTGCTCCGCTGGCCCTGTGCCTGGGGCGCTGCGCCAACTTTGTCAACGGCGAGCTGTGGGGCAAGCCGACCGATCTGCCCTGGGGCGTGATCTTTGGCGGCACCGCGGGCGATATGCCGCGCCATCCATCCCAACTCTACGAGGCATTTCTCGAGGGTATTGTGCTCTTTTGCATTCTGCAGGTGCTCAGCCGCAAAAAACCGCTGCTGCCCCAGGGTACGTTTATGGGTGTGTTTGTGATGGGTTACGGCATCGTCCGCTTCCTCATTGAGTTTGTGCGCGTACCCGATGCCCAGCTGGGCTATCTGCTGGGCGGCGTCATCACCATGGGTCAGCTACTGAGCCTGCCACTCGTGATTGCGGGCCTGGCGCTCATCATCTTTGCCCTTCGTCGCGACCGTCCCCAGCGCATCTACCTCGACGTCTAGCCACCACATGCCACCGCAAAGGGGCAGGCACCTTGGTGGTGGTTTTGCCGGGCAACGATGACAGAACCGTAACGTTTCCCCAGATAAAACCTGCCAAAATAAACCTGTCCCTTTTTGGCAGGTTTCTAGAAAGGCTCTTTGGACTGTGAAGGATCCCGACCTCTCCGCAACGGCTGCGCGTGACGCCGCCCGCATCGTTTGGTTTAAGCGCTATCCCGCCAAGCAGACGCTCGTCGCATTTTTGCTCGCCCTGCTGTCGACCACGGCGTTTTCCATCGATCCCGCTCCGGTGTCGAGCAACGCAGTCCTGGCAATCGATCCCAAGGCGACGGGCACGCTCTATGTGTGCTACGAGGTGCTTCTCTCGTTTGCCGGTCATACCGACGCAGTGATGCTGCTCGCGCTTGCCTGCTTGCTCACACTGCCGTTTCGCTATGTGTTCTTTGGCCGCGGTGACGCTTGGCGCCCGTCGGTCGTGCTGCCATCGCTGTTCTTTGCCGTCTGCATGGTGTTTGGCCGCAGCTACGACCTCACCGATTCGGCCGAGATCGTGCTCGGCGACAAGGCCCGCATTATCTGTGCCTGGATAGGCGGTGCGGGCTGGATGCTCTTGGCGGTCGTTGCCTTCTACCTGGCTTTTGAGTGTCTAGATTGGCTGAGCTCTCGGCGCATTCCGTTTTCCGAAGCGCACTTTGGCCGCGTATGGCGTGTGGCTCACGCCGTGCTCTCGGTCCATCCCTTTGCCGGGCCCTTCCTGGTGCTCATGATCGCCTGGGCGCCCATGCTCATCGCTTCGCTGCCCGGCCTTTTTATGGGAGATACGGGCGCGCAGATTCGCCAGTGGTTCAACTACCCCAACGGCACGAGTGACTACCTGCGTCTGCTCAATCCCAATGTGTTGCTCAACGGACATCACCCCGTGGTGCATACGGCTATCATCGGTTCGTGCGTCCAGCTGGGGCTTTCACTGTTCAACAGCGCCAACGCAGGTCTTGCCATCTACACCTGCGCTCAGTTCGTCATTACGGCCGCCTGCATGGCCTATTCCATCTCGTCGCTGCGCAAGCTGGGCGTGAGCCTGCCGGTCCGCGGCGTAATCCTGCTGTTCTTTGTGTTTATGCCCATGTTCTCCAACTACGCGGCCTTGCTTACCAAAGACGTGCTGTTTGCCGACGCGTTTTTGGTGCTGTTGGTGCAGACCGTGAAGCTCGTGGCCTGCGGCCTGCCCCGTCGCGATGCCAATGCCGAGCGTGCGGGCGAACAGAAGCCCGTGCTCTTTGCGCGCCATGACTGGCTGTTGCTCGTGCTGGGTGCCATGGGTTCCACGTTTTTGCGCAATGGCGGCCTGGTCTTTCCGTTGGCGGCCTGCGTGATTGCGGCGGCGTTTTGCGCCTGGGATGTACATGTCGCTCGTCGTGCGGCTAAGCAGATGGGCACCACGGTCTCATGCGCCACGCCGCGCTTCCGCTGGGTCGGCGTGCTCGCAGTGCTTGCGCTCTGCCTTGCCTCCAACATGTATTTCACCAAGGTATTTATGCCGGCGCACGATATCACGCCGGGCTCCAAGCGCGAGATCCTCTCGATTCCGTTTCAACAGACGGCACGCTTCGTCCAAAAGCACGACGGCCTTAATTCGGGCGTTAACCCCAAGGTCAAAGACGATGGCACGATTGAGGAAGCTCCCTGCGACGGCTTGGTGACCGATGAGGAGCACGCTGTGATCGATCGCGTGCTTAAGTACGAGAACCTGGGCCGTCGCTACAACCCCGACAAGTCGGATGCCGTCAAAAACTGCTTCAATGAGTACGCCTCGCAGGAGGACATCAAGGCCTATTTTGAGGTGTGGGCCCAGATGTTCAAAAAGGACCCCGAGTGCTATATCTCGGCGCTCGTCAATAACTACTATGGGTACTTCTATCCGAGCGCTCGCGATGCGTGGGTCTACAGCACGGCGCGCAGTGCCGAGATCATGGCGAAGCCCGATAACCTCAAGTACTTTGACTTCCAACCGGTCGATAGCAAGGCGGTGCGGTGGTGCGACCACCTGATTAACCTGTACCGCGTGGCGGTGCAGCGCGTCCCGTTTATCTCGCTCACCATGAGCTCGGCCACCTACGTGTGGATCATGATCGTCGTGGTGGTCTACCTGTTGCGCCGCCAGTCGTGGCGCGCGCTGGCTATCTGGATACCGCTGCTGGGTGTGCTCGCCGTGTGCCTGATCGGCCCCTGCAACGGCTCGACCTACATGCGCTACCTGTACCCGGTCATCGCTTGCATGCCCTTTGCCATCGGCGCCACCATCACCCGCAGCGACCTCCTCTGGTCCTAACTTGGTACATTGGGGTCAGCTTAATCTGCACCACATTGGCGCAAACAAGCCTGATCTCCTTGCACCAAGGGGTTGCATCATCACGATGCCTTCATTTTGGGGTTTATCTCGCAGGCCAGTAGGTATATCATAACGACGTTTGTTTATATTGCCCGAGCATCTGCACTGGGCTTTAGGTCGAAACCGATAGGAGACACGTATGTCCGGACACTCTAAGTGGGCCACAACCAAGCATCGTAAGGGCGCGCAGGACGCCAAGCGTTCCGCCCTCTTCTCCAAGCTGAGCCGCAACATCACCGTTGCTGCCCGTCTCGGCGGCGACCCGCTGCCCGAGAACAACGCTAGCCTCGCTGCTGCTGTTGCCAAGGCCAAGGCTCAGTCCATGCCTAAGGACAAGATCAAGTCCGCTATCGACAAGGCATTTGGTTCGGGTGCCGACGCCGCCGTCTACGAGAACATCGTGTACGAGGGCTATGGTCCTGCCGGCGTTGCCGTCTACGTTGACTGCCTGACCGATAACCGCAACCGCACCGCCGCCGATGTCCGTTCCGCCTTCTCCCACGCTGGCGGCAACCTGGGCACCTCTGGCTCTGTCGCCTTCCAGTTTGAGCGCAAGGGCCAGATCGTCGTTGCCAAGGAGGTCCTGGACGAGAACGCCAAGAAGGAGACCATGATCGCCAACGGTGCTGCCGGTGACGAGGATGAGTTTATGATGGCGATCGCCGAGGCCGGTGGCGAGGACTACGAGGACGCCGGCGAGGAGTGGATCGTCTGGACCGCTGCCAACGACGTCATGGCTGTTTCCAAGGCACTCGAGGAGCAGGGCATCCAGGTCAAGGGTTCCGAGACCACCATGGTCCCGACCACCCCGACCGAGGTCTCCGGTACCGACGCCAAGAAGGTTCAGCGCCTCATCGACCGTCTCGAGGAGCTCGACGACGTCCAGGATGTTTACAGCACCATGGACATGACCGACGAGGTCATCGCTGCCCTCGAGGAGGAGTAGCGCCTGCACGGGTTAAGCCGTGCATATCTGGGCATAATGAAGCGAGCATGCAAGCCTCGTGGAATAGATGAGCCGGATCCGCGTGCGTATGGCACCGGACCCGGCTCTTTTATAATGATGCGAATCGTTTTGCATTCTGTGGATCAAGATTTGAAGGGAGCGCCGCATGCGCGTGCTCAAACGAGCCCTGGCGATCGTGTATCTTGCCGCCGCCATCGTGGCGCTGGGTACGTTGGTCTGCCAGTTTTGGGGACCATATACCTATCGCTTTATGCTGCTGATGCGCGATCCGCTGCCTCGCATCGTTGTTACGGCGTGCGGCGGCGTCGTGGCGCTCGGTGTGCTCGTGGGTTTCTTCCGCCTGGTGTTTGCTCGTCGCGAGCCGTCCTGCGTGCATCCGGCGGGGGAGCGTAATATCGAGGTCACGCTCGCGGCCCTCTCCTCGTGCGCTCGCACCGCGGCAGAGCGCGACGATCGCGTGATGATCGAGCATGTCGAGGCACGCGTGCAGGGCTCCGACGAATCGCGCGTCCGTTTTAAGGTCGACGCCATCGCGCTCGACGACCGGGATGTGGCCTCCCTTGCAGCCGCGATGCAGCAACGTATCGAGGAGGCCTGCGACACCATGCTCGGCACGCCGGGTACGATCGCACGCGTTCGTTTTTTGCCGTCCAAGACTACCGTCCAGACCGTGGAGGTTTCCGGTGAGTGATACCAATCAAGACAAGACCGTTCGCACTCCGCGCCTGAGCATCGATCAGAGCGCTGCGCCGGCAGGCGAGGTCGTCGATCCCAAGGTAGAGGGCGCCGAGTCGCATGACGCGGTCGCCGATGATTTTGATGAGGCCATGGGTCTCATCAAGGGTACGGGGGCAGCCATCTGGAGCTATGCCGTCCGTCATCCCAACACCACGCTTGGAGCCGTCGCTGGTTTTGTGCTCGCCGTGCTGGTGCTCACGCTCGGCCTGTGGGATACGCTCGTCATCGCTTTCTTTGTGCTGATCGGCGCCGTGATTGGCCAGATCCGCGACGGCGAGAACGGAATCGTCAACTTCTTCGGCCGTCTGTTTAGCGGTCGCTAGCATGTATTCGACCGCCGCGTGTGCGGTGGGCATAAGGAGGAACCGTGGCTTTTAACACGAAGGTCGATGTGGCCGATACCGAGCTCGAGGCAGACGAGACCGTCACCGCCGAGGCCGAGGACGTAACGCTCGAGGACGAGGCGCTCGTCGAGGCCGAACCCGCCGACGATGCGGACGAGGATGATGAGGAAGCGGACGAGTCCGAGGATTCGCTGACCTATTCCAACGGTGTGATCGAGAAGATCGTCGCCATGGCCACCCGCGAGGTACCGCACGTCCTGGGCATGAAGGGCAACCTCATGCACTTTGTGCAGGAGCAGTTCGGTGCCGAGAATCTGACCAAGGGCGTGACGGTCGAGGTCACCGATGACAACCGTGTGGTCGTCAACATTTCCGTCATTATCGAGTACGGCGCCTACGCGCCCGCGATTTTCGACGACGTTAAGGCGCGCGTGACCGAGCGTCTGGCTGCGATGACCGGCCTTGAGGTGGCAGGCGTCAGCCTGCGCATCGAGGATGTCATCACCCCCGAGGAGTACGAGCACCGCACCAACCAGCACGAGTAACCTACCAAAAAGGGATGTTTATTTTGGCAGGTTTTATCTGCGAAAACGTCAAACGGCCGGTCGCACGGATGTATGTGCGGCCGGCCGTTATTTGTATGCCCCCGATGTAGGCATACCGCTCGTCTAACTAGGGGTTGCAATCGTCGCGTTCCGCGTTACCCTAATGGGCGCATTGTTTCCAAATTGTTAACGAGGGGTTGCCGTAATGGCTGACGAGCACGAAACAGAAAGCCAGGCATGGGCGATTGAGGCTGCCGCGGCAGAGGCGGCATCGCGAGCTGCCGAGGAGGTACATCGTCCTCCCGTGGTGCCGATGGAGCGCGTGGTCGATCGCACCGATATCGAGCGCGGTGAGCGTGCCGGCCAAAAGCGCAGCCAGGAGCCAGGCTTCCCGCGCTTTTTCGCCGAGCTCAATCTGGGCCTGATTCTTACGGCCTTTGCCATCGTTGCGTTTAAAACCCCTAATCACTTTGCTTTTGGCGGCACCTCTGGCGTGTCGGTCATTCTGTCCACGCTGTTCCCGACCCTGCCCGTCGGCGTCTTTATGTGGATTATCAACGCGGTTCTCGTCGTTTTGGGCTTTATCTTTTTGGAGCGCAAGGCAATCCTGTGGAGCGTCTTCGCCTCGTTTGCACTGTCCGCCTATGTTTCGCTGTTTGAGCTCTTTATCCCGACCGATATCTCGATGACGGGCGATATGTGGCTTGACCTGTGCTTTGCCGTGATTCTGCCGGCGCTCGGCAGCGCCATCGTCTTTGATATCGGCGCCTCGACGGGCGGCACGGATATCCTCGCTATGATCCTCAAGCGCCGCACCACGCTCGAGATTGGCCGCGCACTGCTGTTGGTCGATATCGGCATCGTGACCATCGCGGCCTTTTTGTATGGCCCGCGTGTCGGCCTGTATTGCGTGCTCGGCCTGTTTGCCAAGACGCTCGTGGTCGACAAGGCCATCGAGAGCATTCACCTTCGTAAGGTCTGCACGGTCATTTGTTCCGAGCCCCTTAAGGTCGAGGAGTTTATCGTCAAGCATCTCAATCGTACGGCGACTATCAGTCGTGGCTACGGTGCCTTCTCGGGCAAGTGCGTGACGGTGATCATGAGCGTGCTGAGCCGTCGCGAGGCCGTGCAGCTGCGCCGCTATGCGCGCGAGGTCGATCCGGGTGCCTTTATTACGATTGTCGACAGCTCCGAGATCGTCGGCAAGGGTTTCCGCGGAACGAACTAACGCGGACGCACTCATCAAACAATCCAAAAGCGCCTCACGCGTTGTAAATACGTCATCTAAGAGTATTTGTCCCCACATTGGGCGATAATGATGCCAAAGACATCGTTTGCGATCCAGGTGATTCGCTCAAGATACGAAGGGATGATTTCGATGTTCTGTTCGCAGTGTGGCGCCCCTATGGGCGATAACGACAAGTTCTGCGGTGTGTGCGGCGCTCCTAATGCCGGTGCTGCAGCTTCCGCGCCTCAGGGTCAGCCTCAGCCTCAGCAGTTTGTCCCTCAACCTGCCATGAACGTACCCAAGGGCTGGACGGCTCAGGCGTTTGAGGATATGACCAAGACTCCGGGCGTGCTGCAGCGCGTGTGCCAGATTGCCTTTTTGCCGGCGCTTATCTGTGTCGTGTCGGTACTCGTTCTGTTCATCCCCGTTATCGGCGGTATTGCGGCTGCCATCGGCTTTTTGGCTGCCTACGTGGCGAGCGTGTGCGGTTCGGGCTTTGGCATCGAGTGGGGTCGCGATCTGTCGCTTAAGATCGATGACGGCATGGAGCGTCCGTTGATGCGTTCCACGTCGTTTGGCCTCGGAGTCTTTTCGAGCGTTATTTCGGTCGTGCTCGAGGTTATCGCTGCCATTCCCGTGATCGGTGTAGTGCTTTCGCTGGTGGAGGGCGTGGTAATTGGCGCCGCGGGCTCGTATTCGTATTACGGCTCTTATGCGCTCGAGGCTGCGCTGTTTGGCTCGCTTGGCCTGCTCGTTCTGGCTATGATTGCCACGGCGGTCCTGGGGGTTTTCTTTAAGATGTTCGCCGACATCGCCGTGATGCACTTTGCGGTGACCGGGCGTGTCGAGAGCGCGTTTTCGCTCGATAAGGTCTGGGCGGCGTTTAAGCACAACAAGACCAAGCTGTTCTGTGCTTCGTTCCTTCCCGAGTTTTTGACGGGCCTGGTCGCCAACGTTGTCACATGGATCTTGACGGTCGTCTTTGGCGCCATTGCCTCTGTCGGTATGTATAGCTACTACTATCGTCCTACGGGTATTGAGGCAATTGTTACCGGCGGTGGCGTCACGCTCGCGCTGTTCTTGGTGCTGGTCGCTTTCGTCACCGTATTTCTTACGGTCCTTGGCAAGATGCTCAAGCACCGTGCCGTTGGCTATTGGGCGGCACGTCATGCCAGTGAGTGGGCCGACGAGGATGCCGACGATGTCCTGACGTTTGTGCTTCCGGGCGAGAAGAAGCCTACACCTACGGGCTTTAATCCCATGGACGCTGGTGCTGCACCTGCACCCGCACCTGAGCCTGCAACGTCGCCCGCGCCGACGTCTGCTCCGGCACCGGCCCCTACACCCGCACCGGCGCCCGAGGCGACGCCTGCAGAACCCGATTGGAATGCCGTTGACACGCCGGCGGATGAGTCGGGCGATAATCCTGCTGCCGAAAACAATCAAACCGAATAGTCGGTCGAGGCGCCCTGGGCAACTGAACCCGGGGTGCCTTTTTCTATGGCGAAAGCAAGAAAATGCCTGGAAAACGGTTGCGGCAATATTACTCGGAAATTGATCAATGTTGCGCAACAACGTCGCGGCTATTGTTGAGGACATAGACGTGTAAGGTTTGAAGGCGTGCGACGCCTTAGGAAAAGGAGAAGCTTATGTTCTGTACCACTTGTGGTTCTCCCATTTCGGATGATGCCAAATTCTGCCCTGTTTGCGGATCTGCCGTTGGTGCCGCTTCTGCCGCTGCGGCCCCGCAGCCCCAGCCCGCTCCGGCCCAGGCTATTCAGCCCGCGCCCCAGCCTCAGCAGCAGTACACCGGTCAGCAGCAGTACACCGGTCAATACGCCCAACAGTCCGCATCCGCTCCGATGGACTATGGCCCCGTCAAGGCTGACCGCAGCCTGATCGGCTGGCTGCTGCTCTCTCTTGTGACCTGCGGTATCTATTCGTTCTACTTCCTGTATTGCTTGGCCCGCGACATCAATGTCATGTGCCAGGATGACGGCGATTCCACGCCGGGTCTGGCGGCATTCATCCTGCTGTCGTTTGTGACCTGCGGCTTCTACGCGTACTACTGGTATTACAAGATTGGCAACCGCCTGCAGGCCAACGCTCCTCGCTACGGCCTGGTGTTCCAGGAAAACGGCACCACCGTTCTTCTGTGGCAGATCATCGGCGTGCTGCTGTGCGGTCTTGGCCCCATCTTTGCCATGAACATCATCATCAAGAATACCAATGCCATGGCAACGGCTTACAACATCCGTCTTGGCGCTCATGCCTAACAATAAGGGCGGCGTGAACAGCTCCCAGGGACATAAGGGCACGGCGGAGCTCCTTCGCCGCGCCCTTTCTTGCACCGGCGCGCTCTTTGTTGCCTGGCTCGCGCTCTACCTGCTCGACATCGGCTGCATTTTTCGATTGATGACGGGCATTCCTTGTCCGGGATGCGGTATGACGAGGGCGTGGCTGGCGGCACTGCGCCTCGATTTTGCGGCGGCCTTTGCCTACCATCCGCTGTTTTGGGTGGTACCGTTTGCGTTCGTGCTCGCGTTCGTGCGCGAGGAGGTGGCATCGAGCAAGCTAAAGCGTGGTATCGACATTGCGGTCACCATGTTGTGCGTGCTGGTCGTCGCCGTATGGATCGTGCGCCTTATCAACCCGGCAGACGCGGGCCTGCTCTTTGGTGGTCACGCTCCCGCCGGAGTTCCCACCGATATCATCCACCTCGAACCCCCACGCTGGCTCTGCCATTTGGGGGCAGGGTTGAAATGGTAGAAATAGCGTTTGACAAATAATGAGAGGGCGGATGCTCGTTCCAACATCCGCCCTCTCATTATTTTGAATGGGTGTTTAAAGAATCGTGCAGGTTACGCGTTATGCTTTTCTTCGTTGCGAGCGGCAGCCCGTGCATCATGGATGCCCTTAATCGCAGCATGGCGGGCGGTGCGGGCATCATGGATGGCGTCGCGAGCCTCGGCGGGCGTCGCCTTGGCAGAGCGCAACTTGGC
>WGSK01000010.1:0-49840 GCA_014871655.1 Collinsella sp. | reverse complement strand
AACTGCGGGAATGGCCTATTCGCTCAATGTGTTCGGCTGAGATCGGAAATCAACCTTTGCTTGCGCGCTGCGTATAATACATCTAGTACGTGTTGTCATACCGCTCGCTTTATGAGCGACTAAGGACCCCAATATGCCCGATTCCCGCACCCTCTGGACCGCCGTCGTTATCATCTGCATCGCCGTGTCGGTGTTCTTTAGCGTCAAAAAACGCACCACGTTCAAGCGCTTGCAGCAGCTTATGGCTGCCAAGCAGTGGGACGAGTTCGATCGTTTGCTCGACGCCAAACTCACCAGCATGCTGTACCCGCGCTATAACCGCGACTACCTGCGCCTGAACTCCTATCTGCTGCGCGAGGACCACGAGCGCGCCAGCGAGATGTTCGACCTGCTGCTGGGGCTCAACCTCCCCAAGATGCAGCGCGTCGACCTGGTGATCAAAGCCTTTAACTACTATGTTGGCCAGGAGGACCGCAAAAAGTCCAAGGAGCTGTTGCACGAGATCAAGGGCTTTGAGGGCGGTCAGGCCGAGGCAGTCGCACACGAGTGCCAACTGATGTACGACACGATGATCCTCAAGCGCCACAACGACATTCCCGAGCTGGAGCGCATGCTCGAGGATGTCGGCGACGACCCGGTCAAGCGCTGCCGCTTGGAGTACCTGCTGGCCCTGCAGTACCAGAACAAGGGCGACGAAGCCAAGTTCCAGGAGTTCCTGGAGAAGTCGGGCCAACACTCGATGGCCGTCAACGCGTAACGGACGGCTTGTGCTAGACTTCTAGTCTCACGGGGGCGTGGCGGAATTGGCATACGCAGGAGACTTAAAATCTCTCGCCGCAAGGATTGTGGGTTCGAGTCCCACCGCCCCTACCATGTATTGTTTACGAGCTCGTGTCCCCCAGGGATGCGGGCCCGTTTCTTTTGGACGCCGGCGGGGCTCTAAGTTGCGGTGGAATAGATCCTGTTTATACCGTTTACCAGCTTATTTAGGAACTATTTCACCGCAACTCAGAGGAAGACGGTTAAAGAGCACTCAGGCTCGGGGTCCAGGCGATGGTGGGAGTCGCGCCGTCGAGAACCTCGTTGATGGTGGCGACCATGCCAGCGAGGAGGCTGCTCTCGCTTACGGTGAGCGTCTTGTAGCCGCCGGCTCGCATGAGCTCGCGAATCACCACGGCGCCGGCCAGAATCACGCCCGCGCGCTTGGGCTGCACGCCCGGCAGCGCAGCGATACCCTCCACATCCAGCGTAGACATACGATCGATGGCGGCCGAGATCTGCTCCATCGAAAGCTCGCGTAGGTGAACAAAACTCGAATCGTACGGTTCCAGCTCGTGGACCAGAGCCACCAGCGTAGTCACCGTGCCACCCACCGCGACCAGGCGCTCGGCACGCTCAAAATCGACAGGCAAGCTCTTAAAGTAGCCCGCAAACTGCTCGCCTGCCCACGCGGCGGCAGCCGCAAGCTCGTTCGTCGACGGCGGCAGCGCAGAGAAAAACCGCTCGGTCACGCGGCGGCAGCCAATGTCCAGCGAGCGCGTTCCCTCCAGCGCAAAGACCCCGCGCTCCGGCGCATAGACACCCGTCGCGAGTTCCGTGGACCCGCCGCCCGAATCCGCGACAATAATGCGCTCGCCAGCAAAGTCGTGTGCCACGCCAAAAAACGTCAGGCGCGCCTCAACCTCGCCCGGAATCACCTGCGGTTCGAGCCCCAGATCGCGCAGGCCGTCCAGCAGCAGGGCAGCATTGGACGCATCGCGTGCGGCGCTCGTGCACGTGGTGCAGATGCACGCGGCCCCAAAGGCACGGGCTTCGTCCACAAACATGCGGCACGCAGCGAGCACGCGCTCAACGGCCGCCTCGCAAAAGCGCCCCGTCGCGTCCACGCCCTCGCCCAAGTCGGTGATCTCGGTATGCTTGGACGATTCCACGATCGCCCCGGCCTCGACCTGCGCCAGCACCAGTCGCGACGACACCGTTCCCAGGTCGATCGCGGCTACCTTATAGCGTTTGCAATTTGTCATTGCGGGCTCCCCTCCGGGCGCTATTTGCCGTTGGACACGACCGTCTGGCCCTCGACGCCGTTAAACCCAAACAGCATGTCGAGCGCTTGGATGTACCACGGCGCGTCCTTACCGACTTCTTCGATTTCCTTGGCAACTTCGCTGGCCTTCTTGGCGTTCGACGACTTCTGGCTCGACGAGGCATCCGAATCGCCGTCCAGGCCCTGCACTTCAATCCTCTTCTCGCCGGGCATCACCAAGCCCAGGTCCTCGGATGCCGCATCCTTGATACCCTCCTCCGAGAGCAGCTTGTCGACGCTTTTTTGCAGCCCATCATTGTATTGCTGGCGAATCTCGACCTGCTTGGTCAAGATATCGCTCGAACGCTTTGCCACGTACAGGTCGCGCACGGGGAAATACAGGCTCACGAGCACCAGGGCAACGACGATGCCGATGAATAGCCCTCGCTGAGGACCGTGGGTAAAGTCGTAGATCGCCTTGACCACCGCGTTGTCGTTGGCGTAGTGCATAAAGTCCGAGCCCGAAAAACGGTTCGAGGGCCTGCTCGACCTATCGTGCGTTTGAGCCGACGAGCGCTGAGCATGCGACGAACGTGCCGGGCGCACTGGTCCATCTGTCGAAGTATTCACTTGAGCATTGGGGCGCGAGGTACTTGTCGGGCGCTGCGTGGAGCGGTCGGCGCCGGCGTAGGCGGACCCACCGAGCTGCACCGTGCGCGCACGGCGAGGCGACGGCTCACGCGAACCGGCGGAATAGTACCTGTTGTCGTAAATCTGATCCATGTGCGCCTTGTGCGGTTGAGGTTTGTTTGCGCTAAGTATTCTAGTTATAGCACGAGCGCGCGCACCACCTTCGACGGCCTTTGCTCGACATAAAAAAGGCGCTGAGCCATATGGCCCAGCGCCCAATGGCGGCCATCAGAAGTGGAGCGGAGCCGAGTCAACCCCGCCCCCCGAGCACCACTTGTTTAGCGAATGTTGTAGAACGCGGCCTTGCCGGCGTAGCGCGCGCTGCCCTCAAGCTCGTCCTCGATGCGGATGAGCTGGTTGTACTTGGCGATACGGTCGCTGCGGCACGGGGCGCCCGACTTGATCTGACCGGCGTTGACACCCACGACCAGGTCGGCGATCGTGGAGTCCTCGGTCTCGCCGGAGCGGTGGCTCACGATGCAAGCGTAACCGGCCTCCTTGGCGGTCTCGATGGCCTCGAGCGACTCGGTGAGCGTGCCGATCTGATTGACCTTGACCAGGATCGCGTTAGCGGCACCCAGCTCGATGCCCTTCTTAAGGCGCTCGGTGTTGGTGACGAACAGGTCGTCGCCCACCAGCTGCACCTTGTTGCCAATGCGGCGGGTAAGCTCAACCCAGCCGTCCCAGTCCTCCTCGGCCATGCCGTCCTCGATGGAGATGATGGGATAGGTGTCGACGAGCTTCTCCCAGTAATCAACCATCTGGGCACTCGTGTACTCCACGCCCTCGCCCTTGAGCTCGTACATGCCGGTCTCGGCGTTGTAGAACTCGGTCGAGGCCGGATCCATGGCGTACATGAAGTCGACGCCGGGCTTAAAGCCAGCCTTCTCCACGGCCTTGGTGATGTACTCGAACGGCTCGGCATTGGTCTTAAGGTTGGGGGCAAAGCCGCCCTCGTCGCCCACGCCGCCGCCCAGGCCGGCCTCGTGCAGCACGCCCTTGAGGGTGTGGTAGACCTCGGCGCACCAACGCAGGCCCTCGGCAAAGCTCGGGGCGCCCACCGGCATGATCATGAACTCCTGGAAGTCGACGTTATTGTCGGCATGAACGCCGCCGTTGAGGATGTTCATCATAGGTGTGGGCAGCAGATGAGCGTTGACGCCGCCCAGATACTGGTACAGCGACAGGCCCGCCGACTCGGCAGCGGCGCGGGCGACGGCCAGCGACACGCCCAGGATGGCGTTGGCACCGAGCTTGGTCTTGTTGGGGGTACCGTCCGCGGCAATCAGCGCGGCATCGACGGCGCGCTGGTCGAAGGCGTCGAGGCCCACGACGGCGTTAGCGCACTCGTTGTTGACATGCTCGACGGCCTGCGAAACGCCCTTGCCCAGGTAGCGGCCCTTGTCGCCATCGCGCAGCTCGCAGGCCTCAAAGGCGCCGGTCGAAGCACCCGAAGGCACCATTGCACGGCCAAAGCTGCCGTCCTCGAGCACGACCTCGACCTCGACGGTGGGATTGCCGCGGCTGTCGAGCACCTCGCGACCGTAGACGTCCAAAATATCGCTCATGTTGTCTCCCTCTCACTTGGAAACGTAGTGGATGCAAGCGACCGGCTGACCGTGCACCATCGGTGCGTCTCCGTAAGTTAGCCATGTCGCACTTTTTGCATTATGCCCTAAGTTAGCCGAGGGATACACTTGATTTTCGAAAAATTTAGCGGGAACGATGAGGCGTGTCAGCCCGTCGTTCCCGCAGTCTTACTCCCCTGCCTTTGCTGCGTCCCACAGGTCGTTGAGGCCGTGGGTCGAAAGCTCGGCAAGATCCACGTGAGCATCGGCCGCCATCTGCTCCATCACGGCCCAGCGACGGCGGAACTTTGCCGTGCTGGCACGAAGGGCGCTCTCGGCGTCAATGCCCTCCTTGCGCGCGACGTTGACCAAGGCAAAGAGCAGGTCGCCGAACTCCATTTCGCGCTCGGGCGAGCCAGGGGCCTCGGCCTCAAACTCGGCACGCTCCTCGGCGACCTCGTCCCACACATCCTGGACCGTCTCCCACTCAAAGCCCACGGCAGCCGCCTTGCGCGACACCTTCTGCGCCTGCATCAGTGCCGGCAGATGCGTGGGCACGCCGTCGAGCAGGCCCTCGGGCGCAGCTTCGCCCGCTGCCACGGCCTTGTCCTTGGCAGCCTTCTCGGCAAGCTTAACCTCGTCCCAAATCTTGAGTACCTCGTCGGAGCTGTCGGCATCCACATCGCCAAACACGTGCGGATGACGGCGAATGAGTTTGGCGTCGATATCGCGCGCCACGTCGGCCAGCGTAAACTCGCCGGCATCCGCCGCGATCTGCGCATGCAGCACGACCTGCATGAGCACGTCGCCCAGCTCCTCGCGTAGGTGAACCGCGTCGTCCGCCTCGATGCAGTCGAGTGCCTCGTAGGCCTCCTCGATCATGTTCTTGCCGATGCTGCGGTGTGTCTGTTCGCGATCCCACGGGCAGCCATCGGGCTGACGCAGGCGCCAGATGGTCTGCACCAGATGCTGCAGCTCGGCCGACGCGTCTATCAGCGTGGACAGATCGCGCGAGCCCTCGGCATTTTGCTGAGCCATATGCTGCGCCATGGCTACTCCTCCTCCATGACCACGTGGCGGAACGCGCCGCCCTCGTAGATGCCGTAGCTGTGCGAGCCGTCCTTGGGGATGCTCACGCTACCGGGGTTGAAGAGCCACAGGCCCGGGTGCGCGGCGCTTTCCTCGTTGACCTTGATGTGCGTATGACCGTAGACGAGCGCGGAGCCCTCGGGCAGCGCGGGCGCGTGGTCGACGCTGTTGTGCATGCCGGCGCCAAAGACATGGCCGTGCGTCAGGAACAGCTCGCGGCCGGTCTCGTCAAACAGCGTGGCGTAGTCGGCCATGACGGGAAAGTCGAGCACCATCTGGTCGACCTCGGCGTCGCAGTTGCCGCGCACCGCGATGATGCGGTCGGCCAGGGCGTTGAGCAGCGGGATTACGCGCTTGGGGGCGTAATCGCGCGGCAGGTCGTTGCGCGGACCGTGGTAGAGCAGGTCGCCCAGCAGGACGATGCGGTCGGGCTGCTCGGACTCGATGGCGGCGACCAGGCGCTCGGCCCAATATGCCGAGCCGTGGATGTCGGAGGCGATGAGGTATTTCATGGGGAGATCCTTTCGAATGGGGTTGATATGGCTGGGCGCAGGATGTCGCCACCAGCCGCGTTATTCAAATCGCAGTGCCGCGCTCTGGGCCGCCTGCATCACGCGCTGGAGCGGCACGTTGTGCTCACGGGCAAGGCGGGCGCAGTCCTCGTACTCGGGCGCCGCACGCTCACTGCCGTCGGGCAGGGTGGCCACCTTGACGGACACCTCGCCCCATGGCGTCGTTACGCGCTCAAAGCGGCGTGGCAGGCAAACGCGCTCCATGACCTGGCGACGAATGCCGTTGGTCGTGGTTTCCAAAAAGATAATCGTCTGCAGGCGCTCGATATCCTCGTGCGAGCAGATCACCTGCAGCTGCCAGCTGGGGCGGCCTTTCTTGCAATAGAGGGGCAGCCAATGCACCTCGCGAGCACCCGCCTCGCGCAGGCGGTCGGCGGCATAGGCGAGCACCTCGGGCGACGCGTCGTCGATGTCGCACTCCAGCTTGACGATGGTCTCGGGCGCATCGGTCTCGCGGGACAGCGGGGATGTGCTATCGCATTGCATACGGTCCGGATCCTTTCCGCGCGGGCTCGTTTTGTTCATCCAAACGCTAGCACATCGCGGGCGGCGCAGAGGCGGCGTCATGGGATAGATGCGACTTTTGCTGGGCGCAAGTGCTGGCGCGCTCCAACGCCGGCCCGCTCCACTCAAACGTGTACGTCAGCCTCCAAACATGTCATTTTTTGCAGCTTTTGGAGGCTGATGTACATGTTTTGAGAGCGCAAGCGAGGCCGTACCGCGCGTCGCGCAGCCTTTCCAATCGATTTCGAGCTCCGGCGCGCGCGGCGTGTTGAGAGCTGCAACATTACAATGGAGCGGATTCGCCAAATGCAAAGGAGTCGCCATGCCCGCATGCCCGCTGGTCGATTGCCACACCCACACCTCGTTTTCGGACGGACATGCCTCGTTTGAGGACAACGTTCGCGCCGCTGCTGCGGCCGGTTGCCGCGTCATGGTCTCGACCGACCATCTCACCCTGCCCGCCAGCATGGACGCCAACTGCGAAGTGCAGGTTGTCGAGGGCAACCTGCCGGCACATCGTCTGGCCTTTGAGGACGCCCGCAAACTCGCCGCGCAGATTGCGCCGGAGCTCAGCTTTATCTATGGCTTTGAATGCGACTGGTACGAAGGTTGCGAGCCTCTGGTTGAGCGCTGGTCCGCGAGTGCCATAGTGCGCTTGGGCAGTGTGCACTGGATTGGCTATCCGGGCGATATCATGGCCGGTGCCGCGGGTGCGGCGGGAACGGAAGACGTCGCTCGCCCCGATACACCCGATTCGCGCTGCGGTTGGATCGATGATGACACCAACCTGCATGTTTGGGAAAACCTGGGGGTGCACGGCGTGTGGGAGCGCTACGTCGACGACTGGTGCCGCGCTTGCGAAAGCTCACTCAACTTTGACGTAATGGCCCATCCCGACCTGGTCATGCGCTTTTCGAAGGAAGGCTTTGCGCCCGACTTTGACCCCGCACCGTTTTGGCAGCAGTTGGCCGAGTGCGCGCACGATACGGGCCGCCGCGTTGAGGTCTCGACCGCCGCACCGCGCAAGGGGCTCGACGACTACTACCCCGCAACCGGTCTTTTGCGCTGCTTTGCCCATGCCGAGGTGCCGATCACTTTTGGCTCGGACGCGCACCGCGCCTGCGACATCTGCTGGAATATCCACGAGGCACAAGCCCACGCCTACGACTGCGGTTATCGAACCTTCGACATCCCCCACCCCACCGGCGAATGGGAACCCACACCCCTCGACTAGCCATCCCTTCATAAGTTGCGGTGGAATAGGGATTGTTTTGCCTGATGAAGCGCTTAAACAGTCCCTATTTCACCGCAACTTCCATGACCCCGTTACACCAACAAAGACTGTCCCAAACGACTAGTGGCGGCGGGCGTTGAGTTCGCCGGCCAGTTCGTCGAGGGTGATACCGTAGCGCTCGAGCGTCACGAGCAGGTGGTAGACCAGGTCGCCGGCCTCGTAGCGGATGTGATCGTGATCGTTATCCTTGCAGGCCATGATCACCTCGCTTGCCTCCTCGGCAAGCTTCTTGAGCAGCTCGTCCTCGACGTCGGTCAGCAGACGCGCGGTATAGCTCTCCTGCGGCGATGCATCACGACGACCGTGAATCACCTCGGCCAGACCTGTCAGCGTCTCACCGATATTTCCATCCTGAACGTTTGCGGTGCGCACACCCATGGTTCAATCCTTTCTGGTGGCCGAGCGTCTAATCGAGCGCCCGCCCTACGCGAGTTTCTTAAAGAAGCAGGTACGGTTGCCGGTATGGCAGGCCGGGCCCGGCGAGTCGACCTTGACCAGCAGCGTATCGCTATCGCAATCGGCCCAGAGTTCCTTGACCTCCTGCATATTGCCGCTCGTCGCGCCCTTGTTCCAGAGCTCCTGACGGCTGCGACTCCAAAACCACGTGGTCCCGGTCTTGAGCGTAAGACCCACCGATTCCTCGTTCATCCAGGCAACCATAAGCACCTCGCCGGTGTCATACTGCTGAACCACACAAGGAATCAGCCCGTGGGCGTCGTATTTAAGATCAGCAGCTTCTACTACCTCAGTCATCATTTCTCCCAAGTAATAACAGTAAGCCCCACAGGTCGGCGAGGGTTGTCCAGGTGCCGCAGGTTGCCGCGAAAGAGGAGCGACGCGTACTTTGGTACGCGAGCGACGGTTTGAGCGGCAAGATGCGGTGCCTGGGCAAGCCGCAGCGCTAGAAGTCCAACCTGACAGGGATGCCCTGCGAGGCCATATACTCCTTCACCTGGCGAATGCTGAACGTTCCAAAGTGAAAGACGCTGGCCGCCAGCACGGCGTCGGCTTCGCCCTCGATCACACCCTCGGCAAAATGCTCGAGCGTGCCCACGCCGCCGCTCGCGATGACGGGAATCGGTACCGCGCGGGCCACAGCACGGGTGAGCGCCAGGTCAAAGCCGGCCTTGGTGCCGTCGCGATCCATACTGGTCAGCAGAATCTCGCCGGCGCCGCGACGAGCCGCCTCCTCGGCCCACGCCACCGCGTCGATACCCGTAGCGTTGCGGCCGCCCGCCGTAAAGACCTCCCACTTGTCGGCATCCGGCTGCCCAGGCAGGCCGACGCGCTTGGCATCGATCGCCACGACCACGGCCTGGCTGCCAAACGCCGCGGCAGCCTGGCTGATCAGCGACGGGTCGCGCACGGCGGCAGAGTTGAGCGATACCTTGTCGGCACCGGCCGCCACCATGGTTCGCATGCCCGCCAGGTCGCGGAAACCGCCGCCCACGGTATAGGGAATAGCGAGCTCCTCGGCCGCGTGCGCCGCCATCTCGATGGTCGTCGCGCGGTTGTCGCTCGTGGCGGTAATGTCCAAAAATACGACCTCGTCTGCACCCTCGCGGTCGTAGGCACGGGCAAGCTCCACCGGATCGCCCGCATCGCGCAGGCTCACAAAGTTGACGCCTTTGACCACACGGCCGTCCTTGACGTCTAGACAGGGAATCACGCGCTTGGTAAGCATGGGCTACTCCTCCCCTCGGGCGGCGGCCAACGCCTGTGCCAGCGTAAAGTTGCCCTCGTAGAGCGCACGGCCGGTGATGGCACCTTCAATCGCGCCCTCGCCCACCGCGGCCAGCGCGCGGATGTCGTCGAGCGTCGAGATGCCGCCCGAAGCCACGACGGGAAATCCCGCGACCTCGGCCACATGGCGATACGCCGCCACATCGATGCCCGTCTGCATGCCATCGCGCGCGATGTCGGTATACACCAGATGCTTAAAGCCCAGCTCGGAAAGCTGCGCCACGGCATCGTCGAGCGCCACGCCCGCGCCGTCGCGCCAGCCATTCACCTTGACCTGGCCGTCGCGCGCGGCAATATCTGCCACCAACAGCTCGCCAAAGCCTTGGGCCGCCACCTCGGCAAAACCCGGCTCGGTCACCAGCACGGTGCCCAGTGCGATGCGGCGTGCGCCGTAGCCTGCCAACTCGTCGATGCGTGCAAGCGAGCGAACGCCACCGCCCACGTCCACGGACAGGCCGTCGACGCCGCAGATGGCCTTAATCGCTGCCGAGTTGGCAGCACACGCATCCTCGTCCTCGCCAAAGGCAGCGGACAGGTCGACGACGTGCACCCAGCTCGCGCCCTGCTCGGCAAACGAGCGGGCAACGGCCACGGGGTCGTCGGAATATACCTTGCAGCGACTGCGGTCGCCGCGCTCCAGGCGCACGACCTTGCCGCCGATCAGATCGATTGCGGGAAACAGGATCATCGGCCAGCCTCCTCGACGATGTTGACGAAGTTCTTAAGGATGCGCTGACCCAGCGCGGAGGATTTCTCGGGATGGAACTGGCAGCCCCACACGTTGCCGTGACGCACGATGCACGGGAAGCTCCGCGTATAGTGCGTGCGTGCCAGCACATCGGCGGTATCGGCGTCGTCGGCCACCGCATAGCTGTGGGTGAAGTACATGTTGGCGCCCTCGGCAAAACCGGCGAGCAGCGGATCGGCCGCACCGGCAGGCGTCATATGCACCTGGTCCCAGCCCACGTGCGGCACCTTAAGGCGGCTCGACTCCAAGCGCGTGCACGAACCGCGCATAATGCCCAGGCCATCGACCCAGGGACCGCCAGTCTGCTCAGAGGCATTGCCGTCGGCGACCGCGCCCTCGTCCGCAGGCACGCCCTCGTTGCCGCGCTCAAAAAATAGCTGAAGGCCCAGGCAGATGCCGAGCAGCGGAGTTCCGGCGGCGACGGCATCGAGCACCGCGTCCGCCTCGCCGCTCTGGCGCATAAAGGCGATCGCGTCATAGAACGCGCCCACGCCCGGGATGACCAGGCCGTCGGCGCGGCGGATCTGCTCCGGATCGTCCGACGTGCAGGCGGCGGCACCGGCGCGCGCAAGCCCGCGCGCAACGCTCGACAAGTTGCCCTTGTGGTAGTCAACTACCACGATCTTCGGTTCGCCCACGAGACCCTCCCTTATCTCATTCAAAACCTGTCCCTTTTTGGCAGGTTACAGTGAGCCCTTGGTGCTGGGGATGCCCTGCACGCGGGGATCGAGCTCGCAAGCGTGGCGCATCGTGCGGCCCACGGCCTTAAAGGCGGCCTCGATAATGTGATGTGAGTTACCGCCCACCAGCTCGCGCACGTGCAGCGTAAGTTTGGCATCGCGCGCAAAGGCGTAGAAGAACTCGACGGCCAGCTCGGTATCGAAGCTGCCCACGCGCTCGGTCGGCACGGGCAGCTCGCAGTAGGCCTGGCCGCGACCCGAAATGTCCACGGCGGCCATCACGAGCGTCTCGTCCATGGCGATCGCCGCGTCGGCAAAGCGCGTAATACCCGCCTTGTCGCCCAGCGCTTGGCAAAACGTCTCGCCCAACACAATGCCCGTGTCCTCGACGGTGTGATGCGCGTCGACCTCAACGTCGCCTACCGCATGTACCGTCAAATCGAACAGGCCATGGCGACCAAAGGCGTTGAGCATGTGGTCGAAAAACGGCACGCCGGTCGAGATATCGCACATACCGGTTCCATCCAGGTCGAGTTTGACGATAATGTCGGTCTCCCCCGTCTTGCGGGTCACCTCGGCATAACGGCCCATCTACATTTCCTCCTTCACCAGCGCGGCAAACGCAGCCAGCACCTCGTCGTTTTCCTGCGGCGTGCCCACGGTAATGCGCAGACAGTCCGCGAGCCCCGGCGCATAGCTAAAGTCGCGCACCAAAATCGAATACTCGTCGCGTAGACGCTCGCGTACGCGCGTAGCATGCGGCGTGCGTACGAGCACAAAGTTAGCCGCGCTCGGCCATGCCTCCACGGGCAGGCCCTCGGCAGCCATCGCGCGCAGGGCGCACAGCTCGCGCTCGCGCTCGGATGCGACCTGCGCCACCACGGGTGCATAGGCATCACGGGCACGCACGCAGGCAAGTGCTGCCGCCTGGCTCAGCACGTTGACCGAATAGATCTGGCGAATCGCCGCGAACACGTCGATGACCTCGGGAGCCGCGATCACGTAGCCCAGACGCGTGCCGGCGGCGCCAAACGCCTTGGACAGCGTATGCAGAATCACCAGGTTTGGATACTCGGCGATAAGGTCTTGCGCCGTGGTGACCGCGCCAAACGAATCGTCGGCAAACTCAACGTAGGCCTCGTCGACCATGACCATGCCGGGGCACGCATCGCACAGGGCCGCGACAAAGTCGAGCGGCGTCACGTCACCCGTGGGGTTATTGGGCGAGGTCACGATCGCCAGATTGCACTCGGGCGCCGCTGCGAGCACAGCCGCTTGGTCGAGCTCAAAGGTCGCCGGGTCGCGCCACACATCGCGCACCTCGGTCTGACAAAGCGACGCAAAGAACGCATACTCACTAAAGCACGGCGGGCAGTTGAGCAGGGTCCGTCCCGCGCCGCCAAACGCCAGCAGGTAGTTATAGAGCAGCTCGTCGCCGCCGTTTCCCACGCAAATATTCTCACGCGCCACGCCATGCCAAGCGACAAGCTCGTCGCGCAGGTCGTTGGACATGGGATCGGGATAGCGGTTGAGCGGTGTGGCAGCCAAGGCCGCGTCGATCGCCTCGCGCACGCCGGCCGGCACGGGATAGGTGTTCTCGTTGGCCGAAAGGTTGATGCGCGTGGGCGTAAAGTTGGGGTCATAGGGCTCGATGCCGGCCAAGTAGGGCTGGACGAGCTCCTTCATGCGCGGCGTAAGTTCGGCCATGTTAGGCCTCCTCGCCGGTCGCGCCAGCGCCACCCGAGCCTGCAGCCGCCAGGTCCACACCCTCGGCGACCGTCGCCACAGCGTCGCCCGGCCAGGCGACCTTGGTCAGGTCGGCCGCAGCCAGCGACTCGGCACTCACGGCATCTTCACCCTGCTCCAGCACGCGACGACGCAGGGCAGCAGAGAGCGCGTGCGCCCACAGGCCCTCGGCCTCGGCCAGACGCTGTGTGGCGGGAGCGTCGGAGAGCAGGCCCTCGGGTGTATAGCAAATGACGCTCGATCGCTTGACGAACTCCTCCACCGAAAGCGGGTTGGAGAACATGGCCGTGCCGCCGGTCGGCAGCGTGTGGTTGGGGCCGGCAACGTAATCGCCGAGCGGCTCGGAGCTCCAAGCGCCCACAAAGATGGCGCCGGCGTTGCGAATACCGCCGAGCAGGCCCATCGCGTCCTTGCAGTGCAGCTCAAGGTGCTCAGGCGCCACGGTGTTCACCGCCTCGACGGCGGCAGCCATGTCGGCGGCCACCACGATGGTGCCCTCATTGTCGAGCGAGGCACGCGTGATCTCGGCGCGCGGCGACTGCGCCACCAGGATGTCGATACCCGCCTCGACCTCGCGCGCAAACTGCTCGTCGCAGGTCACCAGATAGCAGGCTGCCAGCGGATCGTGCTCGGCCTGAGCCATCAGGTCGGCCGCGACCACCATGGGCTTGGCCGTGGCATCGGCCAGCACGCAGACCTCGGAGGGGCCGGCAACCATGTCGATTCCCACGTCGCCCGAGACAATCTGCTTGGCCGCGGCGACAAAGGCGTTGCCCGGACCGGTGATCTTGTCGACGCGCGGAATGGTCTCGGTGCCGTACGCCAGCGCGGCCACGGCCTGGGCGCCACCCACCATATAGATCTCGTCCACGCCGCCGAGCTTGGCGGCCGCGAGCGTGTAGGGATTGATCAGGCCATCCTTTTGCGGCGGGGTCACCATGACCACGCGCTCAACGCCGGCGACCTTGGCGGGAATGGCGTTCATAAGCACGGTGGAAGGGTACTGCGCGCGACCGCCCGGCACGTAGATGCCGGCCGCCGCGAGCGGAGTTACCTTAACGCCGAGCATCGTGCCGTCCGGGCGCGTGGTAAACCAGCTCTGTTCGACCTCGCGCTGGTGAAACTCGCGAATCTGGCGCGCGGCCTTCTCGAGCGCCGCGACAAAGGCCGGGTCGAGGCCTTCGAGCGCGGCATCGATCTGCTCTTGCGACAGACGGAAGCTCTGCAGCTCGACACCGTCAAAACGCTGACAGTAATCGCGCACTGCGGCATCGCCGTTGGCGCGCACGTTTGCCACGATATCGCGGGCGGCGTCGACGATGTTTTGCGGCAGCACACCCTTACGGTTGAGCTGGTTGGTAACGAGGCGCTCACCGGGAGCAAGCTTGATAGTCTTCATTTCGGTATCCCCTATCGGTCGAGGTTGCGTTCGAAAAGCGAGAGGCCGGGCGGCGGCGCCAGTCGACCCGCAGCCCAGACGTTGGGGCGCCCGTGCGTGCTCGCGCTATTGTGCCGAGCCCGCAACGGGCTCAAAATGCTTGTCCTTCACGGCCGCGGCCAAGCGATCTGCCAGATTACGCACGCGCGGATCTAAGCGCGCGGCACCCGGGTTGACAAAGAAGCGGGCCGTGCAGTCCATGATGCGGCCGGTGATGACCAGGTCGTTGTCGCGCAGCGTGGCACCCGTGGCGGTAATATCCACGATGCGATCGGTCATGCCGACAATGGGGCCCAGCTCGATGTTGCCGTGCAGCGAAACGATGTCGGCGTTCACGCCGCGCTCGGCATACCAGGCACTCGCGATGCGCGGATACTTGGTGGCCACGCGAAGCGACCCACGGCGGGCATAGTTGCGCTCGGCCTGGCCGGCGCGCCATGCGGGCTCCGCCTCGATAAAGGTGCACAGGCCATAGCCCAGGTCGACCAGCTGCAGCAAGTTGAGGTCGGCTTCGATGAGCGAGTCCCAGCCGCAGATGCCGCAATCGGCACCGCCGCAGCCCACAAAGGCGGGCGCGTCGCTGGGGCGCACGATGACAAACTCGATATCGCCGACCGTGCCCTCGCCGGCACGTGTGTCGCAGCCGCGCACGATCAGGTGACGGCCGGGGTCACACAGCTCAGAGACGTCCAAGCCCGCGGCCTCGAGCACGTCGAGCGTATCGGCCTTAAGCGAGCCCTTGGGCACAGCGATGCGCAGCGGACCCTCGGCGCCACGGCCCGCGGCGTGATCGCCGTCGGAAGCGGCATCCTCGGCCGAGGTGCGCGCGGCCTCCAGGCGCTCGAGCGAAAAGGCGAAGCCCGCCGCCGGCACCTCGATACCGTCGCCAAATGCGCCGGTAAAGATGGAGTCATAGCGTCCGCCCGAACCGACCGGATCGGGCAGTCCGCCGGCATAGGCCTTAAAGACCAGGCCCGTGTAGTAATCGAAAGAGTTCATGATGGAGAAGTCGAACGACAGCACCTGGGCGTCCTCTGGAGCCAGACCATCAACCAGGGCGCGGAGTTCGCGCGTCAGCGGCGCGACGATACCGGCAGCCCCCAGCAGCGCATCCACGCGGTCGAGCACCTCGGCACCGCCGTGCAGGCGCGGCAGCTCGCTAATGGCGGCCTTGACGGCATCGGACTCGGTGCTTGCCGCCACGCGGGCATCGAGGCCCACAAAGTCGTTGGCGTGCACGCAGCGCAGGGCCTCAGCGGCCAGCTCGCGATCCTCGCACGCCGCGAGCAGTTCCTTAAACGGACGCACGCTACCTGCGATAATGCGCGCATCGGGCAGTGCCAGCTTACGCACGGCCTCGGCCACGAGCGAGACGATCTCGACATCGCCCGCGGTATCGCCCGCACCGATAAGCTCAAAGCCCAGCTGTGTAAACTGACGCGAGCCACCGGCATTGCGCTGGCACTCGCGAACCACCGGCGCCTCGTAGCGAAGGCGCAGGGGCAGGTCGGCCGCGCGCATGCGGGTCGAAACCAGGCGCACGATCGGCAACGTGTTGTCGGGACGGACCACCAACAGGCGGCCATCATCGTCAAAGAGCTTAAACGGCGTGTCCGCAATGCGGCCGCCCTCCTCGAGCGAGCCCTTGTCCTCGAGCAGCGGCGTCTCGACCGGAAGGTAATGATGCTCCCTGAAGCAGCCCTTCACCGTCAGCGCGATCTCCTCGCGCGCCTGAGCCTCCTCGGGCAATATGTCCCGGAATCCCCACGGTGTGGCCGTCATCTGGTGAGCCTCCTCATGCTGCGTTTCATTTAGAACAGAAGACCGGCATAGCTCCGCCGGTCTTCTGGGTACTTTAGCATACTAGAGTGTTTGCGGGGAGAATCGTCCTCCTCGGCTCACACCGTATTCATTTGGAAACATAGGGCAAGTGGTTAGCAGCAGTCTCTTGTCACAACGCAAAAAGGGCGCCCGCGCAATTGCGGACGCCCTTGTGCAGGATCGAGATATCAACCAGCCAAGATATCGGACCCGTGACCAGCTCTTAGTAGTCGAACTGGTGGTAGTAGCGGCGGTACTTGAGGTTGTGCTTGGTGACCAGCTCGTAGTTGCGCGAGAGGCGGTCGGTGGTCAGCACGGACAGGATCCACGGCGACACGATGACGCGGAAGTCGTCGTCCAGGCCCGGGATCGCGTACTCGGCGGTGTCGATGATGACGTAGTCCTCGTCGCCGGTCACGCCGCTGGTGAGGAAGGCGCGGACGCGCTCGTCGAGGGCGCGGCACTCGTCCTCTCCCATGAACAGGAACACCGGGACGCCGGGCTCGAGCAGCTCGAGCGTGCCGTGGAAGAAGTCGTGCGAGGTGATGTGGCGGATGCGCTTCCACTGCATCTCCTCGAGCAGGCACATGGAGTACAGGATGGTCTCGCCCCAGAGGGCCCCCGAGCCGATGAACATGGTGTAGTCGGCCAGCGCGTACTTCCTGGCGAGCTCCTCGGCGCGCGGCTCGAAGCGCTTGCGGATGTCGAGCATGTCCTTCCAGACGTCCTTCGTCTGCTCGATGAACAGGTCGAACTTGGGGAAGCAGCCGCGGCGGTTGAGCAGGCGCAGGCCGAAGCAGTCGGCGAGGTAGTAGCCCTTCTCGCAGCCGCCGGCGCCGTGGTCGGAGGCCATCATGACGCAGTTCTCGGCGCCCACGGCCTGCCCGATCTTGCCCTCGGGGTTGGTCATGGCGAAGACGCGCACGCCCATCTCCCTCATCTTGCCGACGGCCTCGAGCACCTCGGGGGTGGTGCCGGACTCGGAGGCGGTCAGCACGACGGACCTGTCGGTCATGCGCTTGTGGCCCATGACGTTCCACTCGGCGGCGTGGATCAGGTAGACCTCGAGGTCGCGGTCGCCGAACTTGTTCATGAGGTACTCGAGCTGCATGAACTCGTCCCAGGTGCCGCCGACGCCCATCAGGAAGACGGCGTCGTAGCCCTCCTCGTGCACGCGGTCGGCCAGGGCGGTCATCTTCTTGCCGGCCTCGTAGACGTTCCTGCCGTCCTCGAGGTAGCCCTCCTGGTCGAAGTGCATGATCTCGATCTTCTCGGTCTCCTTCATGTGTGTCCTCCCATCACATGTGCGCAATTCTATACATCGCGCTTCTTGCTGATACCAATTATAGCCATACGATTGCTTGTTATTTAATACCAATCCAAACTCACGGAGATTTGCGGCGAACGGTCGGTTTCCTCGCCCGAGTGGTATTACAACGCCAATAGTTGTCTATTTCGAGCGCTACTGCCAACGGGTTCCCCACAACTCGCCAGCTATAAAAGCGTTGCGCCAGACCCGCCCAAGCGTTTCCGGCGCAACCGCGCAGTTTAGTTATTCGGCTTCCATCTCCGCTGTCACACGGCGATACATCTCGATAACCTGAGTCGTCGCCTTGGACGGATCCTGATAGTAGCGGCCATCACACGTCTCGGCCGAGACATAGCCCGTATAGCCGTGGCGCATGAGTGCCTCGAGGTCGGCACGCATATCACGCTCGCCGTCGCCCCAGGCAAGATGCGTCGTGCCGCCGCCCACATCTACAAAGTGGGTGTGAACGATCTTGTCGCCCAAAACCTCAAAGTAGCCGTCGATCGTGTCGCCGGCAACTTCCATGGCGCCAAAGTCGATACAGGCCTTCAGGTTGGGACGATCGACCGCCTCGAGGATGCGCGCGACATCCTGTGCGGTGTTGACCAACACGGACTCCGACGGCTGCAGGGCCTCGAGCGCGACGCGAATACCGCGCGTATCGGCGTAGTCGCACACCGAGCGCAGCATGGCAACGCTGCGGGCCCAGGCGTCCTCAGCCGGCTCGTCCAGATAGGCCCAACCACTCGTCACCAGAATCTGCGGCACGCCCAACTCAACGGCAACGTCGATCACATTCTTAAAGTACGAGAGGATGCGTTTTTGGCCCGCCTCACCGCGCACCGCGACGTTCCACGGCTTGGGGTTGTTCTGCTCGGGGCACACGCACACGATCTTGATACCGTATTGGGCGGCAAGATCGCGAATCTTATCCACCGAATCGTGCTCATGGCAATCCACATACAGGTGCATCGAGCCGGTCCACAGCTCGATATTGCGATAGCCGGCCTCACCTGCAGCCTTAAAAAACGTCTCGATGCTGTAGTAACGATGGTTGATGTTCATGAGCGAAAGCTCGGGTACGACCATAGCCCTCCCCTTTCGTACGGAGTTTTAAAAAACAGGGGGCCGCCGCAGATGCGACAAGCCCCCCAAAGATCGACGCAACCGTTAGACGCGATGGAAGCGCGATTCGAACATATTAGGCAAGCACGCCAAAGTAAGCGCCGATGATGCCCACGACCATGGTGCAGAGGATCAGGACCATCGGGTTGATCTTCTTGGAGAGCAGCCAATAGTAGAGCCAGAAGGCGGCCATGCCGAGCATACCGGGCATGATACCGTCCAGGATGTCCTGGAGAGTCTGGGCGGAGTCGCCCTGACCAATGGCGATGGGCAACGAAGCCCAGAACATGTCCTTGCTCATGGCGCCGACGACCATGACGCCGACAATGCCGACGCAGGCCATGATCTTTTGCATCAGGCCGGTCTTCTGAGCCTCGTCGAGGAAGCCAATGCCTAGCTCATAACCCTTGATAGCGCCAAAGATACGAATCAGGAACGCCGGGATGTTGTAGACGAGCAGGAAGGCGATGGGGCCAAAGACGTTGCCGGCTTGGCACAGGCTGATGCCCACGGCAGCGGCGACGACGCGCAGGGTGGACAGGAAGAAGGAGTCACCCAGGCCGGAAAGCGGACCCATGAGGGCGGCCTTGATGTCGTTGACGCTCTCGGGCTCAACCTCGCCACGAGCGACCTTTTCTTCCATGGCCATCGCGATGCCACCCACGAAGGGAGCGAGCTGCGGGGTGATGTTGAAGAATGCGCTGTGACGGTGCAAGGCCTCGGCGTAATCATCGGGACGGCCGGCATAGATCTTCTTGAGCATGTTGGCGACCATCAGGCAGAAGGCAATGTTCATCTGCTTGTAGTAGGTCCAGGAGAATTCCATGCCCAGGGCGCCGGTGTTCACGGCGCTCTTAATGAGGTCGGAGCGAGTAATCTGGTTCTCGGAATTAGAAGTCATCGTCCTCATCCCCTTCCACAGAAAGCTGGGACTGGGCGCCACCAAGGCCCAGCAGGTCGTACTTATCGATGCCGATGATGATTGCGATCAGGGCGACGCCGAGGACGGGCACGTTGGCATAGGAGCACAGCAGGAAGCCCAGGAAGTAGAACGGCACGAGCTGCTTGGTAAGCACCAGACGGCCGAGCATGGCGAAGCCCATGGCAGGCAGGATGTTGGCTGCGACGCCAAAGCCATCGAGGACGAACGTCGGGATGAAGTCGAGCAGGCCCTGAACAGCGTCGGCACCCAGATAGAAGGAGACCGAGCACAGGATAAAGGCCAGGACGACAATCACGAGACCGATAATCCAGTGCATAGCGTAGATACCCTTGAGGTTACCCTTGCTGGCAAAGACGTCGGCACGGTCGACCAGAAGGGGCATACCGGCGTTGACGACGTTCTTAATGGCCAGGCACAGAGTGGCGATGGGCATCGCGAGCGCGATAGCGGCCTCGGTGCTCTGACCCAGCTGAATAGCGAAGGCGCAGGCGAGCACACCGCCAATCGTCTCATCGGGCGGCACGTAAGCGCCGATGGAGATAGAACCCATGAAGAGCAGCTCGAGGCTCGCACCGATGGCGAGGCCGGACTGCAGGTCCCCGAGGACTATGCCGACGAGCGGGCACAGAACGATCGGGCGGAACGCATAGAGCGTACCGAGCTGATAATCGAGCTTACCGAAGGCAGCGATAAGTCCGATGAGGATCGCTTGAACAAGCATTGTTCCTCCCTTTGATCCCTCTTGGATCCGCGCGGCGATTCCCGACTTGTCAGCGCGCCCTTTTCCATGCCGACAATCGCCCAGACAGATCCAGCTTGTACCGGTGTGCTGTTAACACCTAAACCGGTGCAAATGATTTGATACCAATTATATAGTCATGCGAAAACTATTTAATACCAATCGCTCAACGGGCGTGTACTCCCGGTGAACGGTAGATGGGGGTAACGGGTAAAGCGTTTATCCGGTACGCCCACGAATAGGGGCGGCGCCGTGCGCGCCGCCCGTGGTTCCCAATTAGAGGGCGCTTAGGGCATCGACCTTGGGGTCGTCGGCCAGAGCGCGAATCTCGACCTCGACACCGCGGCCGACGAGCTCGCGAATGTCCTCTTCCTCGGCAGCAGTCACAAAGATCTGGCGGGAGATCTTACGGGCATCGGGACGCTGCTCGTCCTTGGACTTGGTGTTGCCCAGGTTGATGGAGGTGATCTGCGGGCAGCCGTCGACAAGCTGCTTGGCCTCGGCGATGCTGGCGACGCAGATGATCATCTTGTACTTATCGGTAACACCGGAGTTGATGGCCTCGATGGCGTGCTCCATGTCCTTAATGACGAGCTTGACGTTGGCCGGCTTTCCCATCTTGAGCGTAGTCTTCCAGACGGGATCGTTGGCAACCTTGTCGCCAACGCAGAAGATGCAGTCGGAGCCCAAGCCCTGGACCCAAGAGACGGCCACCTGGCCATGAAGCAGACGATGGTCGACGCGAAGCAGTTGAATCATGATTGACCCCCAAAGGTCTCATGCCGGAAACCCGGCCCCATTAATAGCAGGCGGTGACTAGAACTCTTCCTCGTCATCCGCATCGGTCAGCAGGTCGTTGACAAACTTGACGCGCGTGTCGTCAGCCGCGAGGATCTCGCGGATAACCTGATCGGCGGGAGCCTCCTGGTCCGAAAAGAGCAGCTGGATCAGCAGCGGCAGATTCATGTTGGCAACCAGGTAGGTGTTGGGGCGCGTCTGGACGATCTTGGTGAACTCGTTGTTGACGCTGCCGCCAAACAGGTCGGTGCACACGATTACGTCGTCGGCGGGGTCGAAGGTCGCCAGGAGCTTGGCGGCCTCCTCGGCGACGTCGGTGCGGCCGTCGACAAACATCGACAGGTCGTGGACGTTATCGCGCGCGCCCGAGAGCAGCTCGGTGCTCTCTTTGATGCCGGTCGCAAAATGCGCGTGGCTGGCAAAGATGTATTGCCTCATTGCGGTTTCCCCCAAATGAAATTAGTAGTCGAACTGGTGGTAGTAGCGGCGGTACTTGAGGTTGTGCTTGGTGACCAGCTCGTAGTTGCGCGAGAGGCGGTCGGTGGTCAGCACGGACAGGATCCACGGCGACACGATGACGCGGAAGTCGTCGTCCAGGCCCGGGATCGCGTACTCGGCGGTGTCGATGATGACGTAGTCCTCGTCGCCGGTCACGCCGCTGGTGAGGAAGGCGCGGACGCGCTCGTCGAGGGCGCGGCACTCGTCCTCTCCCATGAACAGGAACACCGGGACGCCGGGCTCGAGCAGCTCGAGCGTGCCGTGGAAGAAGTCGTGCGAGGTGATGTGGCGGATGCGCTTCCACTGCATCTCCTCGAGCAGGCACATGGAGTACAGGATGGTCTCGCCCCAGAGGGCCCCCGAGCCGATGAACATGGTGTAGTCGGCCAGCGCGTACTTCCTGGCGAGCTCCTCGGCGCGCGGCTCGAAGCGCTTGCGGATGTCGAGCATGTCCTTCCAGACGTCCTTCGTCTGCTCGATGAACAGGTCGAACTTGGGGAAGCAGCCGCGGCGGTTGAGCAGGCGCAGGCCGAAGCAGTCGGCGAGGTAGTAGCCCTTCTCGCAGCCGCCGGCGCCGTGGTCGGAGGCCATCATGACGCAGTTCTCGGCGCCCACGGCCTGCCCGATCTTGCCCTCGGGGTTGGTCATGGCGAAGACGCGCACGCCCATCTCCCTCATCTTGCCGACGGCCTCGAGCACCTCGGGGGTGGTGCCGGACTCGGAGGCGGTCAGCACGACGGACCTGTCGGTCATGCGCTTGTGGCCCATGACGTTCCACTCGGCGGCGTGGATCAGGTAGACCTCGAGGTCGCGGTCGCCGAACTTGTTCATGAGGTACTCGAGCTGCATGAACTCGTCCCAGGTGCCGCCGACGCCCATCAGGAAGACGGCGTCGTAGCCCTCCTCGTGCACGCGGTCGGCCAGGGCGGTCATCTTCTTGCCGGCCTCGTAGACGTTCCTGCCGTCCTCGAGGTAGCCCTCCTGGTCGAAGTGCATGATCTCGATCTTCTCGGTCTCCTTCATTCCCGCTCCTTTCACGAGCAGTTTGAATTGTCGCACGGAATGAACGGGCTTGCCGCCCCGTCGCACCGCTTAACCTTGTGGACATCTTGGCCCCAAGCTCAACAATTCAAAGGTTCTTAATACCAGTGAACGATTACAGGTTAGCCGTTTTTAATACCGATTTTATGATTTCATCCTCCCCTCTCGGTAGACGGTCAGTTTTTGCCGCTCATCGGTCAAGCGACATATATCCGTAAAAACGAGCGCCCCCGCCATGCGCAGGGACGCTCTAGACGCTAATAGTTGTAGGTATATCCGCCGGCGTCGCCGCGGGTAAAAGACTTGGCGTGCTCGATTGCCTGCCCACTCGAGTCATAGGTCAGGCCTTCCAGCACGAGCGCCAGATCGCCCGGCTCAAGATTGAGCAAACTCGCATCGCGTGCGCCCAGCGCCTCGATATCGAGTTTCTCTACCGACTGATCTGGCTTGCGTCCCAACATATCGTAGGTCTCGAACAGGCTGAAGACCGAAATGTCCACGTCTTCGATGCCCGGAAACAGCAGGCACGGAATCAGTGTCATCTCGATCGATACGGGCTCACCATCGATGCAGTTGAGGCGGCGCACCGAGTAAAGCAGATCGTCCTCGGCGATGCCAAACAAGTCGGCATAATACGGGCCGGCGTAGCGTTTGGAGCGCGCCAGGATGCGCACCGACGGCGTCGCGCCCGATGCCAAAACCGACTGGCGGAAGCCGCCCTTGCGTTCGTGCTCGTCAAACCACTTGTGTCCCACAAAGGCGCCTTTGCCCTGCACGCGACGAATCTGGCCACTTTTGACCAGCTCGTCCATGGCGCTTCGGATTGTCAGGCGTGTCGTGCCAAACTCCTCGGCCAGCTCGTTTTCGGACGGAATCATCGAGCCCGTCGGGTAGTCGCCGCGCTCGATTCGCTCCGCAATACAGCGGCGAATTTGTTTGTAAACCGGCAAGTCTTCTACTGCATCAGCCATTCGACACCCACCTTCGTCGCAACGCCGTCTGCCTCGCCGTTATCGGCAAAACGATACTTGGTCGGCAGAATCACGGACTTGCAATACTCGACAAAGCCATCGGTCTCGTCGCGCTCGTACGAAGCCTTGTAAAACACCGGCGTGCCCTCCTGAGCATTCAGCAACTTGGCCTCGTCGGCGTTCAGACGGCTGATGGAAATATGCTCCTTGCCGTGCGTCACATGGACATTCCCCTCCTTGAGCAAAACGTCGTAGAGGCTTTCCTGCTCAAAATCGTGATCGGGAAGCGAGGGGCACAAAGACAGATTGACGTAAGCCGTCTCGATCGATGCCGGGGAACCGTTGACCACACGCACGCGCCGAATGCAGAAGAGCGGCATGCCCAGGTCGATCTGGGCTTTTTGGGCAAGATCGATATCGGCATACACGACCTTGGACCAAACCAGGTGCGCGGTCGACTTTGAGCCAACCCTCTCCACCGCCTGCGTATAGTTCCATGTTTCCTGAAAGATGTTCAGCGGTTTGGGAGGACACACATAGGTGCCCGTACCGCGGCGGCTTTCCAAAGTTCCGCACGAAATAAGGCGCGTGATCGCAGCACGCAACGCCGTGCGCGACACGCCCAGCTCTTCACAGAGCACACGCTCGGCGGGCAGCCGGTCGCCACTCTGCAGGTCATAATGTTTGATATACCAAAGAATGCCCTCAAAGGCGCGGTCTTTGGGCGGAATCGCATATGGTTCACTCGACATGGGCAAGACTCCTCAACTGCTTGATGCTGCAGGAATCATTGCTCCGGACGCCTCATGGCGTCGAAGGCTTCTTTGATCTGCTCCGCAACGTTCCGATACGACCGATATAGGCCGGAGTCTCGCTTGACTTCGCCCGCGGTCACCGGAATCTCAAGCTTCGAAATCTCATCCTTGCCGGTTTGCACGACAACGATGACACCCATACCAAGGCACATATTACGCTTGGCAGCGTTGTTTTTGGTAGCCTGAGCTGGATTAATCAAAATCTGCTGAGCCAGTTCGCGTTTGCTGAGCTCCGGCACATCCTCGGGATTTCCGGTCTCGGCAATCTCGCACTGCAGCACATCCGCATAGTCAAAAATCTTCGGCTCGCCGCCGCGCTGATGCACGGCCCACTTGCGACGCGTGGCATCCTGGTAGATAGCCGGCAAAAACGTAAACCGCGGCGGGTCCAAAATCGTATCCGTGATGGTAAACACATCGGGATCAAAGGCATCCTGCGGGTTTTTCTTCTTGAACAGCCCCATATCAGCCTCCCGTACTAGCATTAAACAACTCATGCTGAATATAGCACCAATTTCAAGCCACTGCTTTATCGCATCGGTGCGTGGCGTCTATGGCTCGCCCAGCGGAAGAGTTCACGGACGAGGGCCGGGGTGCCTGCCTTGTTTTGAGAAGTGGGCTCCGCGAACTTCTCAAAACAAGGCAGGCACCCCGGCACCGCCGGCAAATAGCAGACACTCCGCATGCAATCTATGCAAACAAACAAGTACGTTTAGCTACATTCGGTAAGTTCGAGCACGCTGCCCTTAACGATAAGCGCCGGCTCCAGGACGACCTCTTCGGCACGCCTGCCGCCCCTACCGGCAAGACGCTTGGACATGCAGCCAAAAGCATGCTCCGCAAGGACACCAGGATCCTGCTCAATCGCGGTCAGCGCCGGCTCAAAGAGAACGTCGGCCGCCGAGTTGTCATAGCTCACCACCGAGATATCGCCCGGGATGCTCTTCCCCATCTCGTGCAAGCGCTTGAGCAAACCAAGAGCGATGTTATCCGAACTTGCGAACACAGCGGTGGCATCAGTTGCGAGCACCGCCTCCGAGGCCTCATAGGCACTCGGAATGTAGTACTCGCTCTCAAACTCCAGGCGCGCGTCGATGGGCAGTCCCACCTCGCGCAGCGCGCGCTCATAGCCAGCAAGTCGCTTGCGGCCCGTATTGGAGCGACGCGCGTTAACCAGACAGGCGATGCGGCGATGACCCTGCTCGATCAGATAGCGAGTGGCCATGTAGCCACCCATCTCGTGGTCGAACATCACCTTGTCGCACTCGAGCCCCTCAATGGCACGGTCGACCATCACGGCAGGGATAGGCAGATGGCTGACTTCTTCGCGCAGGGCGCGGTCGTCGGAGAACTCGTCGCCCACAACCAGGAAGACGCCATCAACGCCGCGCGTTACCAGCTGGCGCAGCAGCTCCAGATCGTCGTCGGCACTTCCACCCGAGCTGGTAATGAAGAGCGCATAGCCGTCCTCGCGGCAGCGCTTTTCCAGGCTACCGGCGAGCGAGGCAAAAAAGCGGCTCTCGATGTTAGGGACGATAAGGCCCAGCGTGCGCGACTCGCGCATGACCAGACTACGCGCAATCTGATTAGGAACATAGTGGTTGCGCGCCGCGACCTCCTTGATGAGCTTGCGGTTTTCTTCCGAGATGCGACAGGGCCGATTATTGAGAACAAGCGAGACCGACGAGGGGGAAAGCCCCACCTCCTGGGCGATCTGCTTGAGGGTGACTTTGTTGGCCATCTCGCTCCTTCCAGGTTTACGCGCAATCTCTTGAAAGTATAGCGACCGACCCTCTACCTCGGTGATAAACACTTTACCAATCCGGTAGACGGCTGTTTTATCGCCGCCAGCGCACCAAATCCGTCCGGGTGGGGTATATTGCAATCGATTGATGACAACGACCACCAAAAGGCGGCTATTAGTATGCACGAAAACGATTTTTTTAACGAGGACCTGCTGTGCGCGCTTGCTGGCGTTGCCGGCGAGGACAACGTACTGATGAGCGAGCCCATGCGCGAGCACACCACGTTTAAGATCGGCGGCCCGGCCGACGTCTTTGTCACGCCCGATACCGAGCAGGGCCTCGTCGCCACGCTCGATACCTGCTATCGCTGCGACCTGCCGCTCACCATCGTGGGCAACGGCTCCGACCTGCTCGTCGGCGACAAGGGCATCCGCGGCGTCGTCGTAGCGCTGGGCGAAGGTCTCTCCAACATCACCGTCGACGGCACGCACGTCACGGCGGCAGCCGGCGCGCTGCTTTCCGATGTCGCCGCGGCGGCAGCCGAGGCCGGCCTCACCGGCATGGAGCCCATCTCGGGCATCCCCGGATCGGTCGGCGGCGCCTGCTACATGAACGCCGGTGCCTACGGTGCCTGCATGGCCGATGTGCTGGAGTCCGTGCGCGTCTACAAACCCGCTCGCCAGCTCGACGACGGCACCCGCGGCAGCGGCAATATCATTGAGTTCGATGTCGATGAGCTCAACCTGGGCTATCGCAAGAGCCGCATTGCCGACGACGGCTTCATCGTGCTTTCGGCCACCTTCAATCTCGCTCCGGGCAACGCCGCGATGATCAAGGCCGACATGGACGACTACCGCCAGCGCCGCGAGGACAAGCAGCCGCTCGACATGCCGAGTGCCGGCTCCACTTTCAAGCGCCCCGAGGGCTACTTTGCCGGCAAGCTCATCATGGACGCCGGCCTGCGAGGACACGCCGTTGGCGGCGCGCAGGTAAGCGAAAAGCACTGCGGTTTTATCGTCAACGCCAACCACGCCACCGCCGCCGACGTTGACGAACTCATCCGCCACATCCAAACAACCGTCAAAGGCCAATTCGACGTAGACCTAGAACCCGAAGTCCACCGAGTAGGCGAATTTTTATAAAAAGAAGGCCCCGAAAGGGGCCTTCACCATATTTATTCAGATAACCCAGTCCGGTGTGTCGCGCTCAGGACCCGAGAGGGCCGGGACAGTCCGAGAGGCATAAGGTTGATCGCGAGTTCCGCACGAGCCGGAGAGCACTTAATGTGCTCTCCGTGCGAGCAGGACTGCCCGAGCAGGCAACCTTATGCCTCTCGGGCTGTCCCGGACCAAGCCGCAGTTACGACAGCGCAATACCGCCAAGCCAGCCCCAACGCACGCCAGAGCCAGTGCCATAGAAGCTAATAAACGAATCGAGCGACTTCGATGTAATGGCGCCCTCGTTGCTCATAACGATGCCGCCGCCAACGTAGATACCCACATGACCGTAGATAAGGCCCGGAGCACCCGTGCCGCTGTGCGAGGAATCGGCCACGATCATGCCCACCTGCAGCGCCGAGCGGTCGGAGCTATAGCACCAGGCGTTAAACATGTCGCACGCATTGCCGCCAAAGTAGCCAACGCCGGCGTTACGGAAGACATTGGTAACCCACGCCGCGCACCAGTTCTGGCCCGGCGAAGGCGTGGAGTAGCACGCGTTGACGACGGCCTGTTGCTTGCCCGAGCCGGCATTCTGCTGCGGAGTTCCGGGCGCATACGATCCGCCACCCGAGCTCGAACCACCCGAGTAGGAATTGTTCTTGTTCGCGGCGGCCGCGGCAGCGGCGGCCTTCCTAGCGGCCTCCTCGGCCTGGGCGGCAGCGAGAATCTCGGAATCACGCTGAGCCATGAGCTCCTTGACATCGTCAGAGAGGCCGTTCAGAACCGTCTGGACTTCCTGCTGCTTGGCCTGCATGTCCTGCATCTGGGCAGTCTGCTGGTCCTTGAGCTTCTCTAAGTCGGCCTTCTGCGACTCGAGCTCGGTCTTTTGCGCATCGAGCTCTTCCTGGATGGTCTGAATGTCCTCGATGGCGTCGCGGTCGCTCTTGTTGATCTTCTCAACGTAATGCGCGTTGGCGACGAGTTCCTCAAACGAGCCAGAGGCCAGCAGCAGCGACAGGATGTTCGTGCCGCCGGACTTGTAGCTGGCGGCCACGCGATCGGAAAGGTCGTTGCGCTTCTTCTTGAGCTCGGCCTTCTTTTCATCGATCTGGGCCTGCGTGTCGTCAATCTTGCCCTGGACATTCTCGATGTCGTTGAGGGTCTGGGCATTCTTGTTGGCCAGCGCCGCATACTCATTTGCGATGCTGTCGAGCTGGGCCTGAACCTCGTCGAGCTGGGCCTGGGCGGCATTCAGTTTATCGGTGGTTTCTTTGGAAGCCTCCGCCGCATGGGCGCGAGCGGGCAGGCCAAAAAGAACTGCCGCAGAAGCGGCGCCGAACAGGGCCTTGAGGGCAGTGCGGCGCGAGAGCTCCTGGGAAAGGATGGAATCGCTGTTTGGTGACATATGTACTCCGTTACATGCTTATTTATATGTCGCTCAACTCATACATATTAGCGTACATATGGCGCGTCCCAACGATTTCCACGAACGGCAGGAAACTGCAAGGTCAGCGGCTCGTAAGCAAATGCCAAAGATCAGGTTATGCGTACGCAAGCTCTTCTATGAGTACGTTAGCACAATCCTCTGCTTTTCCTACAGCGCACGATTTGGGCGTCCCTGCCTGCGCTATACTCCCCTGAAGAAGTGTTCCTGATTCGATAGGAGACTACATGTCCAAAGCACTCGACCCCAAAGACACCTGTGTCCTCGTTACCGGTGGCGCCGGCTTTATCGGCTCGCACACCGTCGTTCAGCTGCTCGAGGGTGGCTACCAGGTCGTCATCGTCGATGATCTCTCCAACTCCAGCGCCGTCGCCGTCGACCGCGTCAAGACCATCGTGGGCGACGAGGCCGCCAAGAACCTCACCTTCTACGAGGCCAACGTGCTCGACCGCGATGCGATGAACAAGATCTTCGATACCCATCAGATCGACCGCGTCATCCACTTTGCCGGCTTTAAGGCCGTCGGCGAGTCGGTGAGCAAGCCCGTCGAGTACTACCACAACAACATCGAGAACACCCTGGTGCTCATCGACGTCATGCGCAACCATGGCTGCAAGTCCATCATCTTCTCGAGCTCCTCGACCGTCTACGGCGACCCGGACAACCCGCCCGTCACCGAGGAGGATCCTAAGAAGCCCGCGACCAACCCCTATGGTTGGACCAAGTGGATGATCGAGCAGATCCTTATGGACGTCCACACCGCCGACCCCGAGTGGGACGTCGTGCTGCTCCGTTATTTCAATCCCATCGGCGCCCATCCGTCGGGCCTGATCGGCGAGGATCCCAAGGGCATCCCCAACAACCTGGTGCCCTATGTCGCCCAGGTCGCCGTGGGCAAGCTCGAGGCCGTTCAGGTCTTTGGCAACGACTACCCCACCCCCGACGGCACCGGCGTGCGCGATTACATCCACGTGTGCGATCTGGCATCTGGTCACGTGGCCGCCCTTAACTGGATGAACGGCAAGACCGGCGTCGAGATCTTTAACTTGGGCACCGGCACCGGCACCTCGGTACTCGAGGTCGTCGCCGCCTTCTCCAAGGCTTGTGGCAAGGAGCTGCCCTACGTGATCCGCGAGCGCCGCGCCGGCGACATCGCTGCCAACTGGTGCGATGCCTCCAAGGCCGAGCGCATGATGGGCTGGAAGGCCCAGTACGACATCGCGGACATGTGCCGCGATAGCTGGAACTGGCAGAGCCACAACCCCAACGGCTTCGCCGACGCCGAGTAGCAATACCTACATACCGCTCTTGCCCCGATCTCACGTTGTGAGGTCGGGGCTTTTTCATGGCATGTAACCATTCGCCGAAAAACGACCAACTTTTTTATCTTGCCTGTACATGTTTAAACAACATGTTTTACAATAGGCGTATCGAATCAGAACATCGGAGGCGGACTGCACACCCATCGGCAGGCCGACCCCACAACAAGAAGGTTGGTGAGCGCATTCATGGAGCGTGCAAGCGGCGTCCTCATGCCCGTCTCATCTCTGCCCGGACCATACGGAATCGGCGGCTTTGGCTGGAATGCCTACGACTTCGTCGATTTTCTCGCCTCGTGCAAACAACATTACTGGCAGATTCTGCCCCTTACGACGACCAGCTATGGCGATTCGCCCTATCAGTCGTTCTCGGCCCGCGCAGGCAACCCCAACTTTATCGACTTTGCCGAGCTTATCGAGGCAGGGTATCTGGAGCAGCGCGATATCGATGGCGTGTATCTGGGATCCGACCCCAGCAATGTCGACTACGGTGCTATCTTTGGCGGCCGCCGTCAGATTCTCGACCGCGCCGCTGAGCGCTTTGCTGCCGACAAGCCGGCCGATTTCGATGACTTTATCCAGGCCAACGAGGACTGGCTCATCCCCTACTGTGAGTTCATGACCGTCAAAGAGGAGTGCGGTCTCAAGGCGTTTTGGGAGTGGCCCGCGGAGCTCCGCACCCGCGGCGAGGCTTCCGCCAAGGTCTGCGCCGACCATCCGGCGCGTATGCTCTACCACCAGATGACGCAGTACTTCTTCGATCGCCAGTGGAGCCGCCTCAAGGCCTATGCCAACGAGCGCGACATTCTCATCATCGGCGACCTGCCCATCTATGTCTCGCGTGACTCCGTCGAGATGTGGGCGACGCCTGAGCTCTTTAAGATCGACGCCGCCGGCAATCCCGTGAGCGTCGCCGGCACGCCGCCCGACCAGTTCTCGGCCACCGGCCAGTACTGGGGCAACCCCATCTACGACTGGGACGCCATGGAGTCCGACGGCTTCTCCTGGTGGGAGGGCCGCATTCGCGCCGCCCTCGACATGTACGACGTCATCCGCCTGGATCACTTCCGCGGCTTCGAGGCCTATTGGGAGGTGCCGTTCTCCTCGCCCGATTCGTCCTACGGTTCGTGGACGCAGGGTCCCGGCCTCAAGTTCTTCAAGACGCTCGAGGAAAAGCTCGGCACGCTGCCCATCATCGCCGAGGACCTGGGCTTCCTCACCCCCGGCGTCATCGACATGCGCGACAACTCGGGCTTCCCCGGCATGAAGATCCTGCAGTTTGCCTTTGAGGGCACCAACTCGTACTACCTGCCGCATAACTACATCGCCAACACCGTCGCCTATGTGGGCACCCACGACAACGAGACGGCGCGCGGTTGGTTTGAGGGAACGGCCACCCCCCGTCAGCGCGAGCAGGCAGCCCTGTACACCCATCAGCAGGCCGGCGAACCCATGGCAGATGCACTCAACCGCACCATCGCCGCCAGCGTGAGCGACACGTGCATCTACACCATGCAGGACCTGCTCAACTTGGGCAACGAGGCGCGCATCAACACCCCTGCCACGCTGGGCGGCAACTGGACCTGGCGCATGCTCGACGGCGCCATCACCCGCGAGCTCGAGCACAAACTCACCGACTGGACCGAGACCTACTTCCGCATCCCGTCGGAAGCCGAAATCGAGCTTCCTCAATAGGAGCTACCGCGCCCGACCCCTCCCCACCGTGCGGACGCGCTTGCTTTTCCCGCGCGAGGCCACCCCAATCCCCTCGCGCGGGCTTCTTATGAATTGCAAACATGAAACAACCCATCACAGGAGAAAACATGCCCCAAATTAACCTCATGGAACTCGCCGAGCAGTCTTTTGGCACCTCACTCGAGCAGCTCGACGACCGTCGCATTTACAAGCTGCTGGTCAAACTCGTGCAGGAGCGCTCCGCTGCCTGCCCGCTCAACAACGGCAAGAAAAAGCTCTATTACATTTCCGCCGAATTTTTGATCGGCAAGCTGCTCATCAACAACATGATCGACCTCGGCATCTACGACGAGGTTAAGGACCAGCTCACCGCCGCAGGCCACGACCTCAACAAGATCGAGGAATTCGAGGTCGAGCCGTCGCTCGGCAACGGTGGCCTGGGTCGCCTGGCCGCGTGCTTCCTGGATTCCATCGCCACGCTGGGCTTGACCGGCGATGGCGTGGGCCTCAACTATCACTACGGTCTGTTCCGTCAGCGCTTTGTCGACAACCAGCAAAAGGCCGTCTCCGATGAGTGGCTCGGCGAGCAGAACATCCTAGTCGACGATGACCGCTCCTACACCGTCGAGTTCGGCGATTTTGCCGTCACCTCCAAGCTCGTCAACATCGATGTGCCCGGTTACGGCCAGCCCACCAAGAACCGCCTGCGCCTGTTCGACCTAGCGAGCGTCGACGACGGCCTGGTCCCCGGCAGCTCCATCGACTTCGACAAGACCGAGATCGCCAAGAACCTCACCTTGTTCCTCTACCCCGACGATTCCGACGAGCAGGGCCGCCTACTTCGCATCTACCAGGAATACTTCATGGTGAGCAACGCCGCCCAGCTCCTGATCGACGAGGCCATCGAGCGCGGCAGCAACCTGCACGATCTGGCCGACTACGCCGTTGTCCAGATCAACGACACGCACCCCACCATGGTCATCCCCGAGCTCATTCGCCTGCTCACCACCGAGCACGACATCGAGTTTGACGAGGCCGTTACCATCGTACGCTCCATGGTCGCCTACACTAACCACACGATTCTTGCCGAGGCGCTCGAGAAGTGGCCGCTCACCAGCCTGCAGAAGGTCTCCCCTGCCATCGCCGACATTATCGTCAAGCTCGATGAGATCGCGAAGGCCGAGCACGATGACCCGCGCGTCGCCATCATCGACGAGCACGACACCGTCCACATGGCCCACATGGACATCCACTTTGGCTTCTCCATCAACGGCGTAGCCGCCCTCCACACCAAGATCCTGGAGGACACCGAGCTTCATCCGTTCTACGAGATCTATCCCGAGAAGTTCTCCAACAAGACCAACGGCATCACCTTCCGCCGCTGGATTCATGGGGCCAACCCCGCGCTCGCCAGCCTGCTCGACGATGTGATCGGCACCGACTGGCGCAGCACCGGCGATCTGAGCAAACTCGCCAAGTTCCCCGACGACAAGGACGTTCTTGAGCGCCTGGCCGCCACCAAGGTCGAAGCCAAGGCCATCATGCGCCAGTTCATGGCGCTCGAGCAGGGCGTGACCATTCCCTCCAACGCCATCATCGACGTCCAGGTCAAGCGCATCCACGAGTACAAGCGTCAGCAGATGCTCGCGCTCTACATCATCTGGAAGTACCTCGATATCAAGAACGGCAACAGACCTAAGCACCCTGTCACCATCATCTTTGGCGGCAAGGCGGCGCCTGCCTACACTATCGCGCAGGACATCATCCATCTGATCTTGACGCTGTCGCAGTGGATTGCAAACGACCCCGACGTGGCTCCCTACCTGCAGGTCGTCATGATCGAAAACTACAACGTCACCGCCGCCGAGCGCGTGATCCCCGCCGCTGATATCTCCGAGCAGATCAGCCTGGCCTCCAAGGAGGCGAGCGGCACCTCCAACATGAAGTTCATGCTCAACGGCGCCCTAACCCTGTGCACGCTCGACGGCGCCAACGTGGAGATTGCCGAGCTCGTGGGCGACGAGAATATCTATACCTTTGGTGCCTCGTCCAAACAGGTCGAGCAGCTCTATGCCGACGGCACCTATGACGCCGGTGTGCTCTACCGCAAGCCCGGCATTAAACTGCTGGTGGACTTCATCACCAACCCGGCCTTTATGGCGACCGGCAACGTCGAGCGCCTGCAGCGCCTGCACGATGACATTAAGGGCAAGGACTGGTTTATGGCCCTGCTCGACATCGAGGAGTACATCCAGACCAAGGAGCGCGTGTTGGCCGACTACGAGGACCAGGACGCCTGGATGCGCAAGACGCTCATCAATATCGCCAACGCCGGCACCTTCTCGTCTGACCGCACGATCTCCCAGTACAACGACGAGATTTGGCACCTGAGCTAATTTCGCTTCCCTTACCCATCCTCTTGAGAAACGGAGTCGTGGCAACACGGCTCCGTTTTTTGTGCCCGCACGTTACTCTGCGACCCAACTCGGCCAAACAATCTCGATCTGTAACAACTACTCGGTAAAAACGGTCCCAGCTGTTACAGATTGAGACATACCGGCCCCTCCCCTTGGGTTTATCTCGATCTGTAACATCTAGCAGCTGAAATTCACCTTTGGTGTTACAGATTTAGATGAAATGGTTAGCTCAGCGGAACCGTCTCGATCTGTAACATCTAACGTCCGAAATCAGCCTCACCCGTTACAGATCGAGACAAACGACCGGTCAGACAGCCCCAACACAAAGAAAGGCTCCCCTCTCGCCCAGTGGACGGGAGGGGAGCCTTATATGTGACCGCGGCAAAAGGATGGCAATACCGCAGTCGCCCAAAGGGAGGGCCTGGATGCACCGGGCCTAGATAAGGTTCTTGCCAGAGACCTTATCGAAGAGATGGGTCGCGTTCTTCTCGAACTTGAACCAGATGGTGTCGCCAGCCTTGAGCGCGCCCTTGGCCTCGAGGTCGACGACGGGGATAATCAGAACAAACTGGCCGTCGGGAGCGGTCACGTGGACATGCTCGGTCGAACCCATGAGCTCGGTCACCTCGACGGTACCCTGGAGCGCGCCCTCCTCGTCCTTGTCGGCAAGCAGAATCTGCTCGGGGCGCACGCCGGCCGTGATCTCCTTCACGTCGCCGCCGTCCCAGTTGAGGGCAAGCTGAGCGCAGGTCTCGGGGGCGAGCGCCACGTTCATATCCTCGGTCTTGACGGTAAAGCCGTTGCCCGAGCGCACCAGCTGGGCATCGAAGAAGTTCATCTGCGGTACGCCGATGAAGCCGGCGACGAAGATGTTCGCGGGATGGTTGAAGACCTCCTGCGGCGTGGCGATCTGCTGGACGACGCCGTCCTTCATGACCACGATACGGTCGCCAAGGGTCATGGCCTCGGTCTGGTCGTGAGTAACATAAATGAACGTGCCCTTGATCTCGTGGCGCAGCTTAATGAGCTCGGCACGCATCTGGTTACGAAGCTTGGCGTCCAGGTTGGACAGCGGCTCGTCCATCAGGAAGACCTTGGGGTCACGCACGATGGCGCGGCCGATAGCGACACGCTGGCGCTGGCCGCCGGAGAGCGCCTTGGGCTTACGGTCGAGGTACTCGGTAATGCCCAGAATCTCGGCAGCAGAGCGAACCTTGCGGTCGATCTCGTCCTTGGGAACCTTCTTGAGCTCGAGCGTAAATGCCATGTTCTCGTACACCGTCATATTGGGGTACAGAGCGTAGCTCTGGAACACCATGGCGATGTCGCGGTCCTTGGGCGCCACGTCGTTGACACGCTTGCCGTCGATGAGCACATCGCCCGAGGTAATGTCCTCCAGGCCGGCGACCATGCGCATCGTCGTGGACTTACCGCAGCCAGAGGGGCCAACGAGGACGACGAACTCCTGGTCGTGAACGGTGAGGTTGAAGTCCTCTACAGCGAGCACACCGTCCTCGGTAACCTTGAGGTTGTGCTTCTTCTCCTCGGTCTTCTTCTTTTTGCCAAAGAAGCCCTTCTTTTTTGACTCGTTGTTGGGATACACCTTCTGAACATGTTTGAGAACGATCTCGGCCATGTCTCTACCTTTCGATATGCGGCGCCGCGCTGAGGGGCGCCGCAGAAACTTGCAAAACAGTTACGGCATCAGCCCTTGACGGCACCTGCCACCACGCCGTCGATGATGTACTTCTGACAGAGGATGTACATGATGACGATGGGGATAACGACCATCATGATGCAGGCCATCATGGGGCCGAGCTCGACGTGGCCGTAGCCGCCGCGGAAGTACTGGATCAAGATAGGAATGGTCTTGTACTTGGTGGAGTCGAGCGTAAGGTAGGGCAGCAGATAGTCGTTCCAGACCCACATGGTCTCGAGGATGCCGACCGAAAGATAGGTGGGCTTCATGATGGGAAGGACGATCTTAAAGAACACCTGGACCGGGTTGCAGCCATCAATCATGGCCGCCTCCTCGATCTCGAGCGGGATGTTCTTTACAAAACCGGCGAACATAAAGACCGCCAGGCCCGCGCCAAAGCCGAGGTAGATAAAGCAGATGTTGAACGGCGTGTTGAAGCCGATGCGGTCCGCCAAATTGGACAGCGTGAACATGAGCATCTGGAACGGTACGACCATCGAGAACACGAACAGGTAATAGAAGAAGTTCGAGATCTTGCTGTTGACGCGCACTACGTACCAAGCGCACATGGAGCAGCACACCAAGATCAGAACGACCGACGTGACCGTGATGATGAGCGAGTACATAAATGCCGAGGCAAAGCCCTGCTCGTTAAGGGCGTGCATGTAGTTTGCGAGGCCGTTGAACGTCTCAGGCGTAAGCAAATCGAACGCCGTGGTGGTGCTGATTGCAGTTCCCTTTTTAAAGGAATTGAGCGCAATCATGAACACGGGGTAGATCCACGCGAGCGACAGAATCGTAAAGAAAATCGAGAGCGCGCGGTTAATAGCCTTATCGCGTTTCATTACTGCTGCACCTCCTTGGACCTCGTGGCCTTAAGTTGGATCATGGAGATTGCTACGACCAGGATGCAGAAGATAACCGCCTTGGCCTGACCGATGCCCTGCCATGCGATACCGGCACGCGAATAGAACGTGTTGTAGATGTTCAGGGCGAGCATCTCGGTGGAGTGCGCAGGGGCGCCGCCGGTAAGGGCGAGGTTCTGGTCGAACAGCTTAAAGCCGTTGGTGATGGACAGGAACAGGCAGATGGTGATCGTCGGCATCAGATTGGGGATCTTAACCTTCCAAAACGTCTGCCATGCCGTGGCGCCGTCGACCTTGGCGGCCTCGATGTAGTCGGACGGAATGGACTGCAGACCAGCGATGTAGATGATCATCATGTAGCCGACCTGCTGCCACAGGGTCAGGATGATAAGGCCCCAGAAGCCAGCAGCAGAGTTAAGGGCGATAAGGTCGGCGCCGATGTTGGAGAGCAGGCAGTTGATCAGAATCTGCCAAATGTAGCCCAGCACGATGCCGCCGATCAGGTTCGGCATAAAGAAGATCGTACGGAAGATGTTGGTGCCCTTGAGTGCCTTGCGGGTGAGCGCCTGCGCGATGGCGAGGGCGATCACGTTGATGAGCACCGTCGACAGGAAGGCAAACGCCACCGTAAAGAAGAACGACGTGGCAAACTGCGGATCGGACAGCGCGCGTACGTAGTTCTCGATACCGACAAAGTGCGCGTTACTAATGATAATAAACTGGCAGAACGAGAGATAGAAGCCCTGGATAAAAGGGATCACGAACCCGATCATAAACGCCAGACACGTGGGCAGCATAAAGAGCGGCCACCAGCGCTTGAGTGCTTTGCCCATAAAAGGGTCCTTTCAATATGCAGGGGGCGGGCAAACCAACGTCTGCCCGCCCCCTGTCGCTAATCAGATAGCTTGGGCAGCAACTGCGTACTCGGAAGCGGCCTTCTCGGTCTTCCAGCCATCGACGAAGGCGTTCTTGACGCCGTCCCACTTGCTGTTATCGGCAGCGTAGGCAATCAGAGCCTGCTTGAGGTTCTTCTTCCACTCCTCGGAGGGAATGTAGACGAAGTCCCAAGCGACGGTCTTCTTGCCGTCCTTGGCCATGGCAACGGCCTGCTGCGAGAAGACGTTGGTGGTCTCCTTGGCGCTCTTGAACGGAGCGGTCAGACCCATCTTGTCGGCGATGATGCTGGTCGGGGTGTCAGCGGTGACGCACCAATACATGAAGTCCTCGGTGGCCTTCTGGGCATCCTCGGAAGCCTGGGAACTGACGCACCAGTAGTTCTCGCCGCCGGAGCACAGGCCCTGGTTCTCCTCGCCGTCAACACCGATGTAGATCGGCATCATGCCAATCTGATCGTCGGTCATGCCGGCCTTGACGAGGTCAGAGTAGGCCCAAGAGCCGTTCTGGTAGAAGACGGCCTTGCCGGTTGCGAACTCGTTGGTGGCGTCGTCGCCGGTCTTGGAAGCAAGCTGCGAAGGATCGCAGGTGGAGTCGGTGATGTACAGGTCGAAGATCTGCTTGTAGTTGTCGAGGAACTCACCCTTGATCTCGTCGTCCTCCTGGTTGTGCTCCTTCTCAAACTCGTAGTAGAGCGGCATGTTGGCAAGGTGGGTGGTGTAGCGCCAGCTGGAGGAGTCGTCCATGCCGGCGGAAGTGAAGGCACCCTCGACACCAAGCTCGTCCTTGCGGGCCTGGATGTCGTCGGCACAAGCCTTCAGCTTGTCGAAGGAGTTGATGTCCTCGGCCTTGTAGCCAGCCTTCTCGAGCAGCTGCTTGTTGTAGATGATGCCGAAGCTCTCCTGGACCCAGTCGATGCACACATCCTTGCCGTCGGACTGCAGAGCCAGGGAGTCGTCAATGAGCTCACCGCGGAGCTTGGTATCGGACAGGTCGGCGCAGTAATCCTTCCAGTTCTTAAGACCGGTGGGGCCGTTGACCTGGAACAGGGTCGGAGCGGAGCTCTTGGACATCTCGGACTTAAGCTTCTCCTCGTAGGTGTTGGAAGCGGCGGTCACGATCTTGACCTCGACGCCCTTCTCCTTCTTATAGGCCTTGGCGATCTCCTTCCACTCCTTGTCGACCTCGGGCTTGAATTGGAGGAAGTAGACCTCGGCAGCGTCACCAGAAGCAGAGGAGCCGGAGCCGGCAGAACCACCGCAACCCACGAGGCCCAGACCAAGAACTGCAGCCGCGGAACCAGCAAAGCCCAGGAACTGCCTTCTGCTCATTTCGTTCTTCATTACAATCCACCCTTTCACACCGTGGCGGCACCCTTTGCCGCCGCCTTCGGAGATTGGCTCGGGGACTTTGCCCCTTTTGCTGATTTGAACGATACGCCATTTGGCTAGTTGTTTGAACAAGTATTACTAGAGCGGTAGAAAAACTTCGGTGAACGGTAATTTCAACTTGATACTTGACAAGTTTTGTATAAACAATTATTTGTTATCTAATGCAGAGAAAACGCCCGGTCAAGCCGATGTACCGTCGGTTTGACCGGGCGTTTTCTCTTTGAGGCCATGAGTCTCGTCAGGCTGCGAGCTAGCCGGCTATCGCTTGGAATTGACGCGGTAATGGAAGATCTCGGGGTGTGTGCGAGTGTGCGTCACCTCAAACAAGATGCCATCCGAGGTGTACGACTGACTCTCCATGACGGCAACGCAGTTGTATTTGCCGAGGTCAAGATAGCTGCAGTCCTCATCGTTGGCGAGCTCGACACTCACCGTACGACGGCTCGCCATCACTTTGACACCGCGCTTGTGCTCCAGATAGCCGTAAATAGAATCTGCCGCGATCTCGGGAGTCAGGCCCTTGGCGATCGACGCCAAAAAATAGCCATGGTCCACTTGGCGCGCGTTGCCGTTGAGGCTTCGGACACGCACTACGCGAATCAACTCCTCGCCCACCTTAAAGCCCAGGTGACGAGAGAGTTGCTCGGTGCAAACCAGATGTTCGAAAGACTTAACGTCCGTCGATGCAACGGCATTGTTGCGCTTTGCAAACTCGCCAAACGACTCAACCTCTTCGAGTGCGCCCAACATGTCGGTTTCGCCCTTAAGCCAAATAACGCGCACGCCCTTGCCGTGTATGGGCTGCACAAACATCCCGTCGGCCAGCATACCCAAGGCGCGACGGACGGTATTGCGAGTGCATCCGAACTCCGCGGTCAGCTCGGCTTCGGTTGGCAGCATCTCCTGAAACGCATAGGTCCCATTAATGATGCGCGAGCGTATTTCTCGGTAGATTCCTTCGTATATCGCTTTTGGCATTGTTTCACCTCTACATTATTCATTTCCGGCTAGGCACGATAGCATTTCTTAAAGTTGTTTAAACTGAATATCGGTAAAGCGACAGGATTTAACCGTTGACGGTTTCTGTCATGCCCAAATCGGTTTCGCTCAAAACTGCCGGTACGACAATCGTCTGGTCCTCTACAATGAATCCATTGTTTAAACGTTTCCCCACGCGCAACGCGCCTCGATATTCGGAAGGCAGAACATGCTGCAAAAAATCCAACGCTTTGGCGGGGCAATGTTCGCGCCCGCCATGCTGTTTTCTATATCGGGCCTCATGGTCGGCGTCTCCGCTCTCGCAACGACTGCGGACATCGTCGGCGATCTCGCCGTATACGGAACCCCTTGGTACGTTTTTTGGACCATCATCCAGCGCGGCTCGTGGACGGTCTTTAAACGCCTCCCGCTCCTTTTTGCCGTAGCGCTGCCCATCGGTCTTGCCCAAAAACAACCGGCTCGTTGCTGTCTCGAGGCTCTCGTCGCCTATTTTGCCTACTGCTTCTTTTTGAGCGAGATCATTAAGCTGAGCGGAGACAACCTTGGACTTGAGTACCCGTCATCTTTGACCTCCGCCAGCGGTATCACCGTCATCGACGGCATCAAGACGCTCGACACCGGCATTATCGGCCCGCTGGCGGTATCGGCAACCGTCGTTGCCATCCATGACCGCTTCTACGATGCCAAGGTTCCCGATTGGCTCGGCACCTTCTCGGGCTCCTCGCTGGTCTACCTCATCAGCTTTTTTGCCGTGTTTGCCCTTGCCGCTATCTCGGCCGCCATCGTGCCCTACGTATACGATGTAACCGATACGCTGCGTCACGCGCTTGCAGGCGTCGGCCCCTTTGGCGTGGGCATCTTTGTCTTTTTAGAACGAGCACTCGAGCCCTTTGGCCTGCACCACCTGCTCTACATGCCGATCTACTACGACAACCTGGTCATTAACGACGGCATCTACGCCACGTGGAGCAGTTTGCTCCCCATCCTCTCCCATAGCACGCGCCCCCTTAATGAGCTTGCGCCGTGGGCCGGTTTTACCGCCACCGGCTGGGTCAAGCTCTTTGGCCTTCCTGCCATCGCAGCTGCGTTCTACTCCACCGCAAAACCCGAGCGCCGCGCCGGCCTCAGGGTCATCCTTGTTCCCGCCATCATCGCCTCGGTGGTTTGCGGCGTTACCGAGCCACTCGAGTTTCTCTTTATGTTCACCCACCCCGGGCTCTTTTTGCTCTACGCCGTCTTATCGTCTTGCCTTGCCACAACCATGAATCTCTTTGGCATCGTCGGCATCTTCTCGGGCGGCCTGATGGAGATGGCAGCCTTCAACTTTATTCCGCTCATGCGCACGCATGCCGGTGCCTATCTTTTGGCGCTCGGTATCGGCCTTGCCTTTAGCCTCATCTTTTTTGTTAGTTTTCGAGCACTCATCTTGGTCTATGACCTTAAGACACCGGGCCGCGAGGATCATGTTGCCAATCGCGCGGCAATCGATTGTTTAACGGGAAGCGACTTTGCCAAAGAGCAATCTCCCAATGACGAGGTCAATAGTCGATCCGATCAAGATCACGTCCTCGCTGAGCGGGTAATTCAGCTTTTAGGTGGCGTTGGCAATATCGTGGGCGCAACCAACTGCGCCACGCGCCTGCGCGTCGAGGTCGCAGACCCTTCCATCGTTGCAGATAACGCGTCGTTTGTCGCGGTGGGCGCCAAGGGCCTCATCATTACGGGCAAGACCGCCCAGGTGATCATCGGCATCTCCGTTCCCCGCGTTAAAGAGCATTTTGACCAGATCATGGGCCTCGAGCCGGAATTTGTGCCCACCACCTCGGCCTCCCCTGCCGCCAGCGCAGCCCATAAGCGCGGCGATATTTGCTTCTTCGATATCGACGGAACGCTCGCCTGGCAAGACCCCAGGCTCGCCCAAGACCTTCCCGAAGACGAGCGGGACCTCTCCCCCTATCCCAACGAGGCGGTTTCGCAGGCAATCCGCGAGTTTGTCGCCAACGGCAACATGGCCTTTATCTGCACGGGACGTACCCTGAGCTGCATCCACCCCAAACTTCTTGAGCTGCCCTGGACCGGCATCGTCTGTCTTGCGGGCGGTTACGCCGAGATCGACGGACACGCAATTCGCGATCTGTCGATGACGCCCAGTATGTTGCAGCGTCTTGCCCCCTACCTTGAGCAATCGGGCGAGGTCATCCGCTTTGAGGGCCTCAACGGCGTCGTGCGCATGAGTGCCGATGCGCCCGATGCTCCCGGATACGCGCGCACCCTGGGCGACGCAGTCACGCAGCTGCAACATTACAGTGTCTACAAGATCTTGATGTCTACATCGCTCGCCAACCACATCGCTCAAGACAAGGCACTTGAGCCGCTGCTGTGCTTTAACGAGCTCGAACTCGAGGTAACCGAAATCTCGCCCCGCGAATGCACGAAGCGCGGGGGCATCCAGTCTGTACTCGACGCCCTCGATCCCCACCACGGAACCGTATACGGCATCGGCGACGCCAGCAATGACGTCTCGCTGATGAACGCCGTCGATGTCGGTATCGCCATGGGCAATGCGCCGGACTATCTCAAAAAGCGCGCCGACTACATCACCGACTCGGTCGACAAAAATGGCGTCGTCAAGGCGCTCGAGCACTTTAGGCTTATATAAGCAGCCGGCACGCGCACGCGTCCCGTTTCCCCAAATCGCCAAAACAGACGCGCCGGCAACTCCAATGTGGCAATATGGTATCTGCACACCGCAACGATGCAACCTAAGAAAGAATGCGAGAACCCGTGTCCAGTCCGTTTACCAGCTTTTTAGCCCAGCACTTTGACCAGATCAACGACTATCTGGCCACGTTCTTTGACGGACAGGCGACCTCTGCCGATATCGAGCGCTACCTGTATACCCCGCTCTCGACATTTACGGCCAATGCCGGCAAGCGCCACCGCCCGCTCATCTGCATGCTCGCCGCCACCGCGGTAGGTGGCAGCTTTGAGAGCGCCCGCAGCGCGGCGGCAGCTATCGAGCACTTTCAGTCGGGAGCGCTTATCCATGACGACATCGCCGACAACGGACAGCTTCGTCGAGGTAAGCCCTGCATGCACCTTACCGAGGGCACGGGCCTTGCCATCAATTGTGGCGACCTGGCGCTCACCATGGTCACCAAGACGGTTCTCGACGACCCCACGCTGGAGTCCGACGTGAAGCTGCGTGTGCTCCACGAGCTTACCGAGATGATCGTCCGCACCATCGAGGGTCAAGCGCTCGACCTGGGTTGGGTCCGTGACGGGCGCTTTGATATCTCGGTTGATGACTACCTGGACATGGCGACGCACAAGACCGCGTTTTACAGCGGAGCCACGCCGCTTGCCGCCGGGGCCATTATCGGCGGCGGCAGCGATGAGCAAATCGAAGCGCTGCGCGCCTTTGGCCTGCACACGGGCCTCGCCTTTCAGATTCAGGACGACCTGCTCAACCTTGTCGGCACTAAGGAAGCCGCCAACAAGGACTTCCGCACCGACATCACCGAGGGCAAGCGCACGCTTGTCGCCGTACACGCCCTCTCTGATGAGCGCCACCACGACGAGATCGAGGCGATTCTTTCCTCGGGCACCGATGATCCCGCGCAGCTCGCACGCGCCGTGGAGATCTTCCAGGAGACCGACTCCATCGATTACGCCCACACTTACGCGCTCGACCTGACCGCTAAGGCCAAAGCGGCCATCGAGAACGTTGAGCTTGATCCGCACGCACGCGAGCTGTTCCTCTCCATGGCAGATTTCTTTGTGGAGCGTCTTAACTAACGGGGGTTATAAAACCTGTCAGCAGCGTATTTAGGCACAACTTGCTACACTGTTGAGTGCATGTTTATGCATCCCTTTGCGTTGTCTATCCGACAGACGCTCAAATAGTACGAATGGTACGCCGAAAGGGGTTCGTTCATGGAACCTATTACAACGGGCATGCAAGGAGCAGCCGTCGAGGACGTGCAGTCTCGTCTCCTGCAGCTCGGCTACACGATTGATGCCGCCGAAGTCACCGACAAGTACTTTGGAGCCACCACTGAGCAGGCCGTCAGCACCTTCAGGCTCGACAGCGGCCTTGCTGCCGGTCATGCCGTCGATATCCCCTGCTGGAGCGCCCTTGTAGACGCTTCGTATAAGCTGGGCGACCGCACTCTCTATCTGCGCATGCCCAATTTCCATGGCGCCGATGTGCAGGCCCTGCAGCGCGCTCTCAACGTTTTGGGCTTTGCCTGTGGCGAAGACGACGGCTACTTTGGTCCGCATACCGAGGCCGCCCTGCAGCAGTTCCAGGAAAATGTCGGCCTGTTTGCCGACGGCATGGCCTTCCAGGACACCTACGCCTACATCAACCGCCTGCACCATGTGTGGGAGGGCAAGCCCTCGGTCACCGAAGCCGAGTCCCGTATCGGTTTTGCTCGCGCCGCCAACGTGCTCGAGCGCTTCCAGATTGCCGTTATCGGCGAGGACCCCATCGCACGCAGCGTTGCGTCGCGCATGTGGAATATCGCCACGGCAACGACCGACAACAGCGGCATGATGCTCTGCGACTCCGAGGTCCCAACCGACGTTGACCTGGTGCTCGAGATCGCAAGCGATGAGCTGCCCGCAGATGCAGCGCCGCGCGCCACGATCGCCCTCGCCGAGTGCCACAACCTGGCCCAGCGCATCCGCACCGCCAATGTCGCCGCGCAGCAGAAGCCGGCTCGCATTCGCATTGAGCTCACGGGCATGACGCGCTACAACGGCACCTTCACGGCCAGCGACGCGCAGACACTCGCCGTACGCCTGCTCGATGGCGTTTGCGATGCCCTCGCAGATTAGGTAAACTAAACGAGTTGCTTTTGGGCAACGCCACACATTGGGACGTAGTTCAACGGTAGAACTCCGGTTTTTGGTGCCGGCTGTTGGGGGTTCGAATCCCTCCGTCCCAGCCAAAGAAACAAGTCTCTCGAACGCATAGCCGATCGGGAGGCTTTTCTTGTGAGCAAGCGGAGGGATTCGAACCCGCAAGGAATCTACCTATATAAGACAGACGCCCCAGGCCCATAACGACCAAGAGCGCCTTGCATCTAGAATTATCAGCCCTGTTCCGAAAAGCGAGCCGCATGCAACAACCAAGTAACCACAGGCCCCGGGAGAGTGGGGACACCGGCTTAGGTTTATCGCGAGTTCCGCACGAACAGGAGGCCACTTAACCTCGATGTTTTGGACGTGACAGCGAGAGGGGCCCTGGTATGGCAAGGTGACGTGAAACAAGGCGGCGCCGACCTTCTGGTCGCGCCGCCGAAGTTGAACGTCAGATTGCCGTGCCAGGGCCCCTCGCAGCGTCAAGAAGACCGCCGTTCGGTAGAACGGCGGAATCTAGTTGTTGAGCATGCGGTCGAAGCTTCCCGAGTCGCCATCCCGATAGTCTGCGGTCATCAGGATCTCCTGCGGAATGCGCCCGCCTTCACGTAGCACGTTGCGGAACTGCACGCGCGTAACCATGGGCAGATCCTTGATCGTCGCTGCCAGGTTCTGCGGCACGCCCTGGTTGGCAGCCGCGGGCTCGCACTCGCCGCCGGCCTTCACGCGACGCTTATGCTCGGCGAGCATGGCGCGGTACATGCCGGCATGCAGGCGAATCTCAACCACATTGGCATTGCGAGCCTGTTCGACGATGCGCGCGCCCTCGCGATCGATATCGCCTACGTAGTAGACGTAGTTAAAGCGATAGCCAATCTCGGCCAGATAATCGTCCAAGGCATGCGAGACGCTCGCCTTGCATCCGCCGCCAAAAATCACGCCGCCCACCTTGATGCCAAAGAGCTTGGCGTGCTTGCGGCCACGCAGCAGCTTGACGATCTCGTCGTAGGTGTCCAGGTTCTCGACCATAATGAACGGCTTGTCGGCGCCCAGCGTAAAGAAGCCCGTAAAGTGCACGGGGCGATTGGGGGCGACCTTGATCGCCTGCATGCTGATGCCCTTTTCGGTCATACGCCTGATCAAGCGCTCACCGTGCTTGCCGTCAAAAGCCTTCTCGTCGTTAAAGATCTGGTAGGCACGCTGGCGGCGCGAGGCAACCGGCGTATCGGCACCTCGGTTCTGCTCGATCCAAGCCTGGATGATTGCGATTTCCTCGGCAATCTTGCGGTTGGACATCTCGTTGTGCTGAGTGCGCTGCGGAGCCTTTTTGCCGTCCTTGCCCTCGACCTTTACGATCTGTGTCTGCTGCTCCTTGATCTTAGAGAGCGCCGTAGGCGTAGGGACAACCTTGAGCAGCTGCCTGCCTAAAACGCGGGCAAGGGCAAACGCCGAGACCTCGCCGTGGACGAACGACTTGGGCTGCTGGGCAGCAGTATCTGCTGCGGCAGACTCCGGCTTCTTCTGAGACTTGCGCTTAGAATCGCCCTGGGAATTGCGCTCGTGCTTCGGCAAGGACGCCTGCTTCTGCGGACGAACGGACTTGCTCTCCTTCGCCGGCTGGCGCTTAGGCTGCCCCGAAGAAACCTCGGCCTTCGCATCCTCGTTCTGCGGCGTGGTCTTCTCGGTTGCAGTCTCGGCATGGGAACTGCGGCCCCCACGATGGCGACGGCGGCGAGGCTTGCTCGACGCGCCCTGCTCCGCCTGCTCATCAGTAGGCTGCTGGCCCTTGGCCTCGGCATCAACCTCAAGCTGCGGCTCAACAGGCTTCTGCTCGCGAGCCGCCGGCTCAACGGTCTTCTCGTCCTGGGTGGTCGAAACCGGCTCGCCCTTCTCCTGACGCTTTACGGGATACGCGCGTCCCGCAAAACCGCGGCCGGGACGGCACGAAGCCGGAGCTCTCTTGGCAGACTCCTCAGCATCGTCTGCAACCTCGGAAGGCTCTTCAACCTCATGCGCGACATCCCGCTGCGCAGCCTTAAAGTGAGCACCGCGACAACGCTTGGGCTCTTGGACCTTCACGGGCTTTTGCTCCTGCGCGGGCTTCTGCGACTCGACAGCAACCTCGGTCTCAACAGCCTCGGTATCGAGCTCATCCTTTTGAGCAACGGCGCGACGGAAGCGCTCCTGCTGGGCACGGCGCTGAGCATCGCGCTTGCCACCCCCACCAAAACCGCCGCGGCCGGCCTTGGCCGTAAAGGCGCGAACGACGCTCTCGTCAAGCAGCTCGTCGGTATCGACATGCTCGCGCGGAGCCGTTTCCACCGAAGCGGGCGCCTCGACAACGTCCTCGACGGTCTCTTCGGCAACCTCGACGGGCTGCTCCTGGGCATCGTTAATCTCGACATTAATGGTGTAAAAGGCAGGGCGGCCGTTAATGCCGCTGCCCTCGATCTTGGTAACGATCTTTGCCGCGATGAGTTCGTCGCGCATCGCCTTGGTGTCGCATTCCTTATCGACGGAGCGGAAAATCTGCGCCAGCGCGCTCGACTTGATCTTGAGTGCCTTGCGGCAGAGCAGGTCGTAGGCAACCAGCTTGGCGCGCTCGGCAGAAAGCGACGTCTGGCTGCTCAGACGCTCAGCCAGGGCATCGACATTATTTTGGTTATCGGAATATACCGTCTTGGCCACGGGGCCCCTTTCATATGTACACATATACGTTTATATGGTACAACGCGCGAGCCTATCCACGCAAAACATCTGCGAGGACGCCCTTGCATCACCCGTTCTCGCAAGAAAAAAGACCGAGTCCGCGTCGTTGCGGACCCGGTCTTTCCGAGTCATATGGATGGAACGGTTGGTCCATCAAGCTGACTAGGCCTTGGCAGCCTCGGCGTCGGCGGGAGCCTCGGCAGCAGCGGCGCGGCCATGCTCGGCCTTGCCCATCTCGGACCACTCGGGCTCCTCGTCGGGCATGGAACCGGCCTCCTTGCCAAAGAACTCCTTGAGGCAGTTGACGGCAACGATGAGGCCCAGGACCATCAGCAGGACGGCGAAGACGAGCTGCAGGCCCTTGGTAGCGGCGACGGAGACAGCGGCCGTGGTGGCGGTAGCCGGGATGGTACCGAAGAAGCCGTAGGCCTGGACGGCGGTCATGCAGCCCATGGCGCTCTGGACCAGCGAGGTGAAGGTGCAGCAGAGCAGGAAGGCGACGGGCACGTAAAGCATCCAACCCTTGCGGCCGGTGCACTTGCAGAACACGGCGAGGGTGATCATGGTCATGCCACCGAGCAGCTGGTTGGAAGCACCAAAGAGCGGCCAGATGTTGGCATAGCCACCAAAAGCGAGGGCGAGACCAGGAAGCAGGGTGACGACCGTGGCGAACCAGGGGTTGCCGAGGACCTTCATGTAGCCGGCCTGGGACTCGATGGCCAGGGCGTCGTTGGTCTGGGCAAAGAACTCGGAGAACGAGGTGCGGGCGATGCGGGCGACAGCGTCGAGCGAGGTCAGGGCCAGAGCGGAGACGTTCATGGTCATGAAGACAGTAGCGAGCGTGCCGTCAACACCGAAGGCCTGCATGCCGCGGGAGATGCCAGCGGCGAAGATCTGGAACGGGGTGGAAGCGACACCGGCGTTGAGGGCGCCGGTACCGGCGGTGTTCATGTCGGAGAACATGATGCCGGCGACGATGATGGCAAGGATGCCGACGAAGGACTCGACGATCATGGCGCCGTAACCGACCTTGACGGCGTCCTGCTCCTTCTCGACCTGCTTAGAAGAGGTGCCGGAAGAAACGAGGCTGTGGAAACCGGAGAGAGCACCGCAAGCGACGGAGACGAACAGGACCGGGAACATCATGCCGGAAGCAGTGGAGAAGCCGGTGAAGACCGGAGCGGTGATAGTGGCCTGACCGTTGACGCCCAGGACGACGATGCCGAGGACAGCGCAGACGATCATGACGATCATCATGATGGAAGTGAGGTAGTCACGCGGGGTCTTGAGCATCTGGATGGGCATAGCGCCAGCGAAGACCAGGTAGACCATGACGACGGCAAACCACTGGAACTTGTCCAGGTAGACCGGGAACTGCATACCGACGGCGAACATGAGAACCATAAGGACCACGCCGGTGACGAACTCGGCAGCGCCGGTGAGGTTGAACTTCTTCTGGGCCCAACCAAAGGCGATAGCGACGAAGGTGAACAGGATGGAGATGGTACCAGCGCAGCCGGCGGCATAGGACTTGGTGAAGTCGATGGCACCGGTAGCAGCACCAGAAGCGTCAACGGCCGGGGTGAACATGAACGTCTTGCAGACCATGTCGGTGAAAGCGGCGATGACGATGATGCAGAACAGCCAGCAGAACAGCAGGAACAGGCGACGGCCGGTCTTGCCGATGTACTTCTCGATGAGCTGAGCGAGCGACTTGCCGTTGTTCTTCATCGAAGCGTACAGGGCACCAAAGTCGTGGACGGCACCAAAGAAGATGCCGCCGACGAGGACCCAGAGCACGACGGGCAGCCAGCCAAAGGCCATGGCGACGATCGTACCCGTGACGGGGCCAGCACCGCAGATCGAGCTGAACTGGTGCGAGAACGCGGTGAAGGCGGAGACGGGCGAGAAGCTGTTGCCGTCCTTCATGCGCTTGGCCGGCGTGAGGGCATCCTTGTCAACGCCCCACTTGTTGGCCAGCCAGCGACCATAGCCCAGATAGCCGCAGGCGAGCACCGCCGCGGCCACAACCATGAGCAAAACTCCGTTCATTACATTTCCTCCTCTAAAAAGAACTTCCTAGACATAAAAAATGAGGGCCGTCGGTTGCGCTCGACGACCCTCATCTTCATCAGCCGCCCGTTATCGTACGGGCTAGCTGTATGTGCTAACCCGCATCAGATAATTACTACGCTGATAATGTTTAGCTGATGCGTAAACATGTCTAAGAAATCCTCTTCAATCATGATGCGAACGATCCGTGCGTGTTCACATCCCCCAGTGGTTGAAAAGGAGTATGAAACTTTAGTTACCTAAAGTCAACGCAAATTTGTAATGAATTTTCAACTTTTTTGGATTTCTCGGTATAAAACGCCACTGACCTCGGACTTTACCCCACGACAGTTTTTGCATGAGAGATGCCCCTGAGAGCCGCGGGAGCCGGGCGGCGCATATGAACTTTCCTGCTCTACAGTCCTGCGC
>WGSK01000001.1:0-123610 GCA_014871655.1 Collinsella sp. | reverse complement strand
AACAGTCGGCCTCGGATGAGGACGTGAGCACGGCCAACAGCACGCCGCAGGGAACGTCGCGAGATGCTGCGACCAAGACGAAGGACGAGAGCTCGGATGACAGTTCCGACACGTCCGAGACGACCGATTCTGGCTCGAGCGAATAGGGGGCATGTCCATGGATCTACACGAGCAGGGGATGAGCTCCCGCACGTTTGTAATCGCCGCCATTGTGTGTGTGCTGCTGCAGGCAGGCCTGGCACCGCAGATCTCCATTGCGGGAGGTCGCGTCAACTTCATGATTATCCTGGTGTGCCTAAGCGTGTTCTCGGGCGACCCGACCCGTGCCGTCGTGTGCGGTTTTTGCAGCGGCTTGTTTTATGACCTGTCCGCTGCCGTGCCGGTGGGCGTTATGTCGCTCCTGCTGACCGTGGGTTCTTTTGCCCTGGTGCACAGCGCCGTCGGTCAGACGGGCGGTACCCCGAGTGCGCGCGGCGTCACCGTGGGCGCCTTTGCGCTCGTCATTAATGTGATCTACAGCATCATCTTGCTGTTTATGGGTTTGGAGACGAGCTTTGTCGTGGCGATCTTCGGCCATGCGCTGCCGTCCTCGATCCTGACGGGTCTGGTTGCCATTCCGTTTTTGATGTCCGGCGTCGTGCCGCAGTCCGGCTATGGATTCTCCGCACGTGGCGGACGCCAGACGGGTATGCGCTTTAAGCCCAAGACCCGCAAGCTCAAATAGGGGAGGCCCGTAGATGTCTTCCCAGATGACGGTTATTATCGCCGGTATCGTGCTGGTTGTGGCCATCGTGGTCGCGCTGGTCATCATGCGTCGAGGCGATTCCCGTTTTACCTACGATACACAGCATGGAACGGCCCCGCGCGCCACCGAGGGCGAGGGCAATACCGCGGCGACCGCCTTTAAGGGCCGCTTTTCCATCCTCACCACGGGTGTGGGCGCGATGTTTGCGGCACTTGCCGTCAAGCTGTGGGGCATGCAGATGGTCTCGTCGGACTATTACGAGAAGCAGGCCAATAGTAATCAGACTCGCACCGTTACCACACCCGCTGTGCGCGGCCGCATCCTCGACCGCAATGGCGTGGCGCTTGTCCAGAACCGTCCCTCACTTGCTGTCGTGGCCTACCGCGACCTTGCCGAGGATGAGGTTCTGGTTCGCCATCTTGCCAACGTGCTTGGAATGCCTTATGTGGCGGTCCTTCGCAATATTCAGGACAATACAGAGGGCGCTCAGAGCCTGCATACCATCGCGACGGACGTCCGTCGCTCCACGGTTGCCTATATCAAGGAACACGCCGGCGAGTTCCCGGGCGTCAAGATTGCCGAGCGTACCGAGCGCCAGTATCCATACGGCGAGACGGCATGCCATATCTTGGGCTATACCGGCACCATTACCTCCGAGCAGCTCGAGGCCCAGAATAAGAAAACCTCTGGCGATGATGATGCTTCTGCTGGCAAGATTACGTACCAGTCGGGCGATATCGTGGGCCAGGCGGGCGTTGAGAGCTACTACGAAAACCTGCTGCAGGGTATTCGTGGCGAGCAGACCGTCAAGGTCGATGCCTCGGGCAATGTGACCGGTCAGGCCGGCGCCGTGCCCGCGAAGGCCGGCTCCGACATTAAGCTCACGCTCGACCTTAAGATCCAACAGGCCTGTGAGACGGCGCTGGCGAGCGCTATCGAGCTTGCCAAGACCACTGGCTACAGCAATGCCGGCAACGGCGCTGTGGTGTGTCTCGATCCCAACAATGGCGAGATCCTGGGCATGGCGAGCCAGCCCAAGTTCGATCCGTCCGTCTTTATCGGCGGCGTCTCAAATGACGTGTGGACCGAGCTCAATGATGACAAGGGTTCGCACCCGCTGCTCAACCGCGCCATTAGCGGACAGTACATGTCGGCCTCGACCATCAAGCCGCTCTCGGCACTGGCCGGTCTTGAGTTTGGAACCTACACTTCAAGGCAGACAACCAACTGCACGGGTTATTGGACGGGTCTGGGCAAGGCTTGGGGCAAGCGCTGCTGGCTGACGTCTGGCCACGGCACCATGACGCTGCAGTCGGGTATCGCCAACTCGTGCGACCCCGTCTTCTACGACATGGGTAAGGCGTTCTTTTATGACGAGCAACATCCCGAGGGCCTGCAGGAGGTCTTTCGTCGCTGGGGCCTAGGCAAGACCTGCGGTATCGATCTGCCGAGTGAGGGCGCGGGTCGTATTCCCGATGCCGAGTGGAAAGAGTCATACTTCACCGACGCCTCTGCCGAGGACCGCAAGTGGAATGCCGGCGATATGACCAACATTGCTATCGGCCAGGGCGACATCCTGGTGACGCCCCTGCAGATGGCGTGCGCCTATATGGGTCTTGCCAACGGCGGCAAACAGTACGTGCCTCACGTATTTTTGTCTGCCGTGTCGCGCGATGGCGACGGCGATGCCTATAAGTACAATGGCAAGGGCAAGAAGAAGCGCCTGGAGGCCAAGATCAACAGCGATTCGGATTTGGCTCTTGTTCGCAACGGCATGCACGACGTGATATACACGGCATCGACGTCCCTGGCGGCGCACTTTGGTACCCTGACGCCGCAGGTATACGGCAAGTCGGGCACGGGCGAGAAAAGCGGCGAGGACGAATACGCTTGGTTCTGCGCCTATGCACCGGCCGATAATCCCAAGTATGTCATCGCTACTGTCCTGGAGCAGGGCGGCGGCGGCTCAGATACCGCGATGCATGTCGTGCGCGACGTGCTCGGTGTGATTTATGACGAGCCCGATACCTCTTCGGCCTCGGGCGATTCTTCGGTTCGATAGGAGGTTGCGATGGATTTTTCTCCGGCGGATCTGTTCCGTTCAACCAAGACCGGCTCTCGCAGCAGCCTGGACCGCGTCAACAAGCAACTTTCGGCCTCGCGCGGCACGTTTCGCCAAAAGGTCCATATCGGTGTGCTCGTGGCTACAGTGGCGCTCGTCGCCTACGGTGCCATCATTATCTGGTCGGCTTCGCAGTTTAAGGCCGATGCTTCGTTCTCACGCCATCTGCTGGGAATTGGCATCGGCACGGTGCTGGCGGTGCTGGTCTGGCGCTCCGACCTGCGCGGTATTTCCAATTTCTCGACGGCGTTGCTCGTCATCGACCTGATCGTGATCCTCTCGCCCAAGATTCCGGGTCTGTCCTATACGGGCGGTCTGGGCATGACGGGCTGGATCAAGATTCCCGGTATCGGCTTGACATTCCAGCCGGTTGAGCTTGCCAAGCTCATCACCATCTTCTTTATTGCTACGCTTGGCTCGCAGTATAACGGTCGCATCGATACCGTTCGCGACTACGTCAAGCTCTGCGGCATGTTGTCCATTCCGTTTTTGGCCGTCGTCGCCATGGGCGACCTGGGCTCGGGCCTTGTCGTGCTGGTTTCGGGCGCCATCGTCATTTGTATGAGTGGTGCACGCCGCGAATGGGTGCTGTCGACCCTGGCCCTGCTCGTGGGCCTGGTGGCCCTCGTCCTGGCGCTCGATTCGGTCTTTGATTCGTTGCTCGGCCACGATGTGCTTATCAAGCAGTATCAGATGAACCGTCTGACGGTCTTTATCGACCCCGATAATGCCGATTCGGACGATGCCTACAACCTGCAGCAGTCGCTTATCGCCGTTGGCTCGGGTGGCTTCTTTGGTAAGGGTTTGGGCCATGCGACGCAGTCGGCCGGCGGCTTTCTGCCTGAGTTCCACACCGACTTCGTCTTCGCCTTTCTGTCCGAGACCTTTGGCTTTTGCGGCTCCTTTTTGCTGCTGTGCCTCTACGTGCTGCTGATCTTTTCGTCGATCCGCGTCGCCTTTAAGTGCGAGTCGCTGTTTTTGCGTCTTTCGTGTGTGGGCATCGTTGGCATGTGGGCGTTCCAGACCTTCGAAAACATCGGCATGTGCATCGGCATGATGCCGATTACCGGTATTCCGCTACCGTTTATTAGCTTCGGTTCGTCTTCGATGATGATTCAGCTGCTGACGGTGGGTATCGTACAATCCATATGGCGGCATCGTTCGGGCGCCGCGTAACCGCTGGAGGGGTTTGCTATGAAAATTCCCGTAGATAAGCTGACCCGCGCTTTTAAGATGGGCGCGTCCGTTAAGAAGGATTCCGATACGCCGGTGCGCGTCTCGGTCTATCTGGATTCGTCCGCCTCGCGCTTTCTTGCCGAGACGGTGCGCGACGCCTTTGTGCCGCAGACGACCTCGGGTATTGTGCGCGTCGAGCGTCTGGGGGAGGAGCGAATTGCTCCAAAGACCGATACCGATGTGGTGCTGGTGCTCTCGTGTGGTTCCGACCGCTTGGAGAGTGCCGTGCAGGAGCTCGTGATCGCCGGCGCGCCCGTGTGCGTGCTTGCCGAGTCTGCTGTGGAGGTGCCGTTTATCGAGGAGTCCACGCCCATGCTCGGCGTGGTAGCGGCAACCGATAAGACGTATCTGCTCGAGACGCTTGCCCGCTGGATTCTCGATCGCACCGATAAGGAAACGGCTTTTGCGGCGAACTTTGCCTTCATGCGCATCGCGGCGGCCAATCGTATCATCACCTCGTGCGCGCTAACCAATATGGCGACCGGTGCGCTGGCGTTTTTGCCGGGCGCCGATTATCCCGTTATGGCGCTGGCGCAGGTGGGCATGCTCTTTGAGCTCGCTGCCGTCTTTGGACGCGGCATTAAGCCTGAGCGCGGCTACGAGGTCGCGGGCGTGCTTGCCGGCGGTCTTGTGATCCGCGCGGTCACCCGCGCGCTCGTCAAGCAGACGCCTCATATTGGGTTTGCCGTCAAGGCGCTCACTGCTGCCGCGGGCACCTATGGCATGGGCCGTGCGCTCGTTTCGCTCTACGAGCGCGATGTCGACTACAGCCGCGCCAACGAGGTGGTCACTGCCACGTTCTCCCGCGTTCGCGATCTGGTGACCACGGTCGCGGGCGCTACCCGTCCTATGGCGTCCTATCAGGACGCATCAGATCTCGCTGCTTAGGGGTTTTCCGTTGCGCGTTGCATACCAAGACTGTTTTCATTTAATTGAGCCGTTGCTCGCCAAGGTCGAGAAGCCGAGCCGCTATATCGATCACGAGTGGGGCACGCTTTCTAAGGCCGATGCCGACTACCGTTGCTGCCTGATCTACCCGGATGTGTACGAGGTTGGTCTGCCCAACCAGGGCATCGCCATCCTCTACAACATTCTTAACCAGGCCGAGGGCATCTCTTGCGAGCGTGGCTATGTGCCGTGGCCCGATATGGGTGACGCCATGCGCGAGGCGGGTATTCCGCTGCTCTCGCTCGAGGGTGCAGCGCCGGTCGCTTCGTTTGATATCGTCGGCCTGCATGTGCCGCACGAGATGGCGGTGACGAACTTCCTCGAGGCTCTCGACCTCGCTGGCATTCCGCTGTTAGCGGCCGACCGCACCGAGGACGACCCCATTATCATCGCCGGTGGTCCCTCGGTGTACAACCCCGAGCCGTACGCGGCCTTCTTCGATGCCATCCTCATCGGTGAGGGCGAGGAATCGCTGCTCGAAACCTGCCAGCTGCATCGCCGCCTGCGTGACGAAGGGGTCCCGCGCGCGCAGATTGTCGAGCAGCTTGCATCCATTGCCGGCAACTACGTGCCGTCGCTCTATAAGGTTCGTCACGACGAGCCCTGCTCGCCGCATGGCTACACCGTGCCGCGTGAGGGCAAGGATGCGCCGGCCGTGGTCTACAAGCGCGTCGTCGAGGATTTCGGCGCCACGAATCCGCTGTCGCAGTCGTGCGTGCCCTATGCGCAGCTGGTCCACGACCGCCTGTCTATCGAGATCCTGCGCGGCTGCGCCCGCGGCTGTCGTTTTTGCCAGGCCGGCATGACGTATCGCCCGGTGCGCGAGCGCTCGGCCGACCAGATCGTCTCGTCGGTGATTCAGGGTCTGGAAAAGACCGGCTATGACGAGGTGTCGCTGACCTCGCTCTCCACGACCGACCACTCCTGCATTCGCGACGTGCTCGGCAGGCTCAACCGTCGCCTGGAGGATACGGGTATTCGCGTGTCTATTCCGTCGCAGCGCCTGGATTCGTTTGGCGTGGATATGGCCGAGTCGGTCGCCGGCGAAAAGAAGGGCGGACTGACGTTCGCGCCCGAGGCCGGCAGCCAGCGCATGCGCGACATCATTAACAAGAACGTGACCGAGGAGGACCTGGACCGTGCGGCCAAGGCGGCCTTCGAGGCCGGCTGGAACCGCATGAAGCTCTACTTTATGATGGGCCTTCCCGGCGAGCGCGACGAGGACATCGTGGCCATCGCCAATCTGGCCGATCACGTGCTGGAGCTCGGTCGTTCCGTGGTGCCCAAGGCTCGTCGCGGCTCGATCTCGGTGTCGATCTCGGTTTCGGTCTTTATCCCCAAGGCTGCCACGCCGTTCCAGTGGTGCCCGCAGCTCGACTACGACGACGTCAAGCGTCGCCAGAAGCTGCTTATCACGAGCGTTCGCAACCGTGCCGTCCGCGTGCATTACCACGATGCCGAGACCTCGCTCATCGAGGCCGCGCTTTCCCGCGCCGGTCGCGACATGACGCCCGTCATCATCGATGCTTGGCGCTCGGGCTCTCGCTTTGACGCCTGGGTAGAGCATTTCTCGCTCGATAACTGGAAGGAAGCTGCTGCCAAAAACGGCATCGACCTCAATGAGCTCGTGCACCTGCCCTACGAGTTGGACTGGCGCCTGCCGTGGGAGCACGTGAGCCCCGGCTGCACGCGCGGCTTCCTCGAGCGCGAGTACCGTCGCTCGCTCGAGGGCGTCACGACTCCCGACTGCACCCGCACGTCGTGCACCGGCTGCGGGATCTGCCCCACGCTCCACGCCAAGAATGTATTGATGGGTGATCGCGCATGAGTGAGCGCCTGACCGACAACCCCTCGCTCTTTAGGCTTCGTGTTCGCTATGGCAAGCGCGATCGCCTTAAGTACCTGGGCCATCTCGAAGTGATCCATACCATTGAGCGCATCGTGCGCCGTGCGGGACTTCCCTATGCCGTCACGCAGGGCTTCTCTCCGCACATGCGCGTGGGCTTCTCTTCGGCGCTACCGGTTGGTACGTCGTCGACCTGCGAGTGGTATGACCTGTTTATGACCGAGTTCGTGGCGCTCGACGAGGCGTTTGGGCGCCTGGCTGCGGCGTCTCCGGCCGATCTGGCGCCCATCGAGGCGGCGTACATCGACGTGCGCACGCCGGCGTTGACGGCGCAGCTCACGCGCCTGTCGTATCGCATCGACCTGCACTTGGATCCCGAGGCGCCCGTAAGCGCCGCTGAGGTACGTCGTGCGATCGACACGCTGCGCGCGGACCACGGCATCGACTACGCGCGCGGAAAAAAGAGCAAGCGCTTGGATTTGGATCACACGCTCGTGGACTATGAGCTCACGGCGGGGGAGCGCCCGCACCATTTGGTGCTCATGCTCGACACCCATGCCGACAACGAAGGCTCCATGCGTCCGGAAATTTTGCTTTCCGCTGCTGATGTTTTGTTGCAGGGCTTGACCCCGGGCGTGGATGCACCTATTGTTTCCACCGGTATGCAAGACCTCGTGACCATCTGCTCCTACGATGTCGAGCGTCAGAATCAAGCATGCGAGGACGACGAGGGCCGACTCGTCAGCCCCATACCTGTGCGAACTTGTGGATTTGCTCCACATACTCGTTGACGGGGGTATTTTCGCCTGCTACTATATTCGGCTGTTGCACTAACTGATGCATGAAGGGCAAGTAAACATGTACGCAATCGTTAACACGGGCGGCAAGCAGTACAAGGTCGCCACCGACGATGTCATCACCGTCGAGAAGATCGAGGGCAATGAGGGCGACAAGGTCACCCTGCCGGTTATCTTCCTCAACGATGGTAAGAAGATCGTCACCGATCCCGACAAGCTGGCCAAGGCCAAGGTTACCGCTCAGATCGTTGAGCAGTTCAAGGGCGAGAAGCAGCTGGTCTTCAAGTTCCACAAGCGCAAGCGCTATCGTCGTCTGAAGGGTCACCGTCAGCAGCTCACCAAGCTGAAGATCGTGAAGGTCCAGGCTACGTCCCGCGCCAAGAAGGCTGTCAAGGCAGAGGCCGAGGCTGTTGCCGAGGCTCCCGTCGCCGAGTAGATTACACTCGTAACGAAAGAGTAGGTATACACAATGGCACACAAAAAAGGACTCGGTTCCTCCCGTAATGGCCGTGACTCCCGCGGTCAGCGCCTTGGCACGAAGCGCTTCGCCGGCCAGACGGTAACCACGGGCACGATTCTCGTCCGTCAGCACGGCACGCACATCCACCCGGGTGAGAACGTTGGCCGTGGCAAGGACGACACGCTGTTCGCGCTGGTCGACGGTACCGTTGAGTTCCACAAGGGTATCAAGCACAGGGTCAGCGTACGCCCGCTCGCGAACGCGTAATTCACCCTTCATAGAGCACATATGTGGGAGGCACTTGAGTTTTAGGATTCAAGGGTCTCCCTCTTTTTTGTAGGAGGCGATTCTGTTGTCACAGTTCACCGATATCAGCCGCATTAACGTGTGCGGCGGCGACGGCGGAGCCGGATGCATGTCGTTTAGGCGCGAGGCATTTGTCCCCAAGGGCGGCCCCGATGGCGGCGACGGCGGTCGTGGCGGCAATGTCGTCATCCAGGCCGATGCTCAGCTGTCTTCGCTGATCGATTACCGCTTTAAGCATCACTTCCGCGCCGAGCGCGGCACGCACGGGCAGGGTGCCCGTCGTAACGGTAAGAGCGGCGAGGACCTGATTCTCAAGGTCCCTATGGGTACCGTGGTGCGCGAGCTCGACCCCGAGACGCAGACCCCGATGTTCGAGATTGCCGATCTGGTGCACGATGGCGAGCGCGTTGTCGTGGCCCCTGGTGGCGCCGGTGGTCTCGGCAATACGCACTTTGTGACGTCGGTGCGCCGCGCGCCCGCGTTCGCCCAGCTGGGCGAGCCGGCCGAGGAGCACTGGATCGAGCTCGAGATGAAGCTCATGGCCGATGCCGCGCTCGTGGGCTTCCCCTCGGTGGGTAAGTCATCGCTCATCGCGCGCATGAGTGCCGCCCGTCCTAAGATTGCCGACTACCCGTTTACCACGCTCGTGCCGAACCTCGGCATGGTGCGTGCCGGTGAATATTCTTACGTTGTCGCCGACGTCCCCGGTCTTATCGAGGGCGCGAGCGAGGGCAAGGGCCTGGGTCACCAGTTCCTGCGCCACATTGAGCGTACGGCCCTGATCATGCATGTCGTCGACATGACGGGCGGGTTTGAGGATCGCGATCCGGTCGAGGATTACCGCATCATCAACCGTGAGCTCGAGCAGTATGGCGCCGAGCTTTCGGAGCGTCCGCAGATCGTCGTCGCCAACAAGTGCGATGCGCCGGGCACGGCCGACAAGATTGCCGACCTCAAGCGCGCCGCGCTCGACGATGGGCATATGTTCTTTGCCGTGTCCGCCGTGACGGGCGCCGGCCTCAACACGCTGATGCTTGCCGTGGGCGAGCAGGTGGCTAAGCTGCGCGCTGAGCTGGTGGTCTCTGATGAGCCGGTCGATCTTCGCGACGAGGAGTGGGAGCGCCGCCGTCTGCAGCGCGAGAAGCGGTTCCGCATTGTCCAGGAAGAGCCCGGTGCCTTCCGTGTGGTTGGTCGCGCGATTGAGCGCATGGTCATCCAGACCGACTGGGAAAACGAGGAAGCCGTCATTTACCTGCAGCATAAGTTTGCGCGTATGGGTGTTGACGACGCGCTCGAGAAGGCCGGTTGCCGTGCGGGCGACGAGGTCCGCATTTGCCAGCGCGCCTTTGACTTTGAGGGAGCTGAGGACTTCTCGGAGTACGAGGAGCTCGAGGATGCTGGCGAGGACGTTGCCGTTGAGGCCATTGACGTGGCCGATGCTGCGGATGAGGGCGTCGAGGTTGTCGATGCGGCGGATGCCGCGGACGATGCCGAGACCTCGGAGGGCGAGTAAGCCATGTCGCTGCGCGGTGGAATCGGTTTGCCCGAACTGCCTATAAAAGAGGGCAAAGAGTTTCGGCTTGGCATTATGGGCGGCACATTCGACCCGATTCATTACGGGCACCTGGTGACTGCCGAGCAGGCGCGCGAGTCGCTCGACTTGGACGCTGTGCTCTTTATGCCGGCGGGCTCTCCCGCCTTTAAGCTTGACAAGCCGGTGACGCCTGCCGAGGACCGTTATGCTATGACGGTCCTCGCCACCGCCGCGAACCCGGCCTTTTTGGCGAGTCGGTTCGAGATCGACCGTCCGGGCGTAACGTACACGGCCGATACGCTTCATGCCCTTCGCGACTTTTATCCGCCGCAGGTAAAGCTCTACTTTATTACGGGCGCCGACGCGATTATCGATATCGTGACCTGGCATGATGCCGAACGAATCGCTGAGCTTGCTACCTTTATTGCGGCGACACGACCGGGCTTTGATATCGATACGGCGCGTGCCCGAATCAAAGAGTCGGGGCTGCCGTTCGACGTGCGCTATATTCAGATTCCGGCGCTGGCGATCAGCTCGACGAACATTCGTAAGCGAGTTGCCCGCGGCATGAGCGTGCGCTATCTTACGAGCGAGTCTGTGCTCGGCTACATTCGCAAGCGCGGTTTGTATGTCGATCTGGGCCAAGAAGATTTTGAGTGATGGGGGTCTACGTTGTCGGTAGAGGATCAGTTTGAGGGCGATGAGCGCGCGCTGCTCAAGCGCATTCAAGAGCTGCTCGATGTTCGCATGAAGGATAAGCGCAAGCGCTATGTGCATTCGCTGGGTGTTGCCGAGACCGCACTTCATCTGGCCGAGGTCTACGGCGTTGACCGCTTTGATGCCGCTGCTGCCGGTCTGATCCACGACTGGGACAAAGTGCTCTCCGACGACGAGCTGGTTACGCGCGCTCTGCATTACGGCATTAAGATTGCCGGCTCTCCTTCCGCCGCGACGCCGCTTTTGCATGGCCCTGTTGCCGCCTATGAACTTCCGCAGCTTTTTCCCGAACTGTCGCCGGCCGTTTTCCAGGCTGTCGACCGTCATACCGTGGGTGCCTGCGACATGACGCCGCTCGATATGGTGGTCTTTGTGGCCGATGCCATCGAGCCCAACCGCCACGGCGACTATGCGCATGCCCTGCGCGAGATGGTGGGGGAGTCGACGCTCGATGAGTTGTTCTTCTCCTGTTTTGCGCAGGGTCTGGTCTATGTGATCCAGTCCGGGCGCTATCTTTATCCCACGGCTATTTCGATTTACAACCATTACGCCCAGCTACGCTAGCTCGGGCTGTCTAGAAAGAGGTATTCCATGGCCGACGAGACCATGACCGACGAGCAGATTCTTGAAGGTGTGGAGCACAAGAGCTTCGTTGCCACGTCCGACCGCACCGCTGCCTCGCTGTCCGCGAGCGGTGTCGCCGCCGAGGATGTCGCCCGCGCCGCCGCGCAGGCCGCCTACGACAAGAAGGGCGAGGACGTTCAGGTGCTCGACCTGACCGAGCTTTCCGATGTGTGCGACTACTTTGTGCTTGCCACCGGTACCAACAACCGCCAGGTCGATTCGATCGTCGACGAGATCGAGGAGAAGGTCGCCGAGGCTTGCGGCGAGCATCCGTTCTCCATCGAGGGCCGCGAGCAGAAGACCTGGATGCTCATGGACTACGGTTCGGTTGTCGTCCACGTCTTCACTCCCGAAGCCCGCGACTTCTACCGCCTCGAGAAACTCTGGGGAGACGCCCCCCAGCTCCCCCTCAACCTCCTCTAAATGATTTTTCTGGGACGGGGATAAAATAATCATTGCTACCGTTTGCCGAACCGCTCACCTTTGTTGGGCGGTTCGGCCTTTTTCTTCCTTTCCTTTTGTATGCTGTGACTACTGCATCCTTGGAAGGGAGGGTTTCGATGACTCGTGTTGCCCGTGCGTTGTCCGAACTCGGCCATTATCACGTCATGCTCAAGGGCTGTGCTGGCCAGCTGATCTTCGAAGACGATGACGATCGCCTTTATTTTCTCAATCTATTGAACAGACGATTTACGTCCGCTCATATTCGTCTTCTTGCCTGGTGCCTCATGGACAATCATGTTCACCTGCTATTTGATGATCTCGATAATCAGATGAGCGTTGCTATGCATGCGATTGATACGGCATATGCGAAACACTTCAATCAAAAAACCGGCCGCCGCGGACCGGTGTTCCAGGAACGATTCAAGAGTGTGATCATTTCTGACGACAAACAGCTGCTCCGTTGCGTCCGATACATACACGACAATCCTGCAAAAGCAGGTATTTCTTCTGCTCCTCTGTATCGCTGGAGCAGCTTCCATGAGTATTTCTCTCATCCCGAAATTTGTGATTGTGAAGGTATTCTCAATCTGTTTGGGGGTACGGAAGCGTTTTATCTTTCGAGTACCGACGGCAAGCCTAATCCCTATTTTATGCCCGAAGGTAAGCATATCTCCGATATGGATGCGCAGGAAGTTGCCCGGGCTCTTTTGGCTCCGCATGAGCCTTATCAGCTTAAAACTTTGCCGAAATCAGAGCGAAATCGTCTTCTGGCAGTGTTGAGGCATCGGGGGTTTACGATTGACCAGATTTCGCGTCTGACGGGAATTGGGACCAATATCATTCAAAGGGCGAAATGACGCTCCAAATGATTAAAAAATCCCCGTCCTAGAATAATCATTCGCAGCTGCCCGGCTTTCTTTTTGCCCAAAGGCGGTTAATCGTCGAAGCGGGATTGGCGGCCGAAGGATAGGGCGGTGTCGCCGAATTTGTCTCGGACGGCGTCGATGGCGACGGAGAGGTCGCGGCGGTCGCTGGATTGGGCTCCGCGATCATCGACTTCGCAGAACAGGTCGGTCTGGATGCCGCCTTGGTGGTCGAAGTCGCTCATGCCGATGCCCGCTAAGCGAACATGCATGCCTTCCTGCCAGATGTTGTCGAGCAGTTCGAGTGCAACCGCCACGAAGATGTTCTCATCGTCGGTCGGATGAGGCAGCCGGCGCTGTGCCGTACGCCCGCTGCCATACGAATACTTAAGCTTGAGCGTTACCGTGGCACCCGTCAGCCCCTGACGGCGCAGGCGGCGTCCCACTGACTCTCCCAACAGCGCAATTGCCGCCTCAATATCCCCACGCTCAGTCAGATCTTTAGCAAAGGTGCGTTCATTGCTGACCGACTTGACCTCTCGCTCTTCATCGAGGCTCGTGACTTCGGAGATTTCGAGTCCCAGCGCACGCTGGCGCATGCGTTCGCCGTTGACGCCAAAAATAGAGGCCAAGGTGGATTCCGGTGCACGTGATAGCTCGCCGAGGGTGTAGATGCGCATGCGGCGCAGTCGCTCCTCGGCCGAGCGCCCGATGCCGCTCATGGCAGATACCGGCAGCGCGGCCAAAAAGCGCTGCTCGGTTCCGGGGTGCACGATGGTTAGGCCAAATGGCTTGTCTTGCTCGCTTGCGATCTTTGCCACCGTCTTGTTGCTGCCGACGCCAATGGAGCAGGTCACCCCCAGTGCCGCCACGCGATCACTGATGCGTCGCGCAACCAGCAGTGGGTCCTCGGGTGCAAAGCGACCCGGCGTGATGTCGATAAAGGCCTCATCAATCGATACGCGCTCTACGCGCGGCGTCTCCTCGGCAAGAATCGCCATGACCTGCGCGCTCACCTCGCGGTAGCGATCAAAGTGCCCGTGCGTCCAAATGGCTTGCGGGCACAAGCGCCGCGCTTCGGCCGAGGCCATGGCAGAGTGCACGCCAAAGCGACGTGCCTCATACGAACACGTGGACACGACGCCACGCGAATCGGCGTCTCCGCCCACGATGAGCGGCTTGCCGCGCCATTCGGGATGATCGAGCATCTCCACGCTCGCAAAAAACGCATCGAGGTCCATCAGGCCCACCGCCGGACCCGTCCAGGGAGGCGGCGTGACGCCCGTGGCATCCTCATAACCGTATGTATGTTCGCGTCTTTCCATGTCATGAGTATACCGCGCAGCTCATGTGGGGTGCGTGTATGTGCTTGCAAATCCTGAATTCTTGTCTAAGATATGGATTTGCCCTCGACTACACCGAAGAAGTTGGTCTCACGGACTTCACCTGCCCGCGTCGATGGCGTATTATGTTCAACTGTTTGTTTGTAGTTGCAGCCTAAAGCTGCTTGGTTGGAGGAGTTTCCTTTGGCAGTCAAGATTCGCCTTGCTCGTCACGGCGCTAAGAAGCGTCCGTACTACCGTGTCGTCGTCGCCGATTCCCGCGCCCCGCGTGACGGTCGTATCATCGAGGAGGTTGGCCGCTACAACCCGATGACCGCCCCCAAGACCATCAACCTCGACCTCGAGAAGATCGCCGACTGGCAGTCCAAGGGCGCTCAGCTCACCGACGCCGTCGCCGCTCTGGTCAAGGCCGCCAACGAGGGCGAGAAGACCGAGACCGTCGTCAAGAAGTCCAAGAAGCAGCTCGCCAAAGAGACCGAGGCCGCTAAGGCTGCCGCTGAGGCCGCTGAGGGCGCCGAGGAGTAAATCGTGCCTGAGGTTGACGCTGCACAGCTCGAGGGTGAGGCAATGCTCTCAGATCGCATCGCCGATCTCGTCGAATATCTCGTTGTTCAGATCGTCGACGACCCGGATTCCGTGAGCCTTGAGGTCATCGATGGTGACGACGCCTCTACGATTGAGGTTTCGGTCGCCGAGGATGACGTCGCTAAGGTCATCGGCCGTCGTGGCCGTACCATCAAGGCCATTCGCACGCTCGCCCGTGCACTGGCCGCTCGCCTCGACACTGCTGTCGAGGTAGAGGTTCTGGGCTAGGACCTTGAGGTCCCAGTACAAAAACATCGCCCGTGTGGTCAAGCCGCACGGAAGGAAGGGGGAGGTCCTCGCGCAGCCGCTGCGGGGGCTTCCTTCTGTATTAGAGCCGGGCATGCGCGTCGCCCTGACGCCGCCGGCGCTCAAGCGCGACCGCTTTTGCACGGTCGTGTCCGTCACTGATACGGGCGATGGCGATCTGGTCTCGTTTGAGGGCATTGACGACTTGACGGCCGCCGAGGGTATCACGGGATGCTACGTGCTGGCAAATCGTGAAGACTTTGAGCTCGATTCGCTCGACGCTGCCTATACCGACCTGATGGGTCGCGAGGTGGTCGACGAGCGTTTCGGTTCGCTCGGCACGATCGTCGAGATCATGTCGACGCCCGCTAACGATGTTTGGGTTGTCGAGGGTGATCGGTACGGCGAGGTGCTGATTCCCGTGATCGAGCAGGTTGTGCTCGATCTTCCCGACACGGGAACAATTTCCGTCCACGTTATGGACGGCCTGATCGATATGGACAAGTAGGGAGGACAACATGCTGATCGAGACCCTTTCGGTCTTTCCCGAGATGTTTGAGCCCGTCATGTCCACGTCGATTTTGGGCCGCGCCCGCAAGGCCGGCCTTTTTGATTTTAAGGCGTATAACCTGCGCGACTGGACGCACGACCGCCATCGTACCGTCGATGACGAGCCGTACGGCGGCGGGCAGGGCATGCTCATGAAGGTCGAGCCTATCGCGGAGGCCATCGAGGCCATTAGCGCAGAGGGTCCCAAGCCCACTGTGGTGTTCTTTACCCCCTGTGGCGAGCCCTTTACGCAGCATGTGGCCGAGCGCCTGCTCAAAAGTGAGCGCCTGCTGTTTGTGTGCAGTCGCTACGAGGGCGTCGACGAGCGTGCGTATGCGTATGCCGACGAGCGTCTGTCAATCGGCGACTATGTGCTCACGGGCGGCGAACTTCCCGCGATGGTCGTTGCCGATGCCGTCGTACGCCTCATTCCCGGCGCCCTGGGCGACGAGATGAGCAACGTGGACGAGTCGTTCTCGACTGCCGAGGACGGAGGCCTGCTCGAGTACGCGCAGTACACCCGCCCCGCCGAGTTCAACGGCGAGGGCGTTCCTCCGGTGCTCGTGAGCGGCGATCACGCCAAGGTCGATGCCTGGCGCCGCAAGAATGCCATCGAGCGCACCTGTCGCTGGCGTCCCGACCTGATCGAGACTGCGCGGCTCACGCCCGAGGAGCGCGCTTACGCGCAGGAGATCCTTGACGCTTCGTATTCGCAGAGCGAGGAGTGAGTATGGTTCCTACGCAACATTCCGCGTTGAGGGGCGCTTTTGAGTGGATCGCGGTCATCGCGATCGCGCTTGTGGCCACCTTCCTGATCCGCACCTTTGTGGTCGAGCCCTTTGTGGTGCCCACCGGCTCTATGGAGGACACAATCGAGATTGGCGACCAGATCCTGGCGCAAAAGGTGAGCCTCGAGCTCGGTCAGCCCGTCAAGCAGGGCGATATCGTGGTGTTTCACAACCCCGATGGCACCTCCGAGCATGATGTTCTTGTCAAGCGCGTTATTGCCACGGCCGGCCAGACGGTCGACCTGCAGGATGGCAAGGTGGTCGTTGACGGCCAAGCGCTCGACGAGGACTATACGACGGGCATGAGCTGGCCACTTTCGGTCCAAGCGCCCGGCGCTCAGGTAAGCTATCCCTACACCGTTCCCGACGGGTGCGTGTGGGTGATGGGCGACAACCGCGAAAACTCTGCCGACTCACGCTACTTTGGTCCCGTCGATCGCTCTGATTTGATCGCTGTGGCGCTTGTGCGCTACTGGCCGCTCAACCGTATCGGCGCTATCGACTAAAAACCGCTATAGTACAGTACCTAACCGTGTAATCGTTTCGACGAGGGGATATTAGAGGCATGAACGCTTCATCGCTTTCCTTCCAAGACATCATCCTGCGCCTCCAGCAGTACTGGGGCGAGCAGGGCTGCGTCATTATGCAGCCCTATGACTCCGAGGTCGGTGCCGGTACCTTCCATACCGCTACCACGCTGCGCTCGCTCGGTCCCGCCGAGTGGCGCACCTGCTATGCGCAGCCTTGCCGCCGTCCCGCCGACGGCCGCTACGGCGAGAACCCCAACCGCATGCAGCACTACTATCAGTTCCAGGTGCTCATCAAGCCCTCGCCGGTCAACGCCCAGGAGCTCTACCTGGGTTCGCTGGCCGCCATTGGCCTGGACCCCAACGACCATGACGTCCGCTTTGTCGAGGACGACTGGGAGAGCCCGACGCTCGGCGCCTGGGGTCTTGGCTGGGAGGTCTGGCTCAACGGCATGGAGGTCACGCAGTTTACGTACTTCCAGCAGGTGGGCGGCATCGAGGTCGACCCCGTGCCCGTCGAGATCACCTACGGCCTGGAGCGCATCGCCATGTATGCGCAGGGCGTCAACTCCGTCTACGACCTGGTGTGGAGCTACCTGCCCGACGGAACGCCCATGACCTATGGCGACGTGTTCCTCGAGAACGAGCGCGAGTTCAGTGCCTATAACTTTGAGGTCGCCAACGTCGAGATGATGCGTCAGAAGTTTGACGACTACGAGGCCGAGTGCCATTCCTGCCTGGAGCGCAAGCTGCCGCTGCCGGCGTACGACTGTGTCATGAAGTGCAGCCACGCTTTTAACCTGCTCGATGCCCGCGGCGCCCTGTCCGCGGTCGAGCGTGCCAACTACATCCTGCGCGTCCGCGCCGTCGCCAAGGCGTGCTGCGAGGCTTACATGGCCGAGGTCGCCGGAGTCAACGAGAATGCCGACCAGGAAGGCGAGGTGGCGTAAGCCATGGCAGACGCTAAGGATTTCCTGTTTGAGATCGGTACGGAAGAAATGCCCTCCGCACCGCTGAACAATGCCGTCAAGCAGCTTGGCACCATGATCGCTAAGGGCCTCGACGAGGCCGGTCTGGCTCATGGCGAGGTCCGCGTGATCTCGAGCCCACGTCGTCTGGCTGCGCTCGTGGCCGACGTCGCCACCGCGACCGATGAATTCCATGAGGTCAAGCGTGGCCCCGCGGCCAACATTGCCTTCGACGCTGACGGTAACGCCACCAAGGCCGCCCAGGGCTTTGCCCGCAAGTGCGGTGTGGCTGCCGAGGACCTGGTCCGTCGCGAGGACACTGACGGTCGCGAGTATGTGTTCGCCGAGAAGAACATTCCCTCCGCACCGGCTACGCCGATTCTGACCGCTCTGTGCGAGAAGACCATCGCCGGCCTGCAGTGGCCCAACTACCGCAGTCAGCGCTGGGGTCACGAGCATGCGACCTTTGTTCGTCCGGTCCGCTGGATCTGCTGTCTTTTGGGCGAGGATGTTGTGCCCGTGTCGTTTGCCGACGTGACGAGTGACAACACCACGCGTGGTCATCGCGTACTTGGCCCTGGTGACCATGTGGTTGCCAGCCCCGCCGTCTACGAGCAGGTGCTCGAGGACGCCGGCGTGCTTTCTGCCGAGCGCCGCCGCGAGGCCATCCTTGCCGGTATCGCCGAGGTCGAGGCCGCTCGCCCCGGTTGCCATGTCGACACGCCCAAGAAGGTCTTTGAGGAGGTCATCAACCTCTGCGAGTGGCCGACGGTGCTCGTCGGTACCTTCGATGAGGAGTTCCTCAAGGTCCCGCACGAGATTATCTGCGAGTCCATGCTCACCAACCAGCGCTACTTCCCGATCTATGACGGCGAGGGTAAGCTCACGCGTGAGTTCGTGGTCGTTTCCAACAGCAAGCCCGAGAATGCCGAGCGCGTGATCGACGGCAACGAGCGCGTTGTGCGTGCCCGTCTGGACGATGCCAAGTTCTTCTACGAGGAGGACTTGAAGATCTCCCTCGACGAGTTCCGTGAGCGTCTGGCCAAGGTTGCCTTCCAGGAGAAGCTCGGTAGCGTGCTCGCCAAGTCCGAGCGCATCGAGCAGCTCGCGCTCGCTATTGCCCGTGAGGCACACCTGGGTGCTCACCTGGCAGCCGATGCCGCTCGCGCCGCGCACCTGTGCAAGGCCGACCTGGTATCCAACGCCGTCGTCGAGTTCACGAGCCAGCAGGGCGTGATGGGCGGTTATTACGCGACCGCGATGGGGGAGAACGACGAGGTCGCTCATGCTATTCGCGATCACTATCGTCCTCGCTTTGCCGGTGACGAGCTGCCCGAGGGCACCGCTGGCTGCATCGTGGCCTGTGCCGATAAGCTCGATACCATCGCCGGTATCTTTGCCATCGGCGAGCCCCCGACCGGCTCTTCGGACCCCTACGCGCTGCGTCGTGCCGCTATCGGCATCATCAACATCCTGCGCGACCGCCTGCCGATCGATCCCACGTCGCTCATCGACTTCGCCCTCGAGCTCTACAGTGAGCAGGGCATTGAGTTCGACGCCGCCGAGGTCGCCCAGCAGGTTCGTGACTTCTTCCATGGCCGCCTGGTGAGCATGGTCCGCGACGAAAAGATCCCGGCCGATACCGTTGCCGCCGTCTCCGCGGTGCACATCATCGCCCCGTCCGTCTTCTTCGCCCGCTGCGCCGCCCTCGACGAGGCCCGCAAGAACGATGCCGAGACCTTTGACAACCTGGCTACGGCCTATGCCCGTGCCGCGCATATCTCCAAGCCCAAGCTGGGCGCGGAGTACGACCGCAGCCTGATGGGCGAGGCCGAGCTCGCGCTTGCCGATGCTTCCGAGGCTGCTCAGACTGCTGTCGATGCTGCCCTTGCTGCCGAGGACTACCCGGCCGCATTTGCCGCCCTCGCCGCCCTGCGCGCGCCCATCGACCGTTTCTTCGATGAGGTTATGGTCATGGACAAGGACGAGCAGCTCCGCGATAATCGCCTTAAGCTGCTCAACCGCTTCGAGGCCGTTTTCTCCGGCATTGCCAACATCGGTGAGCTTGCCCGCAAAAAGTAAGCCAGCCTGCGCATAAGCGCAAAAGGAGCCCCGCATGGATTGCCCGGTCACCGCTCGTCCCACCGTTATCGTTATCTCCGACTCGCTCGGTGATACCGCTTGTGAGGTGGTGCTTGCGGCGTCCGGGCAATTTGATGAAGGGGCTTTTCGCGTTTTGCGCCTGCCCAAGGTGGCCTCCGTGGAGCAGGTCAAGTCATTTGTGGGGCCGCGCGTCGATGCCGACCATCGCGATATCGCCGTGTTCCACACCATTGTCGATCCGGCCCTTCGTGCTCGTGTGCTCGACTACTTGGGCATGCTGCACATTCGCTCGGTCGACCTGATCGGTCCGACGCTCGCCGTGCTGTCGTCGCTCGTCGGCGTGCCGCCCAAGGGCGTTGCGGGTGTGATTCACAAGACCGATGACCGCTATTTCCATCGCATCGAGGCCATGGAGTATTTCGTTGAGCACGATGATGGACGCGGTTGCGACGATCTGTCGGGGGCCGATATCGTGCTGCTGGGCGTATCGCGCACGTCCAAGACGCCGCTGTCGATGTTTTTGGCCTTTCAAGGTTACAAGGTTGCCAATGTTCCGTTGGCCCACGGCATGGAGCCGCCCAAGTCGATTTACGAGGTTGACCCGATGCGGTTATTCGGCCTGATTTCGACCGTCGACGTTATTTCTGAGATTCGCGATAGCCGCTTGGGCGATGACTACGCCCGTGCCGTTGCCGGCTCTTATGCCGAGCCCGAGAGTGTGCGCAGCGAGCTTGAGGAAGCCCGTGCCCTCATGAAGCGCCTAGGCTGCTTTGTGGTGCGTACCGACGGCAAAGCCATCGAGGAGAGCGCCTCCGAGATCATCAGCCACTTGGAGGAAATCCAGGAAGCCCGTGCCCGCCGCGCCGCCCGTCGAGCCCAACAAAGCTAGCTTATTGGGATAGCTAAAAATGCCCCGCCTAAAATAACTAACTAAAAATAATGCACGATAATGGTAAAGCGATTTAGCAAAAAACTAGCATTTGACCTGCAAGCTTCTTGCATTGGTATCTTCATAAGGTAACCACCTTTACCTACCGTTTACCGCCATATTTACCACGTTTACCAAACCCCGCGCCCTCTACGCAAGCCCGCTCAATGCCCGCCGTATAGTTCCCTCACGGCCCGCATTCGGCGGGTCGATTCGTCAACACGGTCGTGCGCGTAAGCGCATGGAAGGGGAAGTATCGTGAGCGATTGCAAGAGGGTTTACCGTTTTGGAACCGACGCCCAGGGCACCTGTGTCACTGAGGGCGACAAGTCCATGAACTTCGTGCTTGGCGGCAAGGGCGCAAACCTTGCCGAGATGAGCCGCATCGGCCTGCCGGTTCCCGGTGGCTTTACCATTACCTGCCAGACTTGCGTCGAGTACTCCGGCGCCGGTAACGTGTGGCCCGAGGGCGTACTCGATGAGATCGTTGCCGCCGAGGCCGACCTCGAGGCCCGTTGCGGCAAAAAGCTCGGCGACGCCTCCGATCCGCTGCTCGTGTCGGTTCGCTCGGGCGCTCCGTTCTCCATGCCCGGTATGATGGACACGGTCCTCAACTTGGGCCTCAACGACGGCTCCGTTCAGGGTCTCATCGCCCAGACGCAAAATCCGCGTTTTGCCTGGGATAGCTACCGCCGCTTTATCCAGATGTTCTCCAACGTCGTTATGGGCGTCGACGCCGACCTGTTCGAGAACGCGCTGACCCGGGCACGCCTGGTCGCTGGCGTCCGCGTCGACTCCGAGCTTTCGGCCGAGGATCTGCAGGAGCTCGTCGCGACCTTCAAGGGGATCTTCTCCGAGAACGTCGAGGCCGCCCTGTACCCCGAGCTCGAGGTTGTCGATGGCAAGCCCGTCTTCCCGCACGATCCTGAGCTTCAGCTGCGCCTTGCCATTCAGGCTGTCTTTGGCAGCTGGATGAACGAGCGCGCCTGCATCTACCGCAAACAGCACGGCATCTCCGACGAGCTCGGTACTGCCGTCAACGTCCAAGCCATGGCCTTTGGCAACAAGGGTGAGACCTCCGCGACCGGCGTCGCCTTTACGCGCAATCCGGCCGACGGCACTAAGGAGTTCTACGGCGACTTTCTGGTCAACGCCCAGGGCGAGGATGTCGTCGCCGGCATCCGCAACACCGAGCCCATCGCCGACCTCAAGACCACCCCGGGCCTCGAGTCCGCAGGTGAGGAGCTCGAGCGCGTGTTCCTGACGCTCGAGTATCATTACCGCGATATGTGCGATATCGAGTTCACCATCGAGCAGGGCAAGCTCTGGATGCTCCAGACCCGCGTGGGCAAGCGCACTGCTACCGCCGCCCTGCGCATCGCCATCGAAATGGTCGAGGAGGGCCTAATCACTCGCGAGGAGGCCGTGAGCCGCATCGATCCCGCACAGCTCGACCAGCTCCTTCACCCGCAGTTCGACGCCTCCAAGAAGTACGAGGTTCTGGCCAGCGGTCTTAACGCCAGCCCCGGTGCCGCCGTGGGCGAGGTCGTGTTCTCGAGCGATGACGCCGTCGCGCGCTCCAACGAGGGTCACAAGGTTATCCTGGTCCGCTGGGAGACCAACCCCGACGACCTGAAAGGCATGGTCGCCGCCGAGGGCATTCTGACAAGCCACGGTGGCAAGACGAGCCATGCCGCCGTTATCGCCCGCGGCATGGGTACGCCTTGCGTCTGCGGCGTCGAACGCTTCCATATCGACGCCGCCGAGAAGGTCGTGCACATCGAGGGCAGCGACCGCGTGCTGCATGAGGGCGACATCATCTCCATCGACGGTACTCAGGGCATCGTCGTCGACGGCGCCGTCGATCTGGTTTCGGCTGAGCTCACCGGCGATCTGGACACCATCCTGTCCTGGGCCGACGAGATCCGTCTGGACGAGACCGACGGTCACGCCAACCACGTGCGCGTCAACGCCGACAACCCCGAGGACGCCGAGCTCGCCCTCGAGTTTGGTGCCGAGGCCATTGGCCTGTGCCGCACCGAGCACATGTTCTTGGGCGATCGCAAGAACATCATCCAGAGCTTTATCCTGTCTGACGATGAGGCCGTGAAGCAGCAGGCTCTGTCCGATCTGCTCAAGGTCCAGACGGAGGACTTCCTGGCGATGTTCAAGACCATGTCCGGTCGCGATGTGGTCGTTCGTCTGCTCGATCCGCCGCTTCATGAGTTCCTGGATAATCCTCGCGAGCTCGAGGTCGCCATCACCAAGAAGGAAACCGCTGGCGCCGGCGAGGAAGAGCTTGCCGCCTTGCGTGCCCGCCTACGTCGCATCGACGGCATGGTCGAGTCCAATCCGATGCTCGGCCTGCGCGGCGTGCGCCTATCCGTCGTCTTTAGCGATCTGCCGCTCATGCAGGTTCGCGCCGTCGCCACGGCTGCTGCCCGCCTTATCCAGGAGGGCGTCGATCCGCGTCCCGAGATCATGGTTCCGGTCGTTTCCATCACGGCCGAGCATGTCCAGACCCGCGAGGTCATCGAGCGCGTGATCGCTGAGGTTTCCGCTGAGGAGGGCGTCGAGCTCAATATTCCCGTGGGCACGATGCTCGAGCTGCCGCGTGCCTGCATGGTCGCTGACGAGATCGCCCATCATGCCGACTTCTTCTGCTTTGGCACCAACGACCTCACCCAGACCACCTTCGGCTTCTCCCGCGACGATGCCGAGGCCAAGTTCATCCCGCTGTACATGCACAAGAAGATCTTAAAGGACAACCCCTTCGAGACCATCGATACGGCAGTACTCGAGCTGGTGCGCATGGCTGTCGAGAAGGGCCGCGCCACCAACCCCGACATGCACTTTGGCGTTTGCGGTGAGCACGGCGGCGACCCCAAGTCCATCAAGGGCCTGTTTAACGTGGCCGATGTGGACTATGTGTCCTGCTCGCCCTACCGCGTGCCCCTCGCACGCCTGGCTGCCGCTCAGGCCAAGCTCGAGGCTAAGCGTTCCGCCTAACGTTTTGGGTTTAGACGCCTAGCGTAGCCCCCCTTCATGCCGCCCGTCTCATTCGTGAGACGGGCGGTTATCATGTGCGGGTTTTGTCTTTTTGTCTGCGTAAAAAATTGTTCTTGCAGCAGAAACCCGCGCGTGTATACTCGAATACGTTTGTTCAACTACGTGCCGGCCAAGGTGGTACGGCACCTCTAGAAGAGTAAGGAATTGCACATGGATTACATCCGCGCAATCGAGCGTCAGCAGATCCGCGAGGACATTCCTCAGGTTCGCGTCGCCGACAACGTCAAGGTTCACTACCGCATTAAGGAAGGCGACCGCGAGCGCATTCAGGTCTTCCAGGGCGACGTCATCCGCATGGCCGGCGCCGGTGCCCGCGAGACCTTCACCGTCCGCAAGATGTCCTTCGGTGTCGGTGTTGAGCGTACCTTCCCGCTTCACAGCCCCAAGATCGCCAAGCTCGAGGTCGTCCGTCATGGCCGCGTCCGTCGCGCCAAGCTGTACTACCTCCGCGACAAGGTGGGCAAGGCTGCTCGCATCCCCGAGAAGCGCTAAGAAGATCGCAGCGTCTGTCCACTCGTTGGACAAAAGGGTCACCTTCGGGTGGCCCTTCTTTTTATCTGATTTGCATGCAAGGAGGCCCCGATATGGCCAACATGACGAGCTCGGTTTCGGCATCGCAGGTTGCCGGCGAGCTGGCGAGCGCCACGTTTGAGGAGATCCCCGCCCTCGTGGAGCATTATCGAGAGGATCCGCGCCAGCAAGTGATCAAGGCTTGCGAGCGCGCCCTTAAGCGCCATGCCAAGGAACTTGCCGAGCGCGAGCGCGTCAACGGCATGTACGAGCTTATGCATGAGCTTGGCGGTGATGGCGTGGTCGTGGGCGTCGACGAGGTGGGCCGTGGCTCGGTAGCGGGTCCCTTGACCGTGTGTGCCGTTTGTCTTCCTATGGAGCCGCGCGTCTGGGGCATCAACGATTCCAAAAAGCTCACGCCGGCGCGCCGCGAGTTGCTCTCAGTGAAGATTGCCGAGGTGGCGACGGCGATCGGTTTTTGCCATATCGCGCCTAAGGATATCGATGAGATGGGCATGGCCCGTGCTATCCGTACCGCCGTTGCGGGCGCCGTGGCCGATACGGGGCTCGAGCCCGATTGCGTGCTTATGGATGGCAACCCCTTGGGCGCCGTTCCTAACGAGCGCGATGTGGTGAAGGGCGATGCCAAGATCGCCTGCATCGCCGCGGCGTCCATCATGGCCAAGGTCACGCGTGACGAGATGATGGTCGAGTACGACGCCGAGTATCCCGAGTACCATCTGGCCGAGTCGAAGGGCTATGCGAGCCCCGAGCACATCGAGGCCATTCGCAAACATGGACTTTGTCCGCTGCACCGCGTGAGCTTTTGCGGAAACTTTCTGCAGACTGAGCGCCTTTTCTAGGCCAATTGTGGAGACATGGACCTCTGGGGTTTTATAAACCTGCTGGTAGCGGGCCGTATGCAACACCATTGTTGCGTACGGCCCGTTTTTTGACGGCATTTGGTCAGCTTTTGGTTTGCTTCCGGTACTTACCCGCATGAAAGGTGCCCTCATCATCGGGGCAATGCAGTGTGCGGGAAAGGAGACCCCATGAGTGCCGCAAGCAAAAAGAGCAAGACGCAGCAGCTCAAGGAGCGTTGGGAAAACGGCGAGCTCGACTCCGGGGCGATGACGCCCGAGTTTATCAAGGGACTCAGTCCCCGCGAGCTAGGCATGCTGGGCGAGCTGATCACCATCGACTACTTTAACGAGCGCGGCTACACCTTGCTGGAGCAGGGCTATCGTTGCACCGAGGGCGAGCCCGATCTGGTGCTGCTCGATGAGCTCGACGATGTCGTGGTGATGGCCGAGGTCAAGACCAGACGCGTTTCGCTGGATTGCACCACGCGGGTCTTTCCCGAGGAGGCCGTGGACGCCCAAAAGCAACGCCGCTACCGCCGCATCGCAAGTTGCTATCTCATGGAGCATTATCCGCTCAAGGCGATTCGCTTCGATGCTGTGGGTGTCACCATCCGCGGCGGGCATATCGCCGAGATCGAGCATCAGTACAACGCGTTCGATTGGCAGGTGTCGTGATGGCGTTCGAGACGTTTGCCGTTCACGCGGCCTGCATCCGCGGCGTCGAGGCGATTCACGTCACGGTCGAGGTCTCGCTTGCCGGTGGCGTTCCGGGCATCCAGATGCTCGGCATTCCGAGTATGGAGGTGATGGAGTCACGCGGTCGTATTCGCTGCGCGATGCGCTCCGCCGGGTTCGAGATCCCGCGCTCGGGCATTACCGTTAACCTGGCACCCGGCGATATCCGCAAGACCGGTAGCGGCTTTGACCTGCCCATCGCCATCGCGGTTCTAGCGGCCGATGAGCAGATTCCCCGTGACAACCTCGATCGCTGCCTTATCGCAGGTGAGCTTGGTCTGGACGGTACGGTGCTTCCCGTCAAGGGCGAGGTGGCGTTTCAGCTATTGGCTCGCGACATGGGGCTGTCTTTTATCGCCGGCAGGTCCGACCAGCATGTGCCACTCGCGGGCGTAGATTGCGGCTTTATCGACCATCTGTCTCAGCTTGCTCATGGCATGGGCGATGCCGCACGGCACTACTTGGATTCCGAGGGTGTCGAGGCGACCTTTGAGCCCGAGCTCGACTATGCAGACGTGCTGGGGCAGGAAGTCGCTAAACGCGGCATGGCGCTTGCGGCGGCAGGAGAACTCGGCTTGCTCATGATCGGGTCTCCGGGATCGGGCAAGACGATGCTCGCACGCCGTATGACCGGCATCCTGCCCGAGCTTTCCGTTGAGGATCAGCAGGAGGCACTGTGCATCCATTCGGTTTTGGGTGAGAACATTGATGGCTTGTTGGCGGGGCACCGCCCCTTCCGCAGTCCCCACCACAGTATTTCGACCGCAGGCCTTATCGGCGGCGGGCGCCCGGTGCACCCGGGTGAGATCAGCCTTGCTCATGGCGGCGTGCTCTTTTTGGACGAGCTTGCCGAGTTTCCCACTGGCGTGCTGCAGACGCTGCGTCAGCCCATCGAGCGCGGCTACGTGAGGATCGTACGCGTCGACGGGGCTTTTACCTTCCCGTCGCGCTTTCAGCTGCTGGCTGCGAGCAATCCCTGCCCCTGCGGCTTTTTGGGCGATCGCGAGGTGCCGTGTCGCTGCTCGGCGGCGATGGTCGAGCGCTATCGGTCTAAACTGCGCGGTCCTTTGGCCGACCGTATCGACATGATGATCGATGTGACCCGTCCCGACCCTCAAGTGATTATCGAGGGTGCGGAGGGCATGTCGTCGGCCGAGTTACGTGACTACGTTGTGCGCGGTCGCGCCTTTCGCGCTTGGCGCGAATCCCGCATGGACGATGCGGATGCCGAGGCCGAGGATGACGAGACGCGGTCCATTGACGGCGTCGTTTCGACCTTTGAGCTCGATGATGCGGCGGAGAAGTGTGTGCTCGGCCTGTCGAAGCGCACGCATCTCACAGGGCGTGGCATCGTGCGCCTTGTTCGCATTGCGCGCACGATCGCAGATGTCGCCGAGAGCGAGCAGGTGACGCATGACCACGTGCTCGAGGCGGCGATGTACCAGGGAAGGAGGGACCAATGATGGCTGAGGGGACCTTCGAGCTGCATCCAGGTGACGCGTTGTATCCCGAGACCGTTTTGGAGCTTTCTGATGTACCTCAGACGCTCTATGTGCGCGGCAACCCCGAGGCGCTTTCGACGCCCGCGCTCTCCATCATCGGTGCGCGAAAGGCCTCGCCGTATGGTCTTGCCGTGGCAGAGCTTGCGGCGAAGGTGGCGGTTGAGGCGGGAGTGACGGTAGTTTCGGGCGGTGCAGTCGGTTGTGACCAGGCCTCGGGTTGGGCTGCGGTCAACGCCGGCGGCAAACACGTCGTGGTGCTGGGGACGGGCGCCGACGTGGTCTACCCGCGTTCGAGCGCGGGGCTTATTACGCGCACGCTCGATACGGGCGGCGCGGTCGTGTCGATCTCTCCGTGGGGCATGGGTCCGCGCAAGTTTGCCTTTCCGCGTCGCAATCGCGTGATCGCGGCCCTGTCGCAAGCCCTCTTTGTATCCGAGGCGGGTATGCCTTCCGGGACGTTTTCTACAGCCGAGGCTGCTATGGATTTGGGGCGCGAACTTCTTGCCGTGCCGGGGTCGATCCTATCGCCCGAGTCGCGTGGCACGAATTACCTCATTGCGAACGGTGCCTGCTGCATTGTCGACGAGGAGTCCATCGAGATGGCTATCTCTCGCATATACGGCACCCTGCGCTACTCGCGCCCCGATGCTCCCGGCATTGCCGACCTGAATCCAACACAGCAGACCGTGATGCATGCGCTCATCGCCTCTCCGCTCAAGGTCGACGACATCGCGGCGCTCGTCTCACTCGATGCTGTCGGCGTACTCAAACTCTTGGGTTCGCTTGAACTCGAGGGCCTTATCGAGCGCATGATGGATGGAAGGTATGCGCCCTCCAAGTTTGCCCTTCACGCCCAGACGCCCTTCGGTCACAATGGAAAACGTGTCAATTAGAAAGGTGTTTGCAGATGCAGTTCGATCAGGTGACGGTTATCGGTGGCGGTCTGGCGGGTTCGGAATGCGCGATCCAGCTGGCAGACCGCGGGTTTGCCGTAAAGCTGTGCGAGATGCGCCCCCAGGTGAGCTCCCCGGCTCACCATACCGATCACCTGGCAGAGCTCGTCTGCTCCAATTCGTTTAAGTCGACCCGTCCGGATTCCGCGGCTGGTTTGCTGAAGGCCGAGCTTGAGCGCATGGGTTCAGTCCTGCTCGACTGCGCCCATCGCGCTGCTGTTCCCGCTGGTGGCGCCCTGGCGGTCGACCGTGTTACATTCTCCGAGCTCGTCGAGGCTGAGGTTGCCGCCCGCCCCAATATCGAGGTCGTTCACGGCGAGGTCACCCAGATCCCCGAGGGCCACGTGGTCATTGCCGCGGGCCCGCTGTGTTCACCGGCGCTGAGCGAAGAGGTCATGAAGCTCGTCGGTGGCGACGCCCTTGCGTTCTTCGATGCCGCGGCGCCGATCGTCGATGCCTCCACGCTCGATATGGACGTGCTGTTTTCGCAGTCGCGCTACGAGGAGCAGGGGAGCGGCGACTATCTCAACGCTCCGCTCAACAAGGAGGAGTACGAGGCCTTTATCGAGGCGCTCACCACGGCCGACCGCGTGGTGCTCAAGGACTTTGAGGGCGGCGATCTGTTCCAGGCCTGCCAGCCTGCCGAGGAGGTTGCGCGCACCGGCAAGGACGCCATTCGCTTTGGCGCCATGAAGCCCGTTGGCCTCACCGACCCGCGTACCGGACGTCGCCCCTGGGCGGCGATACAGCTGCGTGCCGAGAACAAGGAGAAGACCGCCTATAACCTGGTGGGCTTCCAGACCAACTTGACCTTTGGCGAGCAGAAGCGCGTCTTCCATATGGTGCCGGGCCTGGAGAACGCTGAGTTCTTCCGCTACGGTGTCATGCACCGCAATACCTTTGTCGACGCCCCGCACGTGCTCGATGGCACCTTTGCCGTGCCCGGTACCGGCGTGCGCCTGGCCGGTCAGATCACCGGCACCGAGGGGTACATGGAAGCCGTGGCGACCGGTCTGCTCGCGGCGCTCAACACCTATGCAGAGGCTATCGGCGCCGATTCCGTCGAGTTGCCCCGCGTGGGCGCCCTGGGTGCGCTCGTGGGCTATGCGACCGATCCTGCCACCGTGGGCTATCAGCCCATGCATGTCAACTTTGGCCTGGTGCCGCCGCTCGAGGACGGTAAGCGCCGCAGCAAGCGCGACCGCTATCAGGCCTATGCGGACCGTGCGCTCGAGGCCCTCGATGCCTACTTGGCCACGCGTTCCGACTTGTTTGGAGGCGACCGGTCATAGCCTTTGGCCTGTACGACACCGTCGACTCTTTTATCGCCTATATCGCATGCGTTGAGGGGCTTTCTCCCAACACGGTGACGGCCTATGGCTCGAGGCTGGAGCGCTTTGCTGCCTGGTGCGAGCGCGAGGATATCGATGCTTTTGCTGCCGACGTGCGCACCATTCGTCGCTATCTTGCCGAGCTTTCGCGTGACCAGGTGGCTCCCCGAACGCTTGCGGCGCATCTGTCTGCCATTCGCTCGCTCTATCGGTGGATGGCTGCCGAGGGGATTGTCGAGGGTGATGCGGTCTCGGCGATCGCATCGCCCAAGCTGCCGCGTGACCTGCCGGGCGTCCTTACGACCCAGCAGGTCGAGGCGCTGCTCAAGACGCCTGATACCTCGACGCCCGCGGGACTGCGCGATGCGGCGATGCTCGAGCTGCTCTATGCATCCGGCGCCCGTATCTCTGAGCTCGCGGCACTCAATGTGGAGTCCATCGCTTGGTCCGAATGCACGCTGCGCCTGTGGGGCAAGGGGGGCAAGGAACGTATCGTCCCTCTGTATCGTCGTGCGCTCGAAGTGACGCGTCTCTATATTGAGGAGGGGAGGCCGGAGTTGCTCTCTCGTGCAAAGCGCCGCGACCTCGCTACCGGGCCGCATCCGCTGCTTATATCGTCGCGCGGCAATCGCATGAGCGCCGCCATGCTCCGGCGGCGGTTCCATACGCTGGCGACGCTCGCCGGCATTCCGGCCGACATCGCCCCGCATGCGATGCGCCATACCTTTGCGACCGACTTGCTCGAGGGCGGTGCGGACCTGCGCTCGGTTCAAGAGCTGCTGGGTCATGCGAGCCTGTCCACGACGCAAATCTACACGCATCTCACGCCCGATCGGCTCAAACGTGCCGTGGCTCAAGCCCATCCCCGCGGCGAATAGTGGCTGGGACGTCCCGCGTCGCACTCAGGTGTGTGGTTTTGATTGCGGGTTGGCAGGAAGATGCATTCCTGCTATCATTCATCGGGTTGCTTCACGGCAACATGTTTTTATCACGCACGCGCGGCTACTTCATACCGTGGTGCCCGGGCTTTGGTAGCACATGTCCGGGTTGGTTTTGGAGGATGACCCCGCGCGGAGGCAAACCACAGGAGGTTTAACATGGCTACCAAGATTAATATCCGCACCCTGCTCGAGGCCGGCTGCCACTTCGGTCACCAGACCCGTCGCTGGAACCCCAAGATGAAGCCGTTCATCTTCGGTGAGCGCAACGGAATCTACATCCTCGACCTCAAGCAGACCATCCTCGACGCCGACCAGGCCTACACCTTCGTCAAGAACGTCGCCAAGGGCGGCAACGTGCTGTTCGTCGGCACCAAGAAGCAGGCTCAGGAGGCCGTCAAGAACGCTGCTGAGCGCGCCAACATGCCTTACATCAACCAGCGTTGGCTCGGCGGTATGCTGACCAACTTCGTCACCATCCGCTCCCGCATCAACCGCATGGAGGAGCTCGAGGCCATGGTCGAGGACGGCCGCATGGCTGTTCTGCCCAAGAAGGAGCAGGCTGTTCTCGGCAAGGAGCTCACCAAGCTCCAGACCAACCTCGGTGGCGCCCGCGACATGAAGGGTCTGCCCCAGGCTCTCTTCGTCATCGACACCAAGCGCGAGGAGAACGCCATCAAGGAGGCTCAGCGCCTGAACATCCCCGTCGTCGCTCTGATCGACACCAACTCCGATCCCGACGAGGTCGAGTACGGCATCCCCTGCAACGATGACGCTATCTCCGCTGTCACCCTTATGTGCGAGCTCATGGCTGACGCCTGCCTCGCTGGCTCCGGCAAGGAGCAGGTCTCCGAGGCCGAGATGGCCGCTGAGCCCAAGGCCGAGTAAATCAGTCTTAGTTAATTCTTTTTCATCTCTTTGAAAGGAACCACAATGGCCCAGATTACCGCCGCTATGGTCAAGCAGCTCCGCGAGATGACCGACTCCCCGATGATGGAGTGCAAGAAGGCTCTCGTCGAGGCTGACGGCGACATGGACGCCGCTGTCGACGTTCTGCGTAAGAACGGCCTTGCCAAGGCTGCCAAGAAGGCAGGCCGTGAGACCAACGAGGGCGCTGTCGCCGCGTTCGTCTCCGAGGATGGCAAGACCGGCGCTCTGCTCGAGCTCTCCTGCGAGACCGACTTCGTTGGCTCCAACGCCAAGTTCACCGGCTTTGCTTCCAAGGTCGCTGAGGTTGTCGCTACCACCGAGCCTGCTGACGTCGACGCTTTGCTCGAGAAGCCGATGGGCGAGGAGACCGTTTCCTCCGAGCTCACCGAGATGATTCACATCATGGGCGAGAACATGAAGATCTCCCGCTTCGCTGCCCGCAAGGCTGAGAACGGCGCGCTCGCTTCTTACATCCACATGGGTGGTAAGATCGGCGTCCTCGTCGAGTTCGCCTTCGAGAAGGCCGAGACCGCTCAGGCTGAGTCCTTCAAGACCTTCGCTCACGACGTTGCCCTTCAGGTTGCTGCCGTCGCCCCGATCTGCGCTACCCGCGATCAGGTTCCGGCCGAGATCGTCGAGCACGAGAAGCAGATCTACATGGCGCAGGCTGCCGAGTCCGGCAAGCCCGAGGCTATCCAGGAGAAGATGGCTGTCGGCCGTCTGGAGAAGTTCTACAAGCAGTCCGTGCTCACCGAGCAGGAGTTCATCAAGGACAGCTCCCTCACCATCAAGAAGTACGCTGAGCAGGTCTCCAAGGAGCTCGGCGACACCATTACCGTCGTTGCCTTTGACCGTCTGGTCCGTGGCGAGTAAATAAGCTCTTGTAGCTGGTAATGAGCAGGCTGTGGGTTTTACTCACAGCCTGCTTTTTCATGGCTCTTATCAGAGCCTTTGATATCATATTGAGAGTCTAATTAAAGGAGGATCGCTTTGTCCGACATCCGATATAAACGCGTGCTTCTTAAGCTTTCCGGCGAAGCACTGATGGGCGACGGCCAATATGGCATCGACCCCAAGGTTACCGACCATCTTGCCAAGCAGGTCAAGGAGCTGCTCGCCGTTGGCCATGAGGTCGGCGTCGTTGTCGGCGGCGGCAATATTTTCCGCGGCATGGCCGGCGCTGCCGGTGGCATGGAGCGTGCTCAGGCCGACTACATGGGCATGCTGGCAACCGTTATGAACGCGCTCGCCCTGCAGGATGCCTTCGAGCATAACGATGTTCCCTGCCGCGTGATGAGCGCTATCCAGATGAACGAGATCTGCGAGCCCTATATTCGCCGTCGCGCCATCAACCACCTTTCCAAGGGCAACGTCGTTATTTTTGCCGCCGGTTCGGGCAATCCGTACTTTACGACCGACACCGCCGCGGCTCTTCGTGCGTGCGAGATCGGCGCCGAGATTCTGATTAAAGCCACCAAGGTTGACGGCATCTACGACAAGGATCCCGTCAAGTGCGCCGACGCCGTCCGTTTTGACAAGATTACCTATCACGAGGTTCTCGTCCGCGGTCTGCAGGTTATGGATTCCACGGCTACGGCACTGTGCCAGGACAACCGTATGCCGATTTTGGTCCTCAACATCGATGGCGAGGACACCGTCAAGCGCGCGCTTTCGGGTGAGCCCGTCGGCACGCTCGTCTATCAGGAGGATTAAGCATGGCAGAGAACATCACCGCCCATATGGACAAGTCGCTCGAGTCCCTCAAGCATAACTTCTCCAAGGTTCGTACCGGCCGCGCCAATGCCAACATTCTGTCCGACATCACCGTCGATTATTACGGTGTTCCCACGCCGGTCACGCAGGTTGCCGCCGTCAAGACCCCCGAGGCCCACATGCTGCTCATCGAGCCGTGGGACAAGGCACTCATCAATGCTATCGTCAAGGCCATCGGCGCTTCCGATCTGGGTATTACCCCCAACTCCGATGGCACCGTCGTTCGTCTTCCGTTCCCGGCTCCCACTGAGGAGCGCCGTCGCGAGCTCGTCAAGGAGTGCCGCGAGTACGCCGAGCAGGCCAAGGTGTCTATCCGTAACATCCGTCGCGACTTCAACAACAAGCTCGAGCGCGATGAGGAGCTCACCGAGGACGATGTCCGTCGCGAGCAGGCCAAGGTCCAGAAGCACACCGATGAGTATGTCGCCAAGGTCGAGAAGCTTCTGAAGGAAAAAGAAGCCGAGGTCATGGAGATCTAAGGTGCAATACGACGAGCATAAACTGGTCGAGTACTTTGCCGACGCCCCTACGGGCGTCGGTTTTTCCGACCTTGACCTTAATAACATTCCGCACCATATCTCGTGCATCATGGACGGCAACGGTCGTTGGGCCACGTCGCGCGGTCTTGCGCGCACCGAGGGCCACAAGGCGGGTATCGTCTCCCTTCGCGAGATTATTATCGCCTGCGTGCGTCTGGGCGTCGACGTGCTTTCGGCCTATGCGTTTTCTACCGAAAACTGGAACCGTCCGCAGCATGAGGTCAACGTCTTGATGCATCTGTTTGCCAAGACGTTCATCGACGAGCTGCCGCTTCTGAAGCGCGAAAACGTGCGTGTTGTCTTTTTGGGTGATATTTCCGCGCTGCCCAAGAAGACCCGCGACGTTTTTGAACGCGGTCTTGCCGAGTGCGCCGATCACACCGGTATGACGCTGGCGCTTGCCGTCAACTACGGCGCGCGTGCCGAGATTACCCGCGCTGTCCGTCAGATCGCACTCGACGTTGCCGCCGGTAAGATCGATCCTGCCGCAATTGATGACGACATGGTGGCTTCCCACCTCTATACCGCCGGTCTTCCCGATCCTGAGCTTGTGATTCGCACCTCTGGTGAGCTGCGCCTTTCGAACTATCTGCTGTGGCAGGTAGCTTATTCCGAGTTCTACGTCACCGATACCTATTGGCCCGACTTTGATCGTTGGGGCCTTGTCGACGCCATTTTGGCCTATCAGGGCCGTGACCGTAGGTTTGGTGGTCTGAGCAAGACCGAGGAGGCTTAATCGTGTCCGATCGTCCCAAGGCAACTGCTCCCAAGACGCCTGCGCGCAAAGCTGCCACTGCTGGCGCGCCTGCAGCGAAGAGCGGCACCGGTTCGTGGCTGGCGGGCTTTATTACCCGTGCCGCCTCCGGTATCGTCTACGCCGTTGTCTTTATCCTGTGCCTGGTTTTGGGCATCGTGCCCACGGCCATCTTTGTTTCTGTCATGAGCGGTCTGTGCTGCTACGAGTTTTTCCGTATGACAAGGCTCGATGGCAAGATGGCTAACGAGCTCATGGGTATCGCTGCCGCCGTACTCTTTCCGCTGTCGGCGTTGGGCGATTCGATGTTGTTGAATGCCCTGCTTTTTGCCCTGATGCTCGCTGTGGGCATTTGGTATGTCTGGTCGCCGCGTACCCGCATTTCTGATGTGGCCGTAACGCTCATGGGTCCCATCTACACTGGCTTTATGCTGTCGGCTATCGTGCTGCTGCGCGATGCCGTGCCCGGTTTTGCCGGCGCCCTGCTTTCAGTGGGCGTTTGCGCGTCCCTTTGGGTCTCCGATTCGTTTGCCTACATCGTGGGTAGCCGTATCGGCAAACACAAGATGGTTCCCAAGATCTCTCCCAAAAAGAGCTGGGAGGGGTTTGTCGGCGGCATTCTGGGCTCGGTTTTGATTTGGCTCATCCTGTGGGCGACGCACTTCTACAAGCTCAGCCTGCCCTATGCGCTGCTGTGCGGCGTGGTGGTGTCCATTCTGGGCGTTATCGGCGACCTTATCGAGTCGCGCATCAAGCGCGGTGTGGGCGTTAAGGATTCCGGTAACCTTATCCCGGGCCACGGCGGCATGCTCGATCGTAGCGATTCGCTTATCTTCGGCTGCATCACCGCGCAGCTGATGCTGATGATCGGAGGCGTGCTGTAATGTCATTCCAGACGACGTATGGCGCCGATGGACGCCTCCGTGTTGCCATCCTGGGTTGTACGGGCTCCATTGGCACCCAGGCGCTCGATGTGTGCCGCCAGCATGCCGATCGCCTGCAGGTGACGGCGCTGTCCGTTAACTCCAGTACCTCCGAGCTCGTTGCCGCTGCCCGCGAGTTTTCGGTTTCGGCGGTTGCCGTGGCCGATGTCGCTCATGGCGATGACGCCGTGCTGCAGGAGTTGCCCGAGGGCACGAAGCTCGGCGTTGGCGCGCAGGCGGTTTGCGAGCTCGCGCGTCGCGACGATGTCGACTGCGTGCTCGTCGCTATTGTGGGTGCCGCCGGTCTCGAGGCGAGCCATGCGGCCTTGACCTCAAATAAGCGCCTTGCCCTTGCCAACAAGGAGTCCCTCGTCGTCGGTGGTGACTTGCTTATGCCGTTGGCGCAACCGGGCCAGCTTATTCCAGTCGACTCTGAGCACTCCGCCATCTACCAGTGCTATCTGGGGGAGAACCCACGCGAAGCTCATTGTATTTGGCTCACCTGCTCGGGCGGTCCGTTCTTTGGCCGCACGCGCCGCGAGCTCGACCGCGTGACGCGTGCCGATGCCCTCGCACATCCCACGTGGGCCATGGGTGCCAAGATCACCATCGACTCCGCCACCCTCATGAACAAGGGCCTGGAGCGCATTGAGGCCATGCATCTGTTCAACTGCGACCTCGATTTCATTAACGTGGTCGTGCAGCGTCAGTCCAAGATTCACTCTATGGTCGAGTTCGCCGACGGCTCTGTGATGGCGCATCTCGGTGCTTCCGACATGCGTATTCCCATCCAGTTCGCGTTCTCGTATCCCGAGCGTTGGGATACCCCGGCGCCTCGTATTGATTTTCGCGAGCTGGGGCAGCTCACGTTTGATGCTGCCGACATGGATACCTTCCGCTGTCTGGCACTGGCCGAGCGTGCCGGCAAGACGGGTGGCACCATGCCGTGCGTGCTCAATGCCGCCAACGAGGTCGCCGTTGATGCCTTCCTGCACGATGGCTGCAGCTTTACCGATATCGATCGCATTGTGGAATCCTGCATGGATGCCCACGATATGCAGGCTGTCGATTCGTTTGAGCAGCTTCGCGACATCGATGCGTGGGCGCGTGAAAAGGCTGCGCAGGTACTCGCCGCAACCCGTTCCTAACCCATAAGGATTGCTTTTTCGTTTTATGGATACTGTTCTGAGCGTTCTCTCATCGGTCTTTTGGGGCCTGCTGATGCTTTCCGTCCTCGTGTTTTTGCACGAGGGCGGCCACTTTTTGGCGGCGCGTGCCTGCGGCGTCCGTGTGACCGAGTTCTTTTTGGGCCTGCCGTGCCGCTTTGACATCCATTACACGTCGCGTCGCATTGGAACCAAGTTTGGCGTGACCCCGCTGCTGCTGGGTGGCTACGCTGCCATCTGCGGTATGGATCCGACCGATGTCTCCTGCGCCGATCGCGTGCTCGCGGCTATCTACCGTCATGGTCGCGTGACCGTGGCCGACCTTGCTGTCGAGCTCGAGCTTTCCGAGGAGGATGTGCTCGAGGCTTGTGCTCTGTTGCTGGGCTGGGGCTCCATCGCTCCCTGGTATGAGGAAGGGGAGAAACCCTCGCCGAGCTACTATCCCACCAAGTATCAGACGCTGCCGCGAGACGCGGCGGGTTACACCACCTTTGACGGCCGCCGGTTCGATCGAGAGCATGCGACTGCCGAGGGCGATGTGTGGGAGCTGCCGTGCGGCGAGGCTGATTTCTTGGCGCAAGAGCGCTCGCACACTTATCTTGGCCAGGGCTTTCTCAAGCGCGCCTTTATGCTGCTCGCGGGCATTCTCGTCAATATCCTGACGGGTTTTTTGCTGCTTATGAGCATCTATTCCATTGCGGGTGTCACCGTGCCGATCGATACCAACGTGATCGGTCAGGTTGACGAGGGGTCTATTGCCGCCAAGGCGGGTATCGAGGCTGGTGATGCGATCCTTTCGGTTGACGGTGTATCGTGCTCCACATGGATGAACGTTTACGATGCTATCGGCAAGGCCGCCGGTAAGGACGATATCGCCATCGAGTACGAGCGTAACGGCAAGCAGCATTCGACCACGGTTGCGCTCAAAGAGGACGAGCGGTTAGGTGTGTATGCTTTTACGGAGGTAGTCCGTTTGGACCCCATCACCTCGGCGCGTCTGTCATTCTCCTATGTTGTGCAGACCGCGGAGGGCGTGATGCGCCTGCTCCAGCCGCAGCATACGATGGAGATTCTCGATCAGTCTTCTTCGATCGTGGGTATTAGCGTTATGTCCTCACAGGCTGCTGCTGCCGGTCCTGCCACGTTCCTTTCGTTTGCCGCCCTCATTTCGTTCTCGCTTGGCTTTATGAACCTGCTGCCCATCCCACCACTCGATGGCGGCAAGCTGGTCATCGAGATCATTCAAAAGATTGTGGGCCGCGAGTTTCCGCTCAAGGTCCAGACGATTGTGAGCTATGTGGGCATCGCGCTCTTTGCGCTGCTGTTTGTCTATATGCTTCGTTCCGACATCCTTCGATTTATTCTGTAGGGGAGTGTTTGGATTGTCTTTATCCCATCCTTTGCCTCGCGATTTGACGCGCCCCGTGCATGTGGGCGGCGTGCAGATCGGTGGCGGTGCGCCGGTGGTGGTCCAATCCATGACCTGCACCGATACCGCTGATGCCCAGGCAACGCTTGCGCAAGTGTGCGCGTTGGCGCAGGCTGGCTGCGATATCGTGCGCGTGAGCGTGCCCACCGAGGCCGCGCTTGAGGGTTTCCGCACCATCTGTGCCGAGTCTCCGGTGCCGATCGTCGCCGATATTCACTTTAACCATAAGCTCGCCATTGGTGCCGTTGAGGCCGGTGCTGCCAAGCTGCGCATCAATCCCGGCAATATCGGCGATTGGGCCAAGGTTGACGCGGTGATCGATGCTGCTGGTGCCGCGGGCTGTGCGATTCGTATCGGCGTCAATGCCGGTTCACTCGAGCAGGATATCGCCGAGCGCGAAGACCTCACGCAGCCCGAAAAGCTCGTGATGTCGAGCGAGCGCTTCGTCAAGCACTTTGAGGACCGCGGCTTTACGAACATCGTGCTTTCGGCCAAGGCCCATAGCGTGCAAACGACGCTCGATACCTATCGAGCCCTGTCGCGTGAGATTCCCCACGTTCCGCTTCACCTGGGCGTAACCGAGGCGGGTACCAAGCTTCAGGGCACCATTAAGAGCTCGGTGGGCCTTGGTATTCTGCTGTCTGAGGGTATTGGTGACACCATGCGCGTCTCTCTCACGGCCGATCCGGTTGAGGAGCCGCCGGTTGCCTGGGGTATTCTGCAGTCGCTGGGCCTGCGTCGCCGTGGCCCCGAGATTGTCTCGTGCCCCACGTGCGCCCGCTGCCAGGTTAACCTCATTCCCATCGCCGAGGAGGTCACCGAGCGGCTTAAGAACTACTCCGCGCCGCTTTCTATCGCTGTGATGGGATGTGCCGTTAATGGCCCCGGTGAGGCTTCTGATGCCGATCTGGGCGTTGCTTGCGGACGTGGTCAGGCCCTGCTCTTTTCGCATGGCCAGATCATTGGTAAAGTAGCTGAGGACCAAATTGTCGACGCGCTTATGGCCGAGGTCGACAAGCTTATTGAGGAGAAATAAATGACCCGAGCAATGTATATGTCTAAGCTCTATGCGCCGACGCTCAAAGAGGATCCGGCCGACGCCGAGCTTGCAAGCCATCGTCTACTGCTTCGTGCCGGTATGATCCGCAAGGAGGCCGCCGGCCTGTATTCCTATCTGCCGCTCGCTTGGCGCTCGATTCGTAAGATCGAGAACATCGTGCGCGACGAGATGGACGCCGCCGGCGCCCAGGAGCTCATGATGCCCATTATGGTCGATGCGGAGCTGTGGCGTGAGTCCGGCCGCATCGATGCCTATGGCAAGGAGCTCGTGCGCTTTGACGACCGTCATGGCCGCGAGTTTGTGCTGGGCCCCACGCACGAGGAGACCGTCACGGCCCTGGTGCGCAACGAGCTGCGCTCGTATAAGCAGCTGCCCGTCAACCTGTACCACATTCAGGACAAGTTCCGCGATGAGTTCCGTCCCCGCTTTGGCCTGATGCGCGGCCGCGAGTTCATCATGAAGGACGCCTACAGCTTCTCTGCCACGCAGGAGAGCCTGCAGGAGGAGTACGACAAGATGAAGCAGGCTTACGCCAACATCTGCGAGCGCTGTTACATCAAGGCTCTGCCCGTTGTCGCCGACTCCGGCGAAATCGGCGGCGACACTTCCGTCGAGTACATGGCCCTGGCCGACGCCGGCGAGGCCTCGCTCGTGTACTGCGACGATTGCGGCTTTGCTGCCGATGACGAGGCCGCAAGCACCAAGGTCGTTGTGACCGAGGGTCCCGGCGACGGCACGCTCACCAAGGTCGAGACTCCGGGTATGGGCACCATCGAGGCCGTCGCCAAGTTCTTCGGCTTCCCCGAGAACGGCACGCGCAAGTCGCTGGCGTTGATTGACTCCGAGGGCAAGCCGGTCGTGGCCATTGTTCCGGGCGACCACGAGCTCAACGACTGTAAGGCCGAGCACGTCTTTGGCAAGGGCTATCGCATGATGACCGACGAGGAGCTCCAGACCTACGGGCTGCATAAGGGCTTTATCGGACCGGTTAACCTGCCCGAGGGCATTCGTCTGGTCTGCGACGAGAGTCTGCGCGAGTCCAAACAGTGGGCCTGCGGTGCCAACGAGGTCGACTATCACTTTACCGGCGCCTGCCCCGAGCGCGACTTTACCGTCGACGAGTGGGCCGACTTGGTTACCGTCGTCGCCGGCGATCCCTGCCCGCACTGCGGCAAGCCGCTGTCTGCTGCTCGCGGTATCGAGGTCTCCCAGGTCTTCCAGCTGGGCACCAAGTACTCCGAGGCCATGGGTGCCACCTTTATGGACGAGGACGGCAAGGAGAAGCCGCTTATCATGGGTTGCTATGGCGTTGGCGTGTCTCGCTCGCTCGCTGCCGTCGTGGAGCAGCACAACGACGAGCACGGCATCGTCTGGCCGGTCTCCGTTGCCCCGTACGAGGTTGCTGTGATTCCGCTCGACCCCAAGAAGGAGGAGTGCGCTACCGTCTGCGAGCAGATCGTTGATGGCCTGTGCGCCGAGGGTATCGAGGTCGTCGTCGATGACCGTGACGAGCGTCCCGGCTTTAAATTTGCCGACAACGACCTTATGGGCTTCCCGTATCAGGTCGTTCTGGGTAAGCGTGGCCTCAAGAACGGCACCGTCGAGCTCAAGGACCGTGCTACGGGTGAGCGCGAGGACGTGGCGATCGACGAGGTCGTCGCCAAGGTCGCCGAGCTTGTGAAGGCGGCACGCCGTTAATCGGCGATTTCGCTTGTAGTTCGATATACGGGACGGCTCCGCATTTCTCCAGATAGGGGAGATGCGGGGCCGTCCTTTTATCTTGTCGGCGTACTCAATCGCTAAAAGGAAACCCCACAGCCCATGCGAGCTGCGGGGTTTCCTTTGTGCCTCCGATGCGAAATAAATCGCTCAGATATTACTGATAATCGACGACGTCGATCCAGTTCTTCAGGAACTCATCGTTCACGTTGCGCTTACGAGCGAGCTCGGAAGCGGCGACGATGCTCGTCCACTGACGCACGACCTGCATGGGCATGTCGGCGCGGTCGCAGTAGAGCTCCAGATAAGCCTCGGCCTGGTCCTTGCTGTTGAGGGCAAAGAGCAGGTAGGTGGTGGCAACGTCGGCAGCAGGGGAGCCCTGGGTAGCGTGTGCCCAGTCGCACACATAGAGCTGGCCGTCGTCGCCGACGATGACGTTGGAGGGGTTGAAGTCGCCGTGGCAGACCTTGAACTCCTTGGTCATACCGTCCAGACGCTCCTGAAGGTTGTAACGCGTGGTGGCATTGAGCTGATCAAGGCTGTCGATCATGCGGGCGAACTTGTCGCGCTGACGGTTGAGCAGCGGGGAGGTGTAGCCGTGGATCTCGATCTGGAGGTCGACGAACATCTCGAGGTACTCACCGAAGCGCTGGGGCTCGGCAGTCATCTTCTCGGCAAGGGTGGTGCCCGGAACCTTCTCGGTCACGAGCGCCCAGCCGTTGGCGTTCTCGAGCTGGGAAACCTCGAGAGCCTTGGGGCTGCGGATGCCGCACTCATTGATGCGGGCAAGATTCAAAGCCTCGTTGAACACGTCGGAGACAGGCTTGGTCTCGTTAAAAACCTTGACGATCTTGTCGCCCAGGTCGTAAACGACCTTGTTGCCACGGCGGACGAGCTCGGTCTTGGAATCGGGTAGCAGCATGGTTGCATCCTTTCAACGATGCGATAGAAGCGACGGCGGGGGTGTGTGAAACACCCGTGCACCCCCGCCGCAAAAAACCGTGCTAAAAACTAGCAGACGGCGTAGTCCTGGGGCTCGCGGCCGTAGTAGGCGTCCAGGTAGAGCTCCTTGATCTCGCTCATGAGCGGGTAGCGCGGGTTAGCGCCGGTGCACTGGTCGTTGAATGCCTGCTCGGTCATCTCGTCGAGAGTGTCGAGGAAGTACTGCTCGTCAACACCGTAGTCGGCGATGGTCTTCTTGACACCGATGAAGTCCTTGAGCTCCTCGAGCTTCGTGATGAAGTTCTCGAAGACCTCCTTGTCGTCCTTGCCCTCGATACCGCAGTACTTGGCCATCTCGGCGTAGTTGTGCAGCGCGTTGGGGTAAGGATACTGGGAGAAGGTACCCATCTTGACGGGAGCCTCGGCGGCGTTGTAGCGCATGACGCGGGTCAGGATGACGGCGTTAGCGATGCCGTGGGGCAGGTGATGGAAAGCGCCGAGCTTGTGAGCCATGGAGTGGTTGAGGCCCAGGAAGGCGTTGGCGAAGGCCATACCGGCCATGCAGGAGGCGTTGTGCATCTCCTCGCGGGCGTGCGGGTCCTTGGCGCCGTTCGTGAAGCTGGAGGGCAGGTTCTCAAAGACGAGCTTGGCAGCGCGCTCGGAGAGGCCCTTGGTGTAGTCGGAAGCCATGATGGAGACGTAGGACTCGATGGCGTGGGTCATGACGTCGATGCCGGAGGCAGCGGTCAGGCCGCGCGGGGCGGTCATGCAGTTGTCGGCGTCGACGATAGCCATGTTGGGGAGCAGCGCGTAGTCGGCGAGCGGCCACTTGATGCCGGTCTCCTTGTCGGTGATGATGGCGAACGGCGTGCACTCGGAGCCGGTACCCGAGGAGGTCGGGACGGCGACGAAGTAGGCCTTCTTGCCCATCTCGGGGAAGGTGAAGATACGCTTGCGGATGTCCATGAAGTCCATGGCCATGTCCTCAAACTTGCACTCGGGGTGCTCGTACATCATCCACATGATCTTGCCGGCGTCCATAGCTGAGCCACCGCCGACGGCGATGATGACGTCCGGCTCAAAGAGAGCCATCTGCTTGGCGCCGCGACGTGCGCACTGCAGCGACGGATCGGGCTCGACGTCGTAGAAGCAGTCGTGGGCGATGCCCATCTCGTCGAGCTTGGCCTCGATGGCGCGGGTGTTGCCATTCTTGAAGAGGAACTGGTCGGTAACGATGAAGGCGCGCTTCTTGCCCATGACGTTGCCCAGCTCGTCGAGGGCGACGGGCGTGGAACCCTTCTTGAAGTAGACCTTCTCGGGAGCGCGGAACCACAGCATGTTCTCACGGCGCTCGGCCACAGTCTTAACGTTGATCAAGTGCTTCACCCCAACGTTCTCGGAGACGGAGTTGCCGCCCCAGGAGCCGCAGCCCAGGGTCAGAGACGGCTTCATGCCAAAGTTGTACAGGTCACCGATGCCGCCGTGCGAGGACGGGGTGTTGATGACGATACGGCAGGCCTTCATGACGTGCTCGAACAGGCTGATCTTCTCGGCCTGGGCGGGGTGCACGTACAGAGAGGCGGTGTGGCCCGGGCCACCGGCGAGCACCAGGTGCTCGGCCTTGTCGACGGCCTCCTGGAAGTCCTTGGCGTGGTACATGGCCAGGACCGGGGAGAGCTTCTCGTGGGAGAACTCCTCCTTGGCGGGGTCGGTGGAGGTGACCTCGGCGATCAGGATCTTGGTCTTGGCGGGAACCTCGATGCCGGCGAGCTCGGCGATCTTGGCGGCAGCCATGCCGGGGATGCGGTGATCGAGGGCGCCGTTCTTGAACATGGCGGCACGCAGGGCCTCCATCTCGGCACCCTGCTTGACGAAGTAGCAGCCGCGCTTCTGGAACTCGGCCTTGACCTGGTCATAGATGGTGTCGACGACAGTCACGGACTGCTCGGAAGCGCAGATCATGCCGTTGTCGAAGGTCTTGGAGTGGATGATGGAGTTGACGGCGAGCAGCACGTCGGCGGTGTCGTCGATGACGACCGGGGTGTTACCGGCGCCAACGCCCAGGGCGGGCTTGCCCGAGGAGTAAGCGGCCTTGACCATGCCCGGGCCACCGGTGGCGAGGATGATGTCGACGTCGCGCATGACCATGTTGGTCAGCTCGATGGAGGGGACATCGACCCAGCCGATGATGCCCTCGGGGGCGCCGGCCTTGACGGCGGCGTCAAGCACGAGCTTGGCGGCGGCGATGGTGCACTTGGCGGCAGCCGGGTGCGGGGAGATGATGATGGCGTTGCGGGTCTTCAAGCAGATCAGCGTCTTGAAGATCGCGGTGGAGGTGGGGTTGGTCGTCGGGATGACGGCGCCCACGATGCCGATGGGCTCGGCGATCTTGGTGATGCCGTAAGCCTCGTCGCGCTCCAGGACACCACAGGTCTTGGTGTTCTTGTAAGCGTTGTAGATGTACTCTGCGGCGTAGTGGTTCTTGATGACCTTGTCCTCAAGAACGCCGCGGCCGGTCTCCTCGATGGCCATCTTCGCCAACGGGATACGAGCCTTGTTGGCGGCCATGGCGGCCTCATAGAAGATCTTGTCGACCTGCTCCTGCGTGTACGTAGCAAAAAGCGCCTGGGCCTCTCGCATCTGAGCGAGCTTAGCCTCAAGCGCCTCTACGTTGTCCACAATTGCGGGAGTAGTGTTTTCCGGTGACTTTTTCACCATTTGTGTCTCCTTGCGATCGGAGATTTACCCTACGCCTTGCATGATAGCAAGAAATTATTCGGCGAACGGTAAGATTCCTCTAAAAGGCACACTAAAACGCTTCAATAAAATGAATCGTTTTAACTAAAACTATTTGCCTGCTCTTCCGCCCCGCTCGTTGGGGACAGGCTTACATGAGTGCTTTCACTCATTTGGGACAGACATCGTTTTGCCATTTTCCGTTCTGGGCCTGTTATTGCCGCTTATTGGATATAAATAGGTTGCAGGCTCAGCATTTCGCGTTGCTTCTCTCCTTTTAGGTGTTGCCTGAACAGTTTTGAAAGGAGAGATTATGCCCCGATGCGCCCGCCCCGTTTCGATCACTGGCTATTACCACGTCTTTGACCGCGGCAACTCCAAACAGATTATTTTTGAAGATGACTCCGACCGTTATCGTTTCTTATCGGATATCTCGGACAGGTTTGCGCGCCATGAAGTGGCGGTGTTGGCTTGGTGCCTTATGGACAATCACTTCCATTTGATGGTTGATGACCCATTTGACAACCTTTCAAAGGCAATGCAGTGCGCGCTGACGGCATATGCCAAGTATTTCAATGGAAAAACGGGGAGAACGGGACATCTGTTTGACAATCGCTATTCGCGGGTCGCGGTTGAGTCGGACGCGCAGGCGGTGCAGCTGCTCGACTATATTCATCTCAATCCCGTGAAGGGTGCGCTTGACTCGCTCGATGCGTACCGCTGGTCAAGCTATAAGACGTATCAGCTGGGCTATGATCCCTTTGACATCTGTGATGCGGCCCCTATGCTCGATATTGTCGGTGGCTCTCGTTGCTATTGCGAGCATCTCGAGGAAGTTGCCGGGCGCATCTGGTCAATGGAGGTTCTTCCACGCCGGCGGATCCCCGATGAGGAGGCCCTTTCCGTTGCGCGCGAAGTTCTGCCGAGCATAGATCCTGCACTGCTCAAAGCCCTGCCACGCCCCGAACGCGATGCGTGTCTGCTGAGGCTTAGGCGGGCGCATCTCACGGTCAAGCAAATTGCCCGTATCACCGGCATCGGCGCTACAAGCGTGACCAAGGCAACTGCAGACTGGAAGGATGCTGCGTGAGGCAGGGGCCGGAGCCAGTCAGTGCGTCGCATGCGTGCTTCATGTCTGTCCCCAATGCGTGAAAGCACTCATGTAAGTCTGTCCCCAATGAGTGCAAAAAGGCGCCCTCCGTAGGGGAGGGCGCCTTTGGTAAGTTCTATGTGAACGCGAGGTCTTTGACCCGGAGAGTCCGAGGTACTTGTTGGTAAGACCTTATTTAGGAGCGCGCAACCTTGCCGGACTTGAGGCAGGTGGAGCAAACGTTCATCTTGCGACGGTGACCATCGACGACGACGTAGACGCGCTGGATGTTGGGGCGGAACTTACGGTTGGTGACGCGGTGAGAGTGGCTGATGGAGCGACCGGCAACGGGGTGCTTACCGCAAACTTCGCAAACTTTGGACATAACTGACCCTCCTTGGGCGACAAACGAACATGTCGCGTTAACAAACAAGCCTGAACTATAGCACAGAAGCAGCTCCCTGTGCGTAATCTACACAGAGATATTTCTCTTTTGGCGATAGTGCCCACGCCACGGCCCTGGACGTAGATCCGATTTGCGTGCAGCAGAGGGGATTATGCCAGCTCGCAACAAGGTTTTCAAGCTCGTCCCACAAATATATATAGGTTTATTGAGCGTTGGGCTCCGTTTACGGATTGCTCCGTATTTATGCTCGCAATTAAGCTCGAGGTTGGCTACACTATCCCTTGACCATTAAAGGGGTACGAGATACCCACATGGAATTACATAGCTGCCATAGAGCAGCCCTTCCTTGTGGGTGTCTGGTCCGCTTTGAGCGGTCGGGCATCTATTTTTTTGACTGTGTCAGCAGTCAAGACATGTGAGGAAGGAGATCGATGGGCACGACTTCCCCCAAGGCGGTCATCATGGACGAGACTGCCGTCAACCGAGCGATGACCCGCATCGCGCACGAGATTCTCGAGCGCAACGAGGGCTGTGAAGACCTCGCTCTGGTCGGCATCGTCACGCGCGGCGACCTTCTGGCAAAGAAGCTCGCCGAAGAGATCAAGGAGATCGAGGGCGTCGAAGTTCCGCTCGGCAGCCTCGACATCAGCTTCTACCGCGATGACTATGCGACCAATTTCGCTCCCGCGATCCACGCTACCAACATTCCCTTTAGCGTCGACGGCAAGCGCGTCGTGCTGGTGGACGACATTCTGTACACGGGTCGTACCATCCGCGCCGCTCTGGACGCCGTCATGGACCTGGGCCGCCCGAGCCGCATTGAGCTGGCAGTTCTCGTTGACCGCGGTCACCGCGAGCTTCCCATCTCGCCGGACTTTGTCGGCAAGAACGTTCCCTCGTCGCACGAGGAGAACGTGCACCTATATATGAAGGAAGTCGACGGCCGTACCGCTGTCGAGATCAACGACGTCGCGCCGGGTTCCCACGTGGGCTCCGCGCCGCTGGGAGGTGAGTAGTACCGTGGCGTTCAACCATAAGCACCTGATCGACATTACCGAGTACTCCGAAGAGGATATTAAGCTCATCCTCGAGACCGCCAAGGCGTTCTCCGAGGTCAACGAGCGTGCGATCAAGAAGGTCCCCACGCTCAAGGGCAAGACCATCGTCAACATGTTCAACGAGCCCTCGACGCGCACCCGCAGCTCCTTCGAACTCGCCGAGAAGCGTCTTTCGGCCGACAGCCTCAACTTTGGCGGCTCCTCGACCTCTACGGTCAAGGGCGAGAGCCTCGTCGATACCGTCGAGACCCTCAACGCTTATAAGATCGACTGCATCGTCGTGCGCGATAAGCACGCCGGCGCGCCTTATATCGTCACGCAGAACTCGCCCGCGAGCGTTATCTGCGCCGGCGACGGCAAGCACAACCACCCCACGCAGGCCCTGCTCGACCTGTACACCATTTGGCAGCACAAGGGTGACTTCCACGGTCTGAAGGTCGCCGTCGTCGGCGACATCTCCCACTCCCGTGTTTGCGGCTCGCTGATCCCCGCCCTTAAAATCATGGGCTGCGAGACCTACGCCGTCGCCCCCGGCACGCTGCTGCCGCCGGCACCCGAGGTCCTTGGCTGCGACCACGTGACGAGCGACCTCGATTCCGTCCTGCCCGAGCTGGACGTCGTCTACATGCTGCGCGTGCAGCAGGAGCGCCTCGAGGGCGCACCGTTCCCCACGATTCGTGAGTACCACAAGCTCTTCGGCCTGACCAAGGATCGCGAGAAGCTCATGAAGCCCGATGCGATCATCTGCCACCCGGGCCCCATCAACCGCGGCGTCGAGTTCGACTCCTATATGGCCGACCACCCGCAACGCTCCGTCATCCTGGAGCAGGTCTACGCTGGCATCTGCGTGCGTATGGCTATCCTGTATCTGCTGCTTGGAGGTGCCGATAATGGCCTTGCTTCTTAAGAATGCCCACGTCGTCGATCCGTCTGTCGAGCTTGATGGTGTCGTCGACGTCCTGATCGACGGTGACAAGATCGCCGAGGTCGGCGAGAACCTCGCCGCCGAGGGAGCCGAGGTCCGCGACCTTTCCGGCAAGTACCTCGTCCCCGGTCTGGTGGATATGCACGTGCACCTGCGCGAGCCTGGCTACGAGGTCAAAGAGGACATCGAGAGTGGCACCCGCGCTGCTGCCAAGGGCGGCTTTACCGGCGTGTGCTCCATGCCCAACACCGATCCCGTCACCGATAACGGCACTGTCGTGGAGTTCGTCAAGTCCCGTGCTGCCGAGGTCGGTCACTGCCGCGTCTATCCGTCGGGCGCCATGACCCGCGGTCTTAAGGGCGAGGCCATGTCCGAGATGGGCGATATGGTCGCCCACGGCGCCGTCGCCTTCACCGACGACGGTCGCGGCGTGCAGGGTGCGGGCATGCTCCGTCGCTGCATGGACTACGGCAAGATGTTCGGCAAGGTCTTTATGAGCCACTGCCAGGACGAGGATCTGGTCGGCCACGGCCAGATCAACGAGGGCAAGGTCTCGACCCGTCTGGCTCTCGAGGGTTGGCCGGCTGCCGGCGAGGAGCTCCAGATCGCCCGCGACATCGAGATCGCCAAGCTGACTGGTGCCAAGCTGCACATCCAGCACATCTCCACCGCCCATGGTCTGGAGATCGTGCGTGCCGGTAAGGCCGCTGGCGTTCAGGTTACCTGCGAGGCCACCCCGCACCACATGTTCCTGACCGAGAACGACCTGGACGAGACCTACAACACTTCGCTCAAGGTCAACCCGCCGCTGCGTACCGAGGAGGATGCCGAGGCCATCCGTCAGGGCGTCATCGACGGCACCGTCGACGTTATCGTCACCGATCACGCTCCCCACACCCCGTGGGAGAAGGCCCGCGAGTTCGAGCTTGCGCCCTTTGGCATGATCGGCCTCGAGACCTCGCTGTCGCTCGTACTCACCGAGCTGGTCAACACGGGCAAGATGAGCATGGGCCGTATGGTCGAGCTCATGGCCATCAAGCCGCGTGAGATCCTGGGCCTCGACCAGGTTCAGGTCAAGGCGGGCTCCGTTGCCGACCTGACCGTGTTCGACGCGTCCGCCACCTGGACGGTTGGCGAGGACGGTTACGAGTCGCGCGCCGAGAACTCCGGTTTCGCCGGCCGAACGCTTACCGGTCGTGCCACCGATGTGTTTGTCGGCGGTAAGCAGACGCTCGCCGACGGCTGCATCTGCTAGCATAGCCTTATCGCTTTTGTGCGCGGTGCCCTTGCGGTGCCGCGCTTTCTGTTCGTTTTGACCATGCAACCGCATGGGGGATTGGAGCGTCTATGCCCACACCTTCCACTGCACGCATGCACGACTTCGAGGTCGTCTCGAACCAGGAGATCGCCGATGGCATCTTCTCGCTCGTCATCTCGGCCCCCAAGCTTGCAAGTGCGCTCAAGCCCGGTCAGTTTGTGAACATCGCCGTACCCGGCGATGCGTCCTCGCTGCTTCGCGTGCCCCTGAGCTACTACCGCGCCGACGCCGAGGCCGGCACCGTCGAGCTGTGGTACGCCGTCGTGGGCGACGATACCCGTCGTTTGTCCCAGATGGGCCCTGGCTCCACCTCTAACCTGCTGGGCCCCGGTGGCCGTGGCTGGATGGTACCCGAGGGCACCAGGAAGGCCCTGCTCGTCGCCGGTGGCATCGGTGTTCCGCCCGTGCTGTGCCTTGCCGACAAGCTTGCCGAGCAGGGTGTGGCCGTCGACGTGTGCCTGGGCTTTGGCACCGCGTCCAAGGCCGTGGGTGTCGATGAGTTCCGCGCGCTGGGCGCCACGGTCAACGTTTGCACCGACGACGGCTCGCTCGGCACGCACGGTTTTTGCACCGACCCGGCAGCCGAGCTGCTCGGCGAGGGCGGCTACGACTACGTAGCCAGCTGCGGTCCCGCCGTCATGATGAAGAAAGTCGCCGCCGCTGCCGCTGAGGCCAGTGTGTACTGTGAGGTGTCGCTCGAGCGCATGATGAGCTGTGGCTTTGGCGCCTGCAACACCTGCAATGTCGAGACGGTTGACGGTATGAAGGGCGCCTGCATGTGCGGCCCCGTGTTCGATGCTTCCAAGGTGGTGGTCTTCTAGTGGGTACCGTGAACATGGCCGTCGATTTCGGCGGCGTCAAGATGCAGAACCCCATCAACACCGCAGCCGGTACCTTTGGCTACGGTTGGCAGTTCCAGAACTTCTTTGATGTTTCCCAGCTGGGCGCCATCACCACCAAGGGTTGCGCAGCCGAGCCCTGGCCCGGCAATCCCGCGCCCCGCATGGCCGAGATCCCCGGCGGTATGATCAACTCCGTGGGCCTTCAGAACCCCGGCGTGGCCGCCTTTGCCCGCGAGTCCGGCCCGTGGCTCGAGCAACTGTCCAAGGACGGTTGCCAGGTCATCTGTCAGGTTGCCGGCCACTCCGTTGACGAGTTTGTGCGCGCGCTCGAGATGTATGTCGAGCTATGCCCCTGGGCTGCCGGCTACGAGATCAACGTGAGCTGCCCCAACATCGCCGCCGGCGGTGCCGCCCTGGGCTCCACGCCCGAGGGCGCCTCTTCCGTTATGGCTGCCTGCCGCAAGGTGACCGATAAGCCGCTGTTCGTGAAGATGGCGCCGGTCAACGTCGCCGAGATCGCCAAGGCCCTCGAAGCCGCCGGCGCCGACGGCCTTTCGGTCATTAACTCCATCCAGGGCATGGCCATCGACGTCCATACCCGCAAGTCCCGCGTGGCAAAGCCCAAGGGCGGCCTTTCGGGCCCGCTGTGCCACCACATCGCCGTGCGCATGGTCTGGGAGGTCGCCCAGGCCGTCGATATCCCCATCAACGGTGTCGGCGGTGTCATGACCGGCGAGGATGCGGCCGAGTTTATCCTGGCCGGTGCCACCTGCGTGTCGGTTGGCATGGCCAACTTCGTCGATCCGTGCGCTTCGCTCAAGATCGCGCATGAGCTCGAGGCCTGGGCCGAGTCCCAGGGCGTAAAGGACATCAACGAGCTGGTAGGTGCTTTCGAATGCTAGAGACCGATGCCCGCGACCGCGTTATCGTCGCCCTCGACTGCGATCGTGAGCGTGCGCTCGAGCTCGCCCACGAGCTTTCGGGCCATGCCGCCTGGCTTAAGGTTGGTATGACGCTCTATTACGCTGAGGGCCCCGAGATCGTCAAGACCTTTAAGGACCTGGGCTTTAAGGTCTTCCTTGACCTTAAGTTCCATGATATTCCGCATCAGGTTCGCGGTGCCGCCCGTTCGGCCTCGCTTGCCGGTGCCGACCTGCTCTCGGTTCACGGCTTGGGTTCGGGCGCCATGCTCGCTGCCTGCCGCGAGGGTGCCGAGGAGGCGCGCGAGGACCGCGCCAAGCTCGTCGCCATCACCGTGCTCACGAGCATGAATCAGGATGCCTTGAGCGAGATCGGCGTCGAGTCGCCCGTGGCCGAGGAGGCCGCCCGCCTGGCAAAGCTCGCTCAGGCCAACGGCATCGATGGCATTGTGTGCTCGCCGATGGAGGCTCACGACATGCGTGAGCTGCTGGGCCCTGATGCCTTCATCGTGACCCCGGGCGTGCGTCCCGTGGGCGCGGCCCTGGGCGATCAGTCCCGCGTTGCCACGCCTTCTCAGGCTATCGAGCGCGGCGCGAGCCATATCGTGGTGGGCCGTCCCATCACCGGTGCCGACGACCATGTTGCCGCTTTTGACGCCATTGTCGCCGAGCTGGTCGAAAACGTCGCGTAAAAGACTCCCTTAAGTCACCACTTTTTGGTGTCATTAGCACAAAATAGCCCCTGTGCCTGCGAAAACTTTCCCATCTATTGTGTGGAATCGTGGGTCGGGGGCTTAACTTTGCCACCGATATATTGCACTTTTTGCAGGTATCGTCTAACCTATGGAGCCGCGATTGGGCATTTTGTACGTTCTACGTGCTAAAATGCCAATTATTGAATCAGATATAACCCAACTATTTGGAGGTTCGAATGGCACTCCCTCAGCTTACCGATGAGCAGCGCAAGCAGGCTCTTGAGAAGGCCTCTGCCGCACGTCACGCCCGCGCTGAGCTTCGCGAGCAGATCAAGAAGGGCGAGAAGTCCCTCGAGTCCGTGCTCAACTCCGATGACCCCATTGCTTCCCGCATGAAGGTTTCCACCCTCATCGAGTCTCTCCCCGGTTATGGCAAGGCCAAGGCCGCCAAGATCATGGAGGAGCTCGGTATCTCCGCTACCCGTCGCGTCCAGGGCCTCGGTGTCCGTCAGCGCGAGCAGCTCCTCGAGCAGCTGACCAAATAAGTGAGCGCTCAGGATTCCAAGCTCTTTGTGATTTCTGGACCGTCAGGCGCGGGCAAGGGCACGCTCGTCACTCGTGTGCGCGAGCGTCGCTCTAACCTGGGCCTGACGGTTTCGGCTACCACGCGAGCACCACGCAAAGGTGAGGTCGACGGCGTCAACTACTTTTTTCTGACGCGCGAGGAGTTCGACCGCCGCGTGGCAAACGGTGAGTTTGTTGAGTGGGCCGAGGTCCACGGTAACTGCTACGGCACATTGGTGAGCGAGGTCACATCCAAGCTCGCCTCGGGCGCGTCTCTTATTTTGGAGATCGATGTCCAGGGTGCCCTGCAGGTGAAGGAGCGTTTCCCCGAGGCCGTGCTGATCTTTATCAAGCCACCTTCGCTCGAGGTGCTTCGCGAGCGTCTAGTCGGTCGCGGTACCGAGACGCCCGAGACGATTGAGCTGCGTATGGCAAACGCCGCCGATGAGCTTGCCCTTGCCGACCGCTACGACGACGTCGTGGTTAATGACGATCTCGACCGCGCGACCGATGAGCTCGTTCGCGTTCTCGATATGCATGAAAGGATCTGAGGTCCGTGTCCGTTGTAAAGCCTTGCATTGACGATCTTCTGGAGAAGACCGATCACAACCGCTTCCTGCTCGCTTCGCTTGCCTCCAAGCGCGCCTGCGACATCAATAGCATGCTGCGTGGCCAGCACAACCGCGTGCTTGCCGTCCAGGATGTCGATGACATCACCATCGGGCTTTCCGGTGCCGATACCATTTCGATGGCTATGGATGAGATTGTCGACGGCGACATCTCTTACGACGAGGCCCGTTATGAGAAGGCGCTCGGCCACAAGGTTGCTGAAGCCTAAATGGCGGCTCGCGTCTGCCTGGTCCACTATCACGAGGTTGGACTGAAGGGTAAGAACCGCGCACATTTTGAGCATATCCTCATGGATAACATCAAGGCGGCCTTGGCCGCCTTTTCCGTGAATGCCGTGTCTCGAATTTCCGGTTATATCCTCGTGACCTTTAACGAGCATCAGGCCGATGAGGCGGCGCGTGTCATTCGCACCGTTCCCGGCGTTGCACGTGTGTCTTTGGCGTATCACACCAACCGCGACTCGCAGGTGTACTGCGCCGCCGCCGTGAAGGCGCTGCGCGAGTTTGGTTCCTTCGATTCTTTTAAGGTGCACGCCAAGCGCTCCAATACTGACTATGAGCTTACCTCGATTGACATCAATCGTCAGGTGGGTGAGGTGCTGTGTGAGGCCTTCCCCGATAAAAAGGTCCAGATGCACGATCCTGACGCTATGGTGCACGTGCTGGTGGTCCAGGGTAGCGTCTATGTGTATGCGCGCTCTGAGCGCGGCGTGGGTGGTCTTCCGGTGGGGTCTGCCGGCAAGGTCGTGACGCTGCTTTCTTCGGGTATCGATTCTCCGGTGGCGACCTGGATGCTCGCGCGTCGCGGCGCGGTGTGCGTGCCGGTACATTTCTCCGGTCGTCCGCAGACGCCCGATACGAGCGAGTATTTGGTGCAGGACATCATCCGTGCGCTTGAGCCGGGTGTCCAGATCGGCCGACTGTACGTAGTGCCGTTTGGCGACTGCCAGCGTGAGATTTCGGTCACCTGTCCCAGCAACCTGCGCGTGATCATGTATCGCCGCATTATGTATTCGGTTGCTGAGCGCATTGCGCACATCGAGGGTGCCAAGGCCATCGTTACGGGCGAATCGCTTGGGCAGGTTGCCTCCCAAACGCTTGAGAATATCATGGCCGTCAACGAGGCCGTGAAGATCCCCGTGTTCCGCCCTCTCATCGGTTCGGATAAGCAGGAGATCATCGCGCGTGCCGAGGAGATCGGTACGTTCGATATCTCCACTGAGGCCGCTCCCGACTGCTGCACGCTGTTTATGCCGCGCCGTCCCGAGACGCACGCTAAACTCGATGCCGTGCATGAGGCCTGGGAGTTGTTCGATCACGAGGAGATGATCGAGCGCCTGCTCAAGCAGACCGAGTACATCGACTTTGAGAGCAACACGTATAAGGCCCCTAAGACCTTAAAACGCAAACATTCGGAGCTTGCTCCGCGTGAGATTTACCAAGATCACGAGTAAATTTGTGCATAGACCGACGATGCGTCTGCATCGTCGGTCTTTTGCTATCTGGGCATTTTGTGGCTAAGTGTTCATTTGCTGACGTGTGCCTGAATAAATGGACGGATTTGTGCAAGGTTTTGGTCGGCTTTTGGTTTGACCGCTAAAACCGGTTTTGGGGCGTGGCTGTTACAGTGCTCCTTTCCTGACACGATGGTGTTGGGAGGTTTTGCTATGGCGCAGCGCGAACAACACGAACGGGTCAAAAAGATGGACCGCTTGGCGGGCAAGCTGCTCGGTCATAAGGCAGTGGTGATGGCGATACTGGTCGTCATTGCGATGGCGAGCGGTTTGGCGATGGCGAACCTTGGCGGCGGTGCCGGCGGCGTGTCGTTTGAGCGCACTGATGGTTCGGGCTCGTTGGTGGAGCCGGGATCCGGCGATGCCTCGAGCGGAAAGACATCCGAAGGCTCTTCGCCTAAGGCGTCTGCCGCGGCAGAGGTTTATGTCGATGTTGATGGCGCCGTTGTGTCGCCCGGTGTATATCGCCTCAAGGATGGCGCGCGGGTGGCTCAGGCGATTGATGCCGCCGGCGGGCTGGCGCCCGAGGCAGACGTTACGGGGCTCAATCGGGCATCTAAGGTCGTCGATGGACAGAAGATTCACGTTCCAACGGTAGGGGAGCAGCAGGCGTCCCTTGCGGAAGCCGGTGTTGATGGTGGGGCTTCCGCATCATCGGGCGTGAGTGGCGCAACAGGCCTAGTAAACATCAATACGGCAAGCGCGGCAGAGCTACAGACGCTTTCGCGCATCGGTCCCTCCATGGCCCAGTCGATTATCGATGAGCGGACAAAGAACGGTGCTTTTTCTTCGGTTGACGATCTGATGCGTGTGTCGGGAATCGGCGAGAAGAAGCTTGCCAAAATCAAAGATTGCATCTGCGTATGAGTGCGACCGAGCGCGAGCACGTGATGCCTCCGCGGCCCCTGATGCCATGGACGATGGCCCTGTGTGCCGGCATGTGCATGAGCTGCGTCTTGGTGCTCAACATGGTCGCTGATGCGCTGCTGAGGGAGCGGGCTCCGGCGGTCGGGCCGCTATGGGCCATTCCCGTTGCGGCGGCGGTATTCGTTGTGCTGGCTCAATCTTGTGCGCCGCTTGCCCCTTGGAAGCGGTGGCTGTATGCCGCGTCCGTCGGTCTCGTGGCGGGAGCGGTCGTCTCGGTGTGGTGGGCTGTGGGCACGCTGAGTGCCTCGAAGGCGCTCGATGGTCGAGCGGCAAGCAGCCTCGAGTTTGTCGTGCAGGGTGATCCATCCATAAACGACGACGTGTATTCCTATACCTGCGAGGCACGCGCGGACGGTAAGAACTTGGCAACGGTTCGCCTATCGTTTGACCGCGAGCTCAAGGTCGGGGCGCACGTGCGTGTTATCGGTCGCGTTTCACGTTTTGAGAACGATGCGTATGGACGATCGCGCGTGCTCCGAGGCGAGGTGCGCAAGGTTAAAGCCGTTCGGATTGTGTCGGTCGATGAGGGCTCTCCGGGGCCGCTGCTTCGGCTGCGAAATGGGCTGCTTGCGTCCATCGCGGCTGCGACCGACCCGGCGCGTGCGCTCATAGCCGGTGTCGTCTGCGGTCGTTCGGCCGAGCTGCGCGCCCAGCCGGCGGGCGACTGGTTTTCGGTGACGGGAACGGCGCATCTTGTCGCCGTCTCGGGCAGCCATTTGGCTATCGTGGGGTTTGTAATCGAGGGTTTATTGCAAAAGACTCGGTGCTCACGTGGTCTTCAGCGGGCGATACTGGCGATAACGCTTGTGGGCTACGCTGCCTTTACGGGCGCGTCTCCCTCGGCCGTGCGCGCGTGCTGCATGGTATTCGCGACGCTTGTCGTAAACGGCGCGGGGCGTCGCCGGCACGGCCTTTCGGCACTCTTTGTTACCATGTCCATCTTTGTTCTACTGCGGCCGACGGTGCCGTTCGAGATGGGCTTTCAGCTTTCATGTGCCAGCGTCTTAGCCATTCTGTGCTTTTGCCCCTATGCGACCTACGCTTTGGGCGAGCTGGGTGTGCCATCGGGCGTTGCCAGCATGCTTTCCGTCACGCTGTGCTCGCAACTGGCGACACTTCCCATTACCATTCCTGCCTTCGGTACGTTCTCGCTCATTGCTCCGCTGGCAAATGCGGTCATCGGTCCGGTGGTGAGCGTACTGCTTGCCGTGTCGATCGTGCTGGTTCCCTTTTCGCTCGTGGCACCGTTGCGGACTTGGGCGCTCGTTGTGCCCATGATTGCCTCCCGTTGCGCGCTGTTCTTCGAGCAGCTGTTTGCCGCCGTGCCGGGTGCATCCGTGAGCGTGCCGCCCGATAGCATGTGGATTTATCTAGTGCCGTGTTTGCTGGCGGTGCTGCTGGTCTGGTGGCCGCGTCCCCGTGCACGTCCTGTGGCGGTGGGGCTTGCATGTCTGGTGTTCCTGGCTGCGATTCCGTACGTCTACTGGGATCGATTCGCTCCGCCTTCTGTGACGGTGCTCGATGTGGGCCAGGCCGATGCGATTCTTATCCGCCAGGGCGGTGCAGTGGCACTCGTCGACTGCGGGCTCGACGAGCGCGTGGTGGCGGCGTTGGTTCGCAATAACGTGCACCATATCGATGCCGTCTTTGTGACGCATTGGGATGAGGATCACTGGGGTGGTCTGCCTGCCGTGCTCGAACAGTTTTCGGTCGGTACGATTGCCGTGGCGGCGGATGCGCTGGAGGATGCTCCTGCCGAGGTATTGAACCGACCTGGCGTGGAGTATCGGCAGGTGCGCCGTGGGGATACGGTCGATATCGGCTCATTTTGCGCCCGCGTGATGTGGCCATTCGCGTCCGTGGATGGCGAGGGAAATGAGGACTCGCTTGTCCTGCTGCTCTCATATGTTCAGGAAGGCAAGGGCCTGCGTATGCTCCTCACCGGTGATGCCGAGATTGACCAAGAACGGGAATTCGTGCAGGAGGTGGGGGATATCGACGTACTTAAACTTGGGCATCACGGCTCTAAGGTTTCAGTCGATGATGAGTTGCTGGACGTCCTGAAGCCCGAGCTTTCCCTCGCGAGTGCGGGCGAAGGGAATCGATACGGCCATCCGTCCGATGCCTGCATCGATGCCGTTAAGGAAGCGGGCGGCGTGTTCGCGTGCACTATCGAACACGGCGACATTACCGTCACGCCGACTGCGAATGGCTTTGCGATGCGATGCCAGCGACCGTAACGACGTCGTTGGCGTGTGGTGGGCCCCTGGGCTAGAATGGCACGGAGCGAATACGAAGGCCTGCGGGAGGGGAGCGTAATGTCCGAAACCGGTCTGCTGCCGGCATATCTGATCGTCGGTACCGACGGAGTCAAGCGCGATCACGCCGTCTCGCGTATGAAAGCGCGTCTGGAAAAGTCGGGTATGGTCGAGTTCAACCTCGACGAGCGCGATATGACCAAAGACCCCGATATCGAGTCCATTATCGGATCGCTCAACACTTTTCCCATGGGCAGCGAGTTTCGCCTGGTAATCCTCGATGGCTGCTCTAAGCTCGCCAAGGCGGTTTCCGAGCCGCTTGTCGACTATCTGGCGAGTCCCAGCCCCACGACGGTTTGTCTCATCATCGCCGACTCGCTTGCCAAGAACACGCGCCTGTATAAGGCGATCGCCAAGATCGACAAGAAGGCGGTGATCGATTGCTCCGGTACCAAGCGCTGGGAGCTACCGCGCCGCGTGCAGCAGATGGCGACGCAGCACGGCAAGTCGATCTCGACGGCGGCCGCCGAAGAGCTCGTTTCGCGCTCGGGCGAGAACACCCGCATGCTCGATAACGACTTGGCTAAGCTTGCCCAGATGGTCGAGGCGCCCCAGATTGAGCTTGCCGACGTTGAGCGCTGGATTGTACGTACGGCAGAGGTCCAACCCTGGGACTTTCTCAATGCGGTCTCGGCCCGTGACATGCGCCGCTCGCTCGAGCTCTTCAATCTACTGCCCGCCAAGAGCTACGTGTGGACTTACACATTGCTGTGCGGCCGCATCCGCGAGCTTATCGTCGCCAAGGCGCTCGATGCGCGCGGACAGGGTCGTGAGCTGGCCGCAACGCTCAAGCTCCAGTCCTGGCAGGTCAAGAATCACCTGATCTGGGCACGTCGCTTTTCGATGGCAGAGCTCGTCGCAGCGCTCGAGGGTGCGGTCGATGTGGAGCTCGCGCTCAAGGGTTCGGCCGATTCTCAGACCGCGCTTTTGCTCTGGATTACGAACATCTTGAGAAAATCGTGATGATACCTGCCTATTTGACAAATTCGTTCTATCCCTTTGAGGGGGAGCGTGCTATAGTAGGCGCTTGCATGACCTCACCGTGTCTCAGAGGTGTCATACATTTTTTGCAAGGAACTCGAAAGGAACTCCAGAAGTGGCAAACATCAAGTCTCAGAAGAAGCGTATCCGCACCAATGAGGCAGCTCGCATGCGTAACAAGGCTGTCAAGTCCGAGCTCAAGACGCTGACCAAGCACGTCCAGTCCGCCGTCGCCGAGGGCGACGCCGAGAAGGCCCAGGCTGCCCTCAAGACCGTCACCAAGCGTCTCGACATGGCTGCCGCCAAGCATGTTATCCACAAGAACCAGGCTTCCAACCGCAAGTCCGGTCTTGCCAAGCTCGTGAACAGCATCAACGCCTAAGTTGTAAATTTCACACCACACAGATTACGCGCATAAATGGAGCCTGTTTTATGGAACAGGCTCCATTTTTTGTATCGCTCGGGTAAGATAGTCCGCATGAATACTTCAATTGACATTTCCCACATCCGCAACTTCTCGATTGTTGCGCACATCGACCATGGCAAGTCCACGATCAGTGACCGTATCCTCGAGCTCACCCATACCGTCGACGAGCGCGACATGGAGTCGCAGCTGCTCGACACCATGGATATCGAGCGCGAGCGCGGCATCACGATCAAGTCCAACGCCGTCCGCGTGTCCTATGACGCCGACGACGGCGAGACGTATCAGTTCAACCTCATCGATACGCCGGGCCACGTGGACTTTACCTATGAGGTCTCGCGTTCGCTGGCCGCCTGCGAGGGCGCGGTGCTCGTCGTCGATGCCACCCAGGGTGTCGAGGCGCAGACCGTCTCCAACGCGACGCTCGCCATGAACGCCAATCTGGACATTGTGCCGGCCATCAACAAGATCGACCTGCCCTCGGCCCATCCCGATGAGGTTAAGACCGAGATCGAGGATGACCTGGCGATCCCTGCCGATGACGCCGTGTGTGTCTCGGGCAAGACCGGCGAGGGCATTCACGATCTGCTGGAGTCCATTGTCTTTTTGATCTCTCCGCCTAAGGGCGATGCAAATGCTCCGCTCAAAGCGCTCATTCTGGATTCGTACTTTGACGAGTATCGCGGCGTGGTGGCCACGGTGCGCGTCTTTGACGGCTCCATCAAAAAGGGCGATACCCTGCGCATGATGCAGGCAAAGGGCGACTTTTTGGTCGATGGCGTGGGCGTCAAGCGTCCCGCCGAGACCCCGGTCGACGCGCTGACGGTCGGCGAGGTCGGATACGTGGTCACGGGCCTGAAGGATCCCGAGGCCGTTCGCGTGGGCGATACCCTCACGTGGGCGTCGAATCCCTGCCCCGAGCCGCTTCCCGGTTACCGCGAGGCCAAGCCCATGGTCTATACGGGCCTGTTCCCGATCGATAACAAGGACTACGAGAACCTGCGTGACGCGCTCGATAAGCTGCACGTCAACGACCCGTCGTTGGTATGGGAGCCCGAGACCTCGGTGGCGCTCGGCTTTGGCTTCCGCGTGGGCTTCTTGGGCCTGCTGCACATGGAGGTCGTTAAGGAGCGCCTCGAGCGTGAGTTCAACTTGGACCTCATTGCCACGAGCCCTTCGGTCGACTATCACGTGTACAAGACCGATGGCGAGATGGTCGATGTCCGCAGCCCGCAGGACCTGCCCGAGACCACGCGTATCGAGCGCATTGAGGAGCCGTACCTCAAGGCTAAGATCATCTGCCCGCCCGAGTATACGGGTGCCGTCATGCAGCTCGCTATCGAGCACCGCGGCATTACGACCGACATGATCCATCTCACGAGCAAGTCGGTCGAGATGCGCTTTGATATGCCGCTTGCCGAGCTCATCTTGGACTTCTTTGACCAGCTCAAGAGCCGTACCAAGGGCTATGCCTCGTTGGACTACGAGTTCAATGAGTACCGTCCCTCCGAGCTCGTTAAGCTCGATATTTTGCTTTCGGGCGACGAGGTAGACGCGCTGTCGTTTATCGTCCACAAGGACAAGGCCTACGGTCTTGCCCGCGGCCTATGCGACAAGCTCAAGGAGATCATTCCGCGCCAGCTGTTCGAGGTGCCCATCCAGGGTGCTATCGGCAACAAGATCATTGCCCGCTCCACCGTCAAGGCACGTCGCAAGGACGTGCTTGCCAAGTGCTACGGCGGCGATATCTCGCGCAAGCGCAAACTGCTCGAGAAGCAGAAAGAGGGCAAGAAGCGCATGAAGGCCATCGGCTCGGTCGAGGTCCCGCAGGAGGCGTTTATGGCTATCCTCAAGGTGGACGAGTAGATCTATGGCGCTTTCCGAATATAGTCGGCGGCTGCTGGGCGCCTATGCCGAGCAGCCGTTCCTTATGGCTCCCATGGCGGGCGTGACCGACCCTGCCTACCGCGTCATGTGCCGCCGCCGCGGTGCCAACCTTGCCTACAGCGAGATGGTGAGCGTGGCGGGCCTTGCCTATGCCAGCAACAAGACCTGGCGACTGGTGCTTCCTGCCGACGAGGAACAGCAGATTTGCGTGCAGCTCTTTGGCTCCAAGCCCGATCAGTTTGCGAGTGCCGTCGCCGCCGTCGAGGAGCGTGTGGGTGATCGCCTGTCGCTCATCGATATCAATATGGCATGCCCCGCCCGCAAGGTCGTTACCAAGGGCGAGGGCTCGGCGCTCATGCGCACGCCCGACCTTGCGGAGAAGATCGTTGAGGCCACGGTGGGCGCGGCGCACGTGCCCGTGACCGTCAAGATTCGCAAAGGCTTTTATGCCGAGGACCGTAATGCCGCGACGTTTGCCCAGATGCTCGAAGGCGCCGGTGCCGCCGCAGTCGCCGTGCATGGTCGTTGCGCCACGCAGCTCTACACGGGCCAGGCCGATTGGTCGGTCGTCGATGAGGTTGCCGACGCCGTTGAGATTCCCGTGATTGGTTCGGGCGATGTGTTCTCGGCCGAGGATGCCGCGGAGCATCTGCGCAACTCGGGTGCCAGCGCGGTGTTTATCGCGCGCGGTATCTACGGTAATCCCTGGGTCTTTGGTGATGCTCGCGCTCTTGCGCTCGATGGCATACCGGTGCCGCCGCGCAGCTCCGTCGAGCGCCTGGATGCCCTGCGTGAGCACCTAACGCTGACGCATGAGCTCCTGCCGCTCATGTCGCGTGCCCGCACGTATGCAAGCTGGTACTTAAAAGGCATGCCCCATGCCGCCGTTTGGCGTGCCCATGTGGTGCGCTGTTCCACTTACGAGGAGTTTATGGCACTGGTCGATGAGATCGAGCGCGATGTGGTGGCCTGCGAGGCCGCCCTTGCCGCCGGCGAATCGGTGCCCCCTCATCCTCTGGAGGCTTAAGGGTGGCCGTTACCGCACTGTACGTGCACGTGCCGTTTTGCGCCCAAAAGTGCCGGTACTGCGACTTTGACTCGCGCAGTTTTGCTCCGTGCGACCTGAGCGCTGCGCTCGATGCCTATTTTGAGCAGTTGTTCGCGCGTCTCGATGCTTTTGGCAAGGCTGATGCCCTTGACCAGATCCGCACCGTCTATGTTGGTGGCGGTACGCCGTCGCTGGCGGGGGAGCGCCTGGTGGAGCTGGCGCGGCGTATTCGTGCGTGGTGTGCCCCCGTTGAGTTTACCTGCGAGGTCAATCCCGAGTCGCTGAACGCCGAGCTTGCTACTGCACTTGTCAAGGTTGGTGTCACACGCGTCTCTCTGGGCGTGCAAACGCTCGATAACGCCGAACTTACTGCCATCGGCCGTATTCACGATGCCGATCGGGCGCTCGCCGCCATCGCGACGGTCAAGAACGCTGGGCTTGATGTGTCGTGCGACCTGATGTGCGGCCTTCCCGGGCAGACGGCCGCAAGCTGGCGGAGCACGCTCGATGGCGTGCTGGCGGCGGCGCCGCATCATGTGTCGATCTACCCGCTCACGCTTGAGGAGGGGACGCCCCTTTATCGCATGGCGTGCCGTGACGAGTCGCTCGAGCCCGATGAGGATTTTCAGGCTTCGTGCATGGACGCGGGGCGTGAGCGCCTGGGTGCGGCCGGCTATCATCCGTATGAGGTGGCGAGCTACGCGCTCGACGGCCATGAGTGCGCCCATAACATTGCCTACTGGACCGGACGGGGCTACCTGGGCCTGGGTCGTTCTGCCGCGGGCATGCTCGACGACGAGGATTTCGACCTTCTTGCAGGTTTGTTCCCCGGCGTGTCTTCTCGAGGCGATGCGTACCGCGTGCGTCTGGTGCAACGTGACGATGACGCGACGGCGTTCGAGGCCGAATATCTGTCGCAGCGCGAGGCTGTCGCCGAAGACTTGATGCTCGCTTGTCGCATGACGCGCGGTGTTGCGTCCGACCTGTTGGCTCGTGCAGCTTGCGTCATCCCAACGGGCGAGCTGGCAGCTGCCTGCGATCGTGCGCTCGAATTGGGTCTTGCCACTTGGGTGCCCGAGACGCTCGGGATTCATGAGGGACCCTTCACCTCGGCAGATGTCATCGCGGGCCATGTTCGAGCTCGTCTGGCGCCGACCCATCTGGGCTGGCTCGATGGAAATGTTCTGTTCGAGCTGTTTTGGGATCTAGCTTAGGCCGCTCGGGTAGAATTACCGGAATATATACGCTGCTGTGAGCAGGAGGTTGCCGCGCATGGCGACGATGAACGAAAAAGATTACTACGAGATTCTGGGTGTCTCCAAGGACGCCACCTCGCGTGATATACAGAAGGCCTTCCAGCAAAAGGCCCGCAAGCTCCATCCGGACGTCAACAAAGAGCCGGATGCCGAGGAAAAGTTTAAAGAGGTTTCCGAGGCCTACGCCGTGCTTTCGGATGAGCAAAAACGTGCGCGCTACGACGCCATGCGTTCGGGCAACCCCTTTGCCGGTGCTCCTACGGCTTCGCCCTATGGTGGCGGCTACGCCGGTAGAGCGGGTTATGGCAATCCCTTTGAGGGCGGCTTTCCTTTTGGCGGCGCTTGGGGCCAGCAGCGTCGTGGGCAGGCTGCCTATAATCCCGAGAACGGCGCCAACGTTGTCGTCGATATCAAACTCGACGCCAAGGAGGCCAAGGGCGGTACCCGCAAGACCGTCCGCTACACGCGTTTCGATACGTGCGGACATTGCGGCGGCTCGGGTTCTGTCTCCTCCGAGCATGCCCATACCTGCCCAAGCTGTGGCGGCCGCGGCCACATCGACGTCGACCTGTCCTTCCTGTTTGGTGCGGGCACGTTCCAGTCGGTCTGCCCCGAGTGCGGCGGTTCCGGTAAGGTCGTGGCCGACCCCTGCCCTGATTGCGGTGGCAGCGGTCGTACTCGCGTAACCTCCGAGCAGACGATTGAGTTTCCTGCCGGCACGCACGATGGCGACGAGGTCCGCATTAGCGGCATGGGTCATGCTGGCACCAACGGTGCCGCGGGCGGCGATCTGGTCGGCCGCGCCCATGTTGAGGCCGAGCGCTTGGAAGGCAAAGCTCGTACCGGTTTTTACCTGATGGGCATCGTGGCACCGTTTTTGGTACTCTCGGCCATCTCGGGCGTGTTCTCGGCCTTTGCCGTGATGTGCTTTATTCCGTTTACCATGGGCCTGTTCATGGTGCTTTCGGACGGTGTGCTTCATCGCAGCCTGCTGTGGTGGAAGCGCGGCGCGATGCAGTTTGCCAACGGTTTTGCCAACGGCTTCATGTTCGCGCTCGTGTCGGTTTGGTTTGCGAGCTGCTCGCAACGGGCCATGCTTTCGCCGTATCAAATGCAATAACATCTAGCCCTCTGTTTGCGGCCGGCCCAGCTTGGGTATAGGACGCACTGTGACAATAATGAAAGTCGGAAGGATTCGGTCGTGTCGGAAAATAGGGATTACTACGAGGTACTTGGCGTCGACAAGGATGCCGACGCGCGGACGATTAAGCGCGCGTTTCTAAAGAAGGCCCGTACCGTACACCCGGACGTTTCGGACGACCCCGAGGCCGAGGCCAAGTTCAAGGAGCTCAACGAGGCCTATTCCGTTCTTTCCGACGAGCAGAAGCGTGCTAACTACGACCGTTACGGCACCGCCGACGGCCCTGGTGGTTCGGGCTACGTCGATATCAACGATATCTTTGGTGGCATGGGCATGGACGACTTGTTCTCGTCGTTCTTTGGCGGCGGTGCCGGTGGTGGCGCCCGCAGCCGTCGTGAGCGTCGTCGCGGACGTGACATGGCCATCTCTCTTTCGGTGACGCTCGAGGAAGCTGCGCTTGGCTGTAAAAAGACGATCAGCTATGACCGCCTTGCCCCCTGCGAGGACTGTAATGGCACCGGTAGGGCAGAGGGCGCACAGGAAAAGCAGTGCGGCCGCTGCCACGGTACGGGCTACGTCACGACGGTTCAGCGTTCGTTCTTGGGCCAGGTTCAGTCTTCCTCGCCTTGTCCCGACTGCCATGGCGAGGGCACGGTTATCGACCATCCCTGCGAGACCTGCGACGGTCAGGGCCGCACGCCTTCGCACGAAAAGATCGACATCGATATTCCCGCCGGCGTTTCGACCGGTCGCCAGCTGCGTGTGAGCGGCTTTGGCGAGGCCGGCCTTCGCGGCGAGCCCTCGGGCGACCTGATTGTCAACGTGCGTGTTGCCGACCATGAGCGCTTTAAGCGCAACGGTGACGACCTGTACCTGGTGAGCGATATCTCGATTGCGCAGGCTGCGCTCGGCTGCGAGATCGAGGTCGAGGGCATTATGCCCGACGAGGTCGTTAAGGTGACGGTTCCCGCCGGCGCCCAGTACGGCGACACCGTGAGCGTCAATAATTACGGCATGCCGCGCATTGGCGGTGGCGGTTCGCGTGGTCGCCTGATCGTGCAGCTGCGCGTGGTCGTTCCCACCAATCTCTCCAATAAGCAGCGCGAGCTGCTCCGTGCTTTTGCCGATGAGATGGGCGATGACGTCGCTTCCGGTAAGAAGTCGGTGACCGACCGTATCAAGAGTGCCCTCGACGATATCCTCGATTAAGGAGCCCGCGTGCTCGCACCCCATATTTCCGTCGTCAACCTCGGCTGCCGTGTCAACCGGGTTGAGTCTGACCGTATCACTGCCGATCTTATGCGCCTGGGCTTTGCTATTGTGGAGCCCCAGGATGCCGATCTGATCGTCATTAACACCTGTGCCGTTACGGGCGAGGCCGAAGCCAAGACCCGTAAGGCCGTCCGTCATGCGCTGGCCCATCCAAACGAGCCCTATGTACTCGTGACCGGCTGCGTGGTCAACCTGCATCCCGAGGAGCTGTTGGAGCTCTCCGACCGCGTGATTGCCGAGCCGTCTAAGATCGATGTCGCCGATCGCGTCTGCGAGGTGCTGGGCGTTGAGTCCGATAGCGTTCCCGCCTGCAGCGATGGCGAGGTGGTCGATGCGCTCGGTCGCTCTCGCCTGGGCGTGAAGATTCAGGACGGCTGCAACCATCGCTGCACCTATTGCATTGTGTGGAAGGCGCGCGGCCCCGAGCGCTCCGTGCCCGTCGAGTCCGTGCTCGAGCAAGTTCGCGAGGCCCAGGAGGCCGGCGTGCCCGAGGTGGTGCTGACCGGTGTGAACCTGGGTGCCTACGATGGCAAGAGCGCGACCGACGAGCATGTCGAAATCGATGAGCTGCTCGAGGCCATTATGGAGCGCACGACTATTGCGCATGTGCGCATTTCCTCGGTCGAGCCCATGGATATCTCCGAGCGCCTGCTTAAGGTTATGGCTCGCTACCCGCAGCGTATCGCCCCGTTTTTGCACCTGCCCGTGCAGTCCGGCTGCACGGCGACCCTGCATCGCATGGGCCGTCCCTATAGCGCCGAGGCCTTTGAGGACACGGTGCGTATGATTCGCGCCAACTTGCCCCAGGCGTCCCTTTCGTGCGATGTCATCGTCGGTTTTCCTGGTGAGACGGACGAGGAGTTCGAGGAGTCGCTGGCGCTGTGCCGCCGTGTGGGTTTCTCGCGTATGCACGTGTTCCGCTACAGCAAGCGTCCCGGTACCCTTGCTGCCGACATGCCCGACCAGGTGCCACCCGAGGTTATGGCCGAGCGCAGCCGCCGTATGCGGGCCGCCGCACAGGAGCTCGCTATTGCTGACGCTCGTCGTCGCGTGGGCACGGTCGAGCGTGCCGTGCTCGAGTATGGTGACAACCTGACGCTCGGCTCGTTCCATCATGCCCGTCTTGACGATACCTGTGGACTTACAGCCCCGTGCCTGCTCGATGTTGCTATCATCGGAGTCGATGATTCCGGCTTGGTCCATGCACGCAGGGAGGTTCATGGAAGCCTCGAAGATTAGACTTACCGTTCCCGAGGGAATTGATCCCTCGCGCGTTTTGGGCGCCGGCGACGGCGTCCTTCGTGCGCTTGAGCGCTTGGTTCGCGCCCATGTGGTCGCCCGTGGCGATAGCATCTCCGTGAGCGGCGACCCGGACGAGGTCGAACTCGTGGCGCGCTTTTTCGAGCACGCTTTTCGCGAGGCGGCCGCCGGGCGCACGCTGTCTGCCGACGATGTCTCTCGTTGCCTGGCCGTCTTGCGCGACGGTGAGCACGAGGCTACGTCGCTTCGCGATGACGTGCTGCTTTCGTATCGCGGCCGCGTCATTCGCCCCAAGACGCTCGGGCAAAAGCGCTATGTGGATGCCATCCGCTCGCATACCATCACGTTTGGCTTGGGTCCTGCCGGTACCGGTAAGACCTATCTGGCCATGGCGCTCGCCGTTGCCGCGCTCAAACGCCACGAGGTGGGCCGTCTGATCTTGACGCGTCCGGTTGTCGAGGCGGGGGAGAACCTGGGCTTTTTGCCCGGTACCCTTGAGGAAAAGATCGATCCCTACATGCGTCCGCTCTACGACGCCCTTTTTGACATGATGGATCGCGAGCGCACCGATGAGCTTATGGAGCGTGGCGTGATCGAGATCGCCCCGCTTGCCTACATGCGCGGCCGCACGCTGAGCGATGCTTTCGTGGTGCTCGACGAGGCGCAAAATACTACGCCCGAGCAGATGAAGATGTTCCTGACACGCCTTGGATTCAACTCCAAGTTCGTGATTACCGGCGACCTCAGCCAGCGCGACCTGGTGGGTCGTCGTGGTGGCTTGGCGGATGTTGAGAAGATTTTGGGCCGTGTCGACGATGTGGCGTTTGCACACCTGGAGCGCGCCGACGTGGTGCGCCATGCCCTGGTGGGTCGTATCGTTGAGGCATATGATGCTTATGATGACGTGCGCGAGCAGCGCTCGCGCGACCGAAAGGAGTCCCGTTGAGTGTATTGATCAGCAACGATGCCGAGCTCGATACGCTGCTCGACGCGCAGGAGGTGGAGCACATCTGCGAGGTTGTGCTTGCCGCCGAGGGCGTTGAACGTGAAGTCGAGATTTCCCTTTCGTATGTCGACGAGGACGAGATGCACGAGCTCAACCACGAGTGGCGTGGCATCGACCGCACCACCGATGTGCTCTCGTTTGAATGCGACTCGGCCTTTGACGAGGATATTCCCGCCGACGAGACGCTCGAGCTCGGCGATATCATCTTGGCCCCGCAGGTCATTGCCCGTCAGGCCCCCGGCTTTGGCAATAGCCCTGCCGACGAGTGCCGCCTGATGCTCGTACACGGCATGCTGCACCTGCTGGGGTATGACCATATCGAGGACGACGAGGCCGAGGTCATGGAGGCCCTCGAGGACGCTATCCTGCGCGATCTGGCGCTCGAGCGCGGCGAGGACCCCAAACTCGTTCACGTCGGCCCCATCACCAATCATGCCCACGACTAGGAGCCGCTTATGATTCCCGGATCGAACAAGGACCATCCGTCCTTTTTAAAGTCGTTCTCCTACGCCATGGAGGGCTTCGTCACCGCCGTCAAGACCGAGCGCAACATTAAGGTCATGCTCGTGGCAGGCGTGTGCACCGTCATTGCCGGCTGCATCGTGGGGCTCGACATTGCCGAGTGGGCCACGATTATCATCTGCTGCGGCCTGGTGATTCACGGCGAGCTGTGCAATACCGCCATGGAGGCCATTGTCGATCTGGCGACCCAGGAGCTCCATCCGCTGGCAAAACGCGCCAAGGACATCGCCGCCGCCTCGGTATACGTACTTTCAATCACCGCCGCGATTGTGGGCTTGCTGGTATTTGCCCACGCGTTCGGCTTTATTTAGAAAGGGATTCCCATGTCCGACAATATGCAGCCTATCGATGAAATTTTGGACGACGAGTCCCCGGATGCTAAGGCGACCGAGGCCTATGAGGAAGTCGAGGAGTTCGACCCGTTTGAGGGCATGAGCGACGAGGAACTCGACGCCCTGTGCGACGAGGACGACAGCCTCGCGGGCTTTGGCGACGTTGAGCCCGGTTTCCGCAGTGGCTTCGTGGCCTTGGTCGGCCGCCCCAACGCCGGTAAGTCAACGCTGCTCAACGCCTGCTATGGCAAAAAGGTCGCCATCACCTCGCCGGTGGCCCAGACGACCCGCCGTCGCATGCGCGCCGTCGTCAACCGCCCCGGCTACCAGCTGGTCTTTGTCGATACCCCGGGTATCCACAAGCCCAAGGACGGTCTAGGGTCCGAGCTCAACAAGAGCGCGCTGTTCGAGCTGAACGATGTCGATGTTGTCGCGTTTTTGATTGATGCCACCAAGCCCATCGGCAGGGGAGACGCCTGGGTTGCCGAGCGTGTCAAGAACGCTCGTTCCAAGAAGGTCCTGGTGCTTACCAAGGCCGATGAGGCCGACCCCGCACAGGTCATGGAGCAGCTTAAGGCCGCCCACGAGCTCATGGAATATGACGACGAGATCGTGACGTCGTCGGTCAAGAACTTCAACGTCGATGCCTTTATCGAGACCGTTGCGCACTTTTTGCCTGAGGGTCCGCGTTGGTTCCCCGAGGACATGGGTACCGACGCTTCCGATGAGACGCTCGTTGCCGAGTTTGTGCGCGAGAAGGTCTTGCGCCGCACCCGTGATGAGATTCCGCACTCCGTTGGCGTGATCTGCGATGCGCTCGAGCAGACCAAGAAGGTGCTGCGCGTGCACGCCACCATTTACGTCGAGCGCGAGGGCCAGAAGGGCATCATCATCGGTAAGGGCGGCGAGATGATCAAGCATATCGGTATCGACGCCCGTCGCGATCTTGAGCGCATCTTTGGCACGCAGGTCTTTTTGGAGCTGGACGTGAAGGTCAAGGCCGGCTGGCGTGACGACGAGGCCCAGATTCGCCGCTTTGGCTACAACGCCGAGGACTAAGGACGCGCGGCGCGCATGGCAGGCTCCCGGACATATCGCACGAAAGTGCTCGTGCTCGATAAGACTAAGCTCAAAGAGACCGATCTGATCTTGACGATGCTTGACGAGCGGGGGCGGCAGGTTCGTGCCGTGGCAAAGGGCGCCCGCAAACCCGGCGGACGCCTGGCTGCGCGCTGCGAGCTGTTCTGTACGGTCGATATGCTGCTCGCACATGGACGGTCACTCGACGTGGTTTCTCAGGCCGAGCTTATGGAGGCGCCGCTCGGCGCTGCGCCCGATTACGAGACGACCTGCGCCGCAAGCGCGATCGCCGAGGTCGCGCGCGTGTGCTCGTTCGAGGACGCCGAGGACCCGTTTACCTTTGCCATAACGGAGCGAGCGCTTGCCCTGGTGGGCAGCGGACTTGACACGGCACATATGGACCTACTTGTGGCGGCATATGTCTTTAAGCTGCTATCGCACGTTGGCTATCGTCCCGATTTTTCGGCCTGTGTGCTGTGCGGAGACCCCATGCTGTCGTATTTTTCAGCCCAGGCGGGCGGTCTCATGTGCGGGTCGTGCGCGTCGAGCGTTCCAGGTGCCGAACTGGTGTCGACCGGTGAGACCGCATGGCTGCGCGCCCTCATGTCCATGACCTTCGATGCGCTCATGGCCGAGCGAATCGACCCGCATACGGCGGCATTCCTGCTCGGACTTTCGCATGTTTGGGCTGCGACGCACACCGATCAGCGCCTCCGCGCGATGGAATTCATGTTGGGTCGGTGATGATGCGCAGGCGCGGGCTGCTTGTGGTAACATACCGACCTGTTGGTACCTCGACCTTGGTTGTTCGCTCCACCGGCGGCTTCCCAGTCCGAGGCGAATCGAGTCGCCCGTGGGCGACGCAAAACGAAAGGTGAAACAATGACTGTTTCCAAAGAGCGCAAGGCGGAGCTGACTGCCCAGTTCGGTAACACCCCGGTCGACACCGGCAACCCCAAGGTTCAGGTCGCCATCCTGTCCGAGCGCATCAAGGAGCTGACCGAGCACATGAAGTCCCACCAGAAGGACTTCCACACCCGTCGTGGCCTGCTCATGCTCGTCGGCCGTCGTCGTCGTCTTCTCTCCTACATCAAGAAGAACGACATCGTCGAGTACCGTGAGCTCATCAAGGCTCTGGGCATCCGCGACAACATCCAGTAGGATTTGTACATGCTAAGAGCGTCCTGCGCAGCGGGGCGCTCTTTTTGTGTAAGGGCGCGAACAATCACGCTCTGAAGCGTGGCGGGGGCAGGGGGCCCGCGTCACATGAGAAGCCCGCAGACAAGGGGTCTGCGGGGTAAAGGAGAACAATGACACTCGTATCCAAGACCTTTGAGCTGTACGGCAAGACCTACACCTTTGAGTCGGGCGAGCTTGCCAAGCAGGCCACCGGCGCCTGCCTGGTCAAGCAGGGTGACACCACGATGCTCGACACCGTGGTCGTCTCCAAGGAGCGTAAGAACTACGACTTCTTCCCGCTGACCGTCGACTTCAACGAGAAGATGTACGCCGCCGGCCGCATCCCGGGTGGCTACCTCAAGCGTGAGGGCCGTCCCAGCGAGAAGGCCACGCTCACCGCGCGCATGATCGACCGTCCGATTCGCCCGAGCTTCCCGGACGGCTTCCGCAACGAGGTGCACATCGTCGCCACCTCGCTTGTCGCCGACCAGGTCAACCCCTTCGATGTCATCAACGTCATGGGTGCATCCCTGGCCATGACGCTTGGCGGCGTGCCCTTCGAGGGCCCGCTTGCCTGCGTGCGCATCGGCCGCAACGTGGAGACCGGCGAGTTTATCGTCAACCCCACCTACGAGGAGCGCGAGAACTCCGATCTGGACCTGGAGCTGGGCGGCTCTGCCGACTTCATCTCGATGGTCGAGGCCGGCGCCGAGGAGATCTCCGAGGACGACATGCTCGCCGCTATGAAGTTTGGCCAGGAGGCCCTTGCTGCTTTCTGCCAGGCTCAGGACGAGTTCGTCGCCGAGTGGGAGCAGGTCAACGGCCCCATCGTCAAGAAGGAGTACCCGCTCGACCAGCCCGTCGAGGAGGTCCAGGAGCGCATCTTCGCCCACTACGACGAGATGGCAGCCGCCCTTCGCGATGCCGACAAGCTCTCCCGTATCGGCAAGGTCGAGGCTCTGAAGGAGTCCATCCGTGCCGAGTTCACCGAGGAGGAGCAGGCCGCTTGGGAGCGCGAGATCCCTGTGGCGCTCAAGAAGCTCGAGAAGAAGGCTATGCGCACCATGGTCGTCGAGACCGGCGAGCGCGTCGACGGCCGTGCCGCCGACGAGATCCGTCCCATCATGGTGAAGGACAACTACCTGCCGCTCGTTCATGGTTCCGGCCTGTTCCAGCGTGGCCAGACCCAGGTGCTCTCGGTTCTTTCGCTCGGCATGCTCAACGAGGGCCAGCGTCTGGATACCATCGAGCCCACCGAGGGCAAGCGCTACATGCACCACTACAACTTCCCGCCTTTCTGCACCGGCGAGACCGGCCGCATGGGCAGCCCCAAGCGCCGCGAGATCGGCCATGGCAATCTGGCCGAGCGCGCTCTGCTTCCGGTGCTTCCCGACGAGAACGAGTTCCCCTACGCCATCCGCGTCGTCTCCGAGGTCATGGAGTCCAACGGCTCCTCTTCGATGGCTTCGACCTGCGGCTCCACGCTCGCCCTTATGGACGGCGGCGTGCCCATTAAGCGCCCGGTCTCCGGTATCGCCATGGGCCTGATCCAGGAGGAGGGCAAGACCGTGGTACTGTCCGACATCCAGGGTCTCGAGGACTTCCTGGGCGACATGGACTTTAAGGTCACCGGCACCACCGAGGGCATCACCGCCCTGCAGATGGACAACAAGGCCACCGGCCTCACCTTCGACATCCTGGCCCGCGCTCTGCAGCAGGCCAAGGAGGGTCGCGCCTTCATCCTGCAGAAGATGCTCGATGTGATCCCCGAGCCGCGCCACACCACGCGCAGCACCGCTCCGCGCATCGTTTCCATCCAGGTTCCGACCGACAAGATCCGCGACGTCATCGGTTCCGGCGGTAAGGTCATCCGCGGTATCCAGGACGAGACCGGCGCCTCGGTCGACATCCAGGAGGACGGCACCGTCTTTGTCGGCGGCACCGGCGAGTCCGTCGACCAGGCCGTCGAGCGTATCAAGCTCATCATCAAGGTTCCCGAGCCGGGCGAGGAGTACACCGGTCGCGTGGTCTCCATCCAGCCCTTCGGCGCCTTCGTCAACCTGCTGCCCGGTAAGGACGGCTTGCTGCACATCTCCCGCGTCGCCAAGGGCCGCGTGGAGAAGGTCGAGGACGTCCTCAACGTGGGCGACGAGGTCAAGGTCGTCGTCATCGAGGTCGACGATCGTGGCAAGATCTCGCTTGATCGTCTGGATAAGCCCGAGGCCCCGGCTCGCGCCGAGGGTGCTTCTGAGGGCGACGGCGAGCACTTCCAGCGCCGTGAGCGTCCGCGTCGCGAGCGCTCCGAGCGCAGCGACCGTCCGCGCCGTCCCGGCGACAACGGAGGCCGCAAGCCCCGCCGTCACCACGACGCCGAGTAACAGCTAAACATAAGCAGCTCAACAAGGGCGACTCCGTACAGGGGTCGCCCTTTTGCTTGCGCCCGGGAGGGCCGCATATGAAGTTTCCTGCTCTACAGTCCTGCGCAAGACGGAAAGCACATTAAGTGCTTTCCTTTGCGTGCGGAACTCGCGATAAACTTCATATGCGGCCCTCCCGGGCGCAAGCAAAAGGGCTGGTTGGTGCCGCTTGCTATTTAGTTATATAGTCTATTCAGTGGTCAGATTTCAGATCAGTAGATAGCCGCAGCAGTATCTTCCCAGATAAAACCGACCAAATAAACCTGTCTCTTTTTGGCAGGTTTCCCGTGGGGCGGGCACTGATGAAGTTTATCGCGAGTTCCGCACGAACAGGAGGCCACTTAATGTGGCCTCCGTCGTGAGCAGGACTGTAGAGCAGGAAACTTCATCAGTGCCCGCCCCACGGGAAACCGGCGGGATAGACCGGTTCAGATGGGGCTTTGATGCATGGGTGGTCTGTTGTTGTGCAAATGGGTATCATACTGTGGTTACTGCGTCGAATCTGTGATGCATGTTTGTACGTTCCCGACGGTCGGTTTGCCAGAAGCGCCCCGTCGGTTGTTCCAGACCCGTTTCGAAGAAAGGAAACCACACTAACCTATGGCAGCTAAAAAATCATCTCCCTTGAAGATCATTCCGCTCGGCGGCCTTGACGGCATCGGCAAGAACATGACGGTCTTCGAATGCGGCGACGACATGGTGCTCGTTGACGCTGGCCTCATGTTCCCCGACGATTCCCAGCCCGGTATTGACCTGGTGCTTCCCGACTACACCTATGTTCTGGAGAACGAGGAGAAGCTCCGCGGTATCGTCGTCACCCACGGCCACGAGGACCACACCGGTTCGCTTCCGTATCTGCTGCAGGACCTCAACAATAAGGTGCCCATCTTCTCGAGCAAGCTGACGCTTGGCTTTATCGAAGGCAAGCTTTCTGAGTTCCGCATCCGCGCACCCAAGTTCCGCGAGGTCAAGGGCGGCAGCCATGTCAACCTCGGCGGCATCTCGCTCGACTTCTTCTCGATGACGCACTCCATCCCCGGCGCTCTGGGCGTGTTCATCCGCACCAATCAGGGCACCGTTATGCACACGGGCGACTTTAAGCTCGACCAGACGCCCATCGACGGCGTTACGCCCGACTACGCCGCTATCAGCCGCTTTGCCAAGCAGGGCATCGACCTGCTGCTTTCCGACTCCACCAATGCCACGGTTCCCGGCTTTACCAAGTCCGAGGCCGAGGTTGGCCCCAATCTGCTGCACGCCATCAAGAACGCCCCGGGTCGCGTGTTCGTCGCGTCGTTCTCGAGCCACATTCATCGCCTGCAGCAGATCTGCGATGCCGCCCGTAAGTGCGGCCGTAAGGTCGTTGTGACCGGTCGCTCCATGCTCACCAACACCCGCGTCGCGCGCGAGCTGGGCTACCTCAACATCGACGATGCCGATATCATCGATGCCTTCGATATCGATAACCTGCCCGACGACAAGATCGTCGTCATGTGCACCGGTTCGCAGGGCGAGCCGCTGTCGGCCCTGTCCCGCATGGCCAATGGCGAGCACAAGACGCTCTCTATCCACGAGGGCGATACCGTCATCCTCTCGGCAACTCCTGTTCCCGGCAACGAGAAGGCCGTCCAGCAGGTTGTCAACAGCCTTGCTAAGCTCGGCTGCGACGTGTGGGATAAGAACCGCGCTCTCGTCCACGTCTCGGGCCACGGTAGCCAGGAGGAGCTCAAGCTCCTGATGGCCATGGCTAAGCCCACGTACTTTATGCCGGTTCACGGTGAGGCCGTGCATCTGCGCGCCCATGCCCAGCTGGCTCGCAAGATGGGCATCAAGGACGATCATATCTTTATCCTCGATAACGGCGACACGCTCGAGATGCGCGGCGGTATCGTCAAACGCGGTACGCCCGTCGAGTCCGGCGTCGTCTACGTCGACGGCCTGCGTATCGGCGATACCGACCCCATCGTCTTGCGCGATCGCCAGAAGCTCGCCAACGACGGTATGGTTACCGCTGTTGCCATCGTCTCGCTCAAGCACAAGAAGATCGAGGCCATCGAGTTCTCGGGCCGCGGTGTCTCGTTTGCCATCGACGACCAGTTCTCTGAGGATGCCTCCGCGTCCATCATGAAGACGATCGAGAAGGGCAAGTTTAGCTTTACGAGCAGCGGTTCCGATGCCATTCGCAAGGCCGTGCGTGATTCGCTCTCCAACTTTATTTGGAGCCGTACGCGCACCCGTCCGATGATCATCCCGGTCGTCATGGAGGTTTAGTTTGGCGCGCGGATCTGCACAAAACGCCAAAGGCAATAAGGCCAATAACCAACCGGCATCTGCTAAGGGTGCCGGTTCCCATCTGCGTGCCAATAAGGGCCACGAGGCCGACTTCGACGATTTTGAGCCCTTGGTCGAGCCCTCGGCCAACCGCGATATCGCCGGCGTGGTCATTGCCGTTTTGGCGATTGCGTCCTTTATTGCCGTGATTTCTCCGGCGACCGCACCCGTTACGGCTGCGGTTGCCGGTTTCTACCACCTGGGCTTTGGTCTGGGCGCCTACGTGCTGCCGATCGTCATTTTGCTGTTTGCCGCTACGCTCTTTTTAGGCGAGGACTCGCCGCTCAACATTCGCTCGGTCGCGGGCGGAGCCGTGGTCTTTATCGCCGTCGTCTCCATTCTTTCGCTGATGGTGCCGGGTACGAGCGACTCGTGTGACCTTATGTTCACGCCGCAAAATCTGTCCGCCTCGGGTGGCTATATCGGTGCGTTTATTGCGAGTGCGCTGCAGAATGCCCTGGGTAAGCCTATCGCGATGGTGGTCCTGTTGGGTCTGGCCGTCGTTGGCTTTGTCATTATCGGCTTTTCGGTGGGTGGCGTGCTGCGCTCTGCTCGCGACCGTGCGGCCGATTTTGCCGAGCGCCGTCGTGCCGATGTCAACGCCAGCCCGTGGGGTGACGACGAAGCCCTGTCGGTGCCCGGCGTTGCCCGTCCGCATCTGAGCATTCTTCGTCAAAAGGGCTCCGATGCTGCCGTGACCACGGTCATGGGCAACGATGTGGACCCGGTTTTGGACGATGACGACGAGGACGAGGATCCGTTTGTCGACGTGTCCGATGCCGTGGAAGCTGAGCGCGCTAAGACGACGCTGTTGCCGCGCCGCCATGCCAAGAAGGGCAAGGCTGCGCCTAATCTCAATACGAGTGAGCCTGACCCGTCTTGGTCCGATAGCGAGATTGAGCTCACCGAGGGCGATGACGAGGACGACGAGGCTCCGATTGAGACCGCAAAGACAACTTTGCTGCCGCGTCGCCATGCAAAGCGCGACCAGGTAACCGGCCAGCTTTCGATGGAAGACGACCCCGATAAGATCGACGAGTCCGAGCCGCCGTTTGCCGTGAATCCTGTCTCGGCAGCACCTCAGATTCCCGACTTCTTGAAGCACCCCAAGGTTGCCGATGCGCCTGCCACGAGTGCTAGAGAATCGGCTGTGGCTAGCGATGGGGGAGCAGACAATGCTTCCGCAGATAACGAGGGCGAAGAAGAGGACGGCCTCAAGCTTCCGCCGCTCGAAATCCTGCATGCCAACCCGCAGTCGGCTTCCGCCGCGTCTTCGGACAAGGAGCTGGAGCAAACTGCCGAGTCGCTGCAGTCAACCCTGCTTGAGTTTGGCCGCAGCGCCCGCGTCGTCGGTTGGATTGCCGGCCCCACGGTGACGACCTTTAAGCTGCAACCTGGCGAGGGCGAGCGCGTGAGCAAGATTTCGAGCCTCGAGGACGACATCGCGCTTTCGCTTGCTGCCCAGTCGGTGCGTATCTTTGCCCCGATCCCCGGCACCTCGCTTGTGGGTATCGAGATCCCCAATCGCAAGCGCCAGAACGTCAACCTGGGCGACGTGCTTCCCTATGTGAAGGGCGGTCCGCTCGAGCTCGCCATCGGTCGAGATGCCGAGGGTACGCCGGTCGTCGCCGACCTTGCCAAGATGCCCCATCTGCTGATCGCCGGTACCACGGGTTCCGGTAAGTCGGTCATGATCAACTCCATCATCACGACCTTGCTCATGCGCGCCCTTCCCGAGGACGTTCGCCTGATCATGGTCGACCCCAAGCGCGTCGAGCTTGCGGGCTATAACGGTCTGCCGCATCTTTACGTGCCTGTAGTGACCGAGCCCAAACAGGCCGCGAGCGCTCTGCAATGGGCCGTGTCCGAGATGGAGCGTCGCCTGAAGGTCTTCGAGCGTCTTAACGTGCGTAAGATCTCGACCTACAACGAAAAGCAGGCCGCCGGCGAGTTTGAGCATTACGATAACCCGCCGCAAAAGATGCCCTATCTGGTCATTATCATCGACGAGCTCTCGGACCTGATGATGGTTGCCGGTAAGGATGTCGAGGCCTCGATTGTACGTATTGCACAGCTGGGCCGTGCCGCCGGTATTCATCTTATCGTGGCCACGCAGCGCCCCAGCTCCAACGTGGTGACGGGCCTTATCAAGGCCAACATCACCAACCGCATCGCCTTTAACGTCGCCACGGGCATCGACTCGCGCGTCATCATCGACCAGATGGGTGCCGAAAAGCTCACCGGTTTGGGCGACATGCTGTTCTCCAAGGTCGACTGGGGCAAGCCTCGCCGTATCCAGGGCTGCTTTGTCTCGGACGACGAAATCAACGAGATTGTCGAGTTCGTTAAGTCGCAGAGCGAGCCCGACTATCACGAGGAGATCCTGTCTGCCGTGGCGCCCGCTTCCATGTCCATGGCGGGTGGCGGTGGCATTGTCCGCACCGGAGTCGCCGAGCCGCAAGACGATGATCCGCTCATTTGGGAAGCCGCCCATATTGTGGTGGAATCGCAGCTTGGCTCCACATCTGGCCTGCAACGTCGTCTGAAGGTTGGCTATGCTCGTGCCGGGCGTATTATGGACATGCTGGAAGAAAAGGGTGTCGTCGGACCGCCTGACGGTTCCAAGCCGCGTGAGGTCCTGTTGGACGAGGAGGGGCTTGCCGCGCTGGAATCTGTCGACGCCGAGATGGCACGTGAAGATCGTGAGTTTGGAGGATTCTGATGGCTGCACGCTTTGGTGACATGCTGCTCGAGCAGCGTCGCCGAATGGGCCTTTCCATTCAGCAGGTCGCCAACACCATCAAAATCAGGCCGCAGATCATCGAGTTTTTCGAGACCGGTAACTTTGCTTCGATGCCGCCGCGCGGCTATGCGCAGGGCATGATTTCGAGCTATGCTCGCTTTTTGGGCCTCAATCCGCGCGAGGTCGTCAATGCCTACTTTGACGACCTGATGGCATACGAACGTGAGACGTCGCAGCAGGGCGGTCGTTTTCAGGACGCCGCCGGCTACGTCAATTCGCGTTCCTCGGTCGATAACGGGCGCTTCCTGATGGTTCAGGGCGGTCGTTCGACCCGCTATGGACAGCGTCCTCAGCAGGCCGGTTATATCACCGAGACGGGTTCGGGCGAGGAGATTCGCTCACAGCGTGACCGGTTCCGCAGTACGCCGATGCCCGAGGACCGTGCACTTCCCGCTGCTCGCGGTGTGGCGCGTGACCCTCGTGCCGGCTACGGCGACGGCGGCTATTCCGATCGCGGTTACCGTGGTGTCTCTACGGGACGCTCTCGCGGTGGCTATGCGGATGCCGATACCACGCAGGTGACGCCACGTCTTCGCTCTCAATCACAGCCGTATGGCCAGCGCTCTTCGGCTCCGCGTTCGGGCCAGCGTGGCTATCAAGGCCGCGGCGAACTTGCGCCCCGCTCGGGTCAGCGCAGCCTTCAGGGCCAGGGTGGCTATCGCGGCCGTTCCGATAGCAATCGCGGTCGTATGCCTCAGGGAGGCGGCCGCAACAGTTCCAGTCGTGGACGCGGCGGATCACGTACTCCTCAAAATAACGGGCTCGATCCGCGTATCGTCTACGCCGGCATCGGTGCCGTGGCGTTGCTGCTGATCGTGCTCATCGTGGTGCTTCTGCGCGGCTGCGCATCTTCGGCGCCCGAGACCACGCCCGAGACGCCCACTGCCACCAAGACGACGACCAAGAAGTCTTCTAAGAAGACCGAAACGGTCGACGAGGACGATGACACCGATGAGGCGACGGATGAGTCGACTGATTCGGACGCTACCAAGACGACGGCCAAGAAGGAAGAGAACGAGGTCACGAAGGTCAAAGTCTCCGTTGCCAAGGGAAAGACCGCGTGGATTGAGGTCAAGGTTGACGGCAAGTCGGTCTATGGCGCCCAGGCGACTGGCCCCTTTGAGCAGGAGTATACGCCCGAGTCTTCGATCGAGATCACCACGTCCAAGCCTTCCGATGTCACCGTTACCAAGAACGGTGAAAAGGTTCGTTACGATACCAAGACCTCGGGCGTGGCGCGTGTGACGATCACCGTTCCCAAGAAGGAGACGTCTGATTCCGAGAATGGTGAAAGTTCTGATGGTACCGACACCACCGATGGTACCGATACCACCGACGGTACCGATGCCCAGTCCACGGATGGCGCCGATACCGCAACTGACGGTCAGACACCTACCGATTCTACCGACAATTCGTACGATAGCTACTAGGCCGCTCGTACGCGAAAGGAAACATCATGGCTAAAGATTCCAGCTTCGACGTCGTGTCCGAGGTCAACATGCAAGAGGTCGACAACGCCTTCCAGCAGACCACGCGCGAGATTTCCCAGCGCTATGACCTTAAGGATTCCGGCGCCACGATCGAGCTTTCGAAGGGCGACAAGCTCTTTACGATCAACGCCCCGGCCGACTTTGTCTCCAAGCAGATTGTCGACGTGCTGAGCTCCAAGCTCATCAAGCGCGGCATCGACCTCAAGGCTGTCTCGTGGGATGCTCCGCAGGCGGCATCGGGCGGCACCGTGCGCGTGCTCGGCCATATCGTCGAGGGTATCGACCAGGCGACCGCCAAGAAGATCAACAAGGACATCAAGGATCAAAAGCTCAAGGTCAAGGTGATTATCGAGGCCGACAAGCTGCGTGTTTCCTCTGCTTCGAAGGACGCGTTGCAGACCGTGATCCAGTTCCTGCGCGACCAGGACTACGGCCAGCCGCTGCAGTTCACCAACTACCGCTAATATCAATCGAAAGGACCGCTCTCCAACATGGATACACCGTTGGGCTCCGTGCTCTACATCACCCTCGGGTGCGCTAAGAACGAGGTTGACACCGACCGCATGCGTTCTCTTTTGACCGCCGCGGGCTACGAGGAGGCATTCGACCCGCAGGATGCCGATATCGCCATCGTCAATACTTGCTCGTTCCTCGCCTCCGCAACGTCCGAGAGCATCGAGACCACGCTCGAGCTCGCCAACGAGGTTCAGGACGGCGTTCGTTCTTGCCCCATCGTCATGTGCGGCTGTGTGCCGTCGCGCTATGGCGATGACCTGCCTGACGAGCTGCCCGAGGTCGCTGCCTTTGTGAAGGCCGACGAGGAGGACGGCATCGTGGCGGTCATCGACGACGTGCTGGGCGTCGAGCGCGAGATTGCAGCCTATATCCCGCAGGTCAAGCGTACCGTCGAGGGTGCTGTCGCCTACGTCAAGATTTCCGATGGCTGCAACCGCTTCTGCAGCTTCTGCATGATTCCCTACATCCGCGGCCGCTATCACTCGCGCAATGCCGAGAGCATCATCTCCGAGGTGCGCGACCTGGTTGCCGGCGGTGTGCGCGAGATCGTGCTGATCGGCCAGGACACGGGCATCTGGGGTACCGACTTTGCCGACGAGGACGTCGCCGATGGCTCGCCGCGCAATCTGGCGCAGCTGCTGCGTGCCGTCGCCGTGGCCGTGCGCCCGCACAACGTCTGGGTCCGCGTGCTCTATCTGCAGCCCGAGGGCATGACTGACGAACTCATCGAGACGATTCGCGATACGCCCGAGGTGCTGCCCTATATCGATATCCCCGTGCAGCACTGCGACGCGCGCATTCTCAAGGCCATGCGTCGCTCTGGTTCGCGCCAGGAGCTCGAGGATCTGTTCCGCGACCTTCGTGAGCGCATCCCCGGCATCGTGATTCGTTCCACGGCCATGGTCGGCTTCCCGACCGAGACCGACGACGAGTTCCGCGATCTTATCGACTTTATGGACACCGTCGGCTTTGACTACACGAGTGTCTTTGCCTACTCGCAGGAGGAGGGCAGCCTGGCCGCTAAGATGGAGGGCCAGGTCGACGAAGAGGTCAAGCTCGAGCGCGCCCAGGAGGCCATGGACCTGGCCGAGTCGCTCGGTTTTGCCGCCACCGCCGCACATGTGGGCGAGCGCGCCCAGGTAATCGTCGACGGTATCGAAGAGACCGAGGATGGCGCCGAGCTGATCGGCCATGCCTGGTTCCAGGCGCCCGATTCCGATGGCGCGGTGCATTTGGACGCCAGCGAGGCGTCCGTGGGCGATATTCTGACCGTCGAGTTTACCGATAGCTTCTGCTATGAGCTTATCGGTCATGTTGTGGAGTAGGAGAGCGTCGTGGCTAACGAGAGCAATAAGGAACTGACGAGTGTCTGGACGCCCGCCAACATCGTGACGTGCGTTCGCATCGTCTTTATCCCGGTGTTCATGATCGTGTCGGCGCTTTCTCAAACGAGTGTTGCCGGTACGGATTGGAGCACCTTCGACGGCCCGCTCGCCGCCGTTGCCTTCATTCTGTATGTGATCTTGTCGTGCACCGATAAGGTCGACGGTTATCTGGCGCGCTCGCGCAACGAGATCACCGATTTCGGCAAGTTCTTGGATCCTATCGCCGATAAGCTGCTGGTGTTCTCGGCCCTGCTGCTGTTCTTGGATTTTGACGCGGTGACCGTGTGGTCCGTGTTCATTATCCTGTTCCGCGAGCTTCTGGTGAGCGCCCTACGCATGGTTGCGAGTGCGGCCGGCGTGGTCGTTGCGGCCGATAAGCTCGGCAAGTACAAGACGGCAACCACGATGGTCTCCATCTGCGGTTACCTGTGCGTTTTTGCTATGGCCGGCTTGCACCTTGGCCCGGTGGCGCTGACGCTCGGCATCTACTCGGTGTCGCGCTTCCTGTACGCCGTTGCCGTTGTCCTGACCGTTATCTCGGGCGCCCAGTACTTCTGGAACTGCCGCAAGATCGTCTTTTCGGTCTAGGTCCTGGTGGGTATGACGGACTCTTTTGAGCAGATTTCCGCACATAACGAGGAGCTGGCGCGCGATATTGTCGAGCACGCGAGCGCTCGGGGCGTGACGGTTTCGACGGCTGAGTCGCTGACGGCGGGTATGATCGCATCGACGATTGCCGATATCCCGGGTGCCTCGGCGGTGCTGCGTGGCGGTGCGGTGACCTATTGCGATGAGATTAAGCATCGCGTTCTTGGTGTTGAGCAGGAGACGCTCGACCGCTATACCGCGGTGTCGCATCAGACCGCGCGCGAGATGGCGGTGGGTTCGCTGGAGCTGTACCAGAGCGATATTGCAGTGAGCGCAACGGGTTATGCCGGCCCCGGCGGTGGCACTGAGGACGATCCGGCGGGCACTTTCTATATTGGCTGGGAGCATCGTTCCGCCGATGGGGGCGTGCCGGTCGTGGACTCTGTGCGCTGCCACTATGAGGGCGACCGTTCGTGTGTTCGTGCCCATGCGGTCACGGAGGCATTGGGTCGCATTGCCCTTGTGCTCAACTCTATGGAATAGACGTGTTTTAAGGGGCCTCCGAGCCCCTTAATTGTGGAGATAGGGACTTTAGGCTCATTTGGCGTTTGTGCTGGTTGTAGATGTATTATTGCCTGCCTTGTTCATATTTGGTCCTTTGTGGTCAAGCATTTGGTCAGTGTTTGGTCGGCGTTTGGTTGGGTTTTGGAAAGACCGCCTGCATATGATTGGCCTGAACGGTTGACCACGAACAGCCGTTCGTTTATTATCGATGCAGGTTGTTAAGAGGAGGGCTATTCATGGCCAAGAATTCAGGTCCCGTACGTACCGTTCATGCTCGCACGACGGGTAAAGAGCGCGATGAGATGATCGCCACCACCAAGGCCGAGATCGAGAAGAAATTCGGCCAGGGTTCCATCATGAGGTACGGCGACGGTGGTCCCGAGCTCGAGGTCGAGGCCATTCCCACGGGCGCCCTGGCCCTCGATGCCGCGCTGGGTATCGGCGGCGTGCCGCGCGGCCGTATCGTCGAGATTTACGGTCCTGAGTCCTCCGGTAAGACGACGCTTTCGCTCGAGATCCTGGCCGAGGCCCAGGCAATGGGTGGCGTTGTGGCATTTATCGATGCCGAGCACGCGCTTGATCCCACGTATGCCGCGCGCATCGGCGTGGATATCGACGAGGTGCTCATTTCCCAGCCCGACACGGGCGAGCAGGCGCTCGAGATTGTTGACATGCTCGTGCGTTCCGGCGCCATCGATGCCATCGTCGTCGACTCCGTCGCCGCGCTGACCCCGCGTGCCGAGATCGAGGGAGAAATCGGCGATACTACGGTCGGTCTTCAGGCTCGCCTGATGAGCCAGGCGCTCCGCAAGCTCGCCGGCTCGCTGTCCAAGTCCAACACGACGTGCATCTTCATTAACCAGCTGCGTGAGAAGATCGGCGTCATGTTCGGCAACCCCGAGACTACGACGGGCGGCCGCGCCCTTAAGTTCTTCTCTTCGGTGCGTATCGACATTCGCCGTATCGACAGCATTAAGCTTAAGGACGAGGTTATCGGTAACCGCGTGCGCGCCAAGGTCGTTAAGAACAAGGTGGCAGCTCCGTTCCGTTCTGCTGAGTTCGACATCATGTACGGTACGGGCATCTCTAAGGAGGGCTCGATTCTGGACATGGCTGTCGAGTGCGGCATTTGCAAGAAGATGGGCTCCTGGTTTGCCTATGGCGAGGATAAGCTCGGCAACGGTCGCGAGGCCGCCAAGGCGTTCCTGCGCGAACACCCCGATTGTGCCGACGAGATTGAGCATAAGGTCCGCCTTGCCTGTGGACTTGAGTTTGATGACGATGCTCCGTCCGAGGTCGAGCTGACCGATCAGCCTGCGCCTGAGGAGTTTGACGAGCTTTACGCCATCGATGGTTCCGCCATGCTCGATGATGACGACGAGTAGCGGTTACGCTCATGTCGTATACGGTGACCGAGGCCACGGTCGTCTTTCCCGATAAGAAGGCGGCCTCCTCGTTCTCGAGCGGGTATGCGTCCAAAAAGCCTTGCGCACATATCGATTGTGAGCTTGAGGGCGGTTTTGAGCGGTCCATTTGGATTCCCGTGTGGGTCGCGCGGCTGTATGTCAAAAACCGCCCCGATCTTCCCTGTGATTGGGACAACTTCCGTGAGGCGGTGCAGCTCATTGAGCGTAAATGTGCACTTACCATGGTGACCGAGATGTTATCGCGCCGCGACCATGCGACGGGTGAGGTCCGTGACAAGCTGGCTCGCTACGGCTTTCACCAGCCTGCGATCGATTTCGCCGTCGAGCGCGCCACCGAGTATCGTTTTTTAGACGAGAGCCGCTTTTGCTCGTACTTTATCGAGGAGCGCAAGCGGCGCGGTTGGGGACAGCGCAAAATCGAGACCGAGCTCAAGCGCCGTCATGTCGTGCTCGATGACATTCCCGGTTATCCCGAGGATTATTTTGCCGTCGAAGACGATTTGGCGCGTGCGTCAGCCCTGCTCGCCAAGCGGCGTGTTCCAGAGACGCGCGCATTCGAAAAACTGGTTCGGTTTTTGATGGGCAAGGGCTTCTCGTATCACGTCGCCGCCGATGCCGTTAAGGCACGTCTCGATGCCGAACGCGAGGAATGTGCGGTTTAGGCGTATGCGTTTTGTGGCCCTGCCGTTCACCGTGTTTTAGCCGCCGTGCCGGGGCCATTTATTTGACAGTTGTTGTGGTTCAACGTACGATAAACACTGTCATTTGCTTTGTGATATGTGCTCATCTGTGATGAGTTTGTTTATATGTTTATCTGTATCCGACCCGCATAAGCTGCGCCCATATTACTCAAATGTCGCGAGCCGTTCGTAAGGACGGTTCGCTTTGTTGTGTAACGAATCCATAAAAAGGAGTGAGCATGCCTATCATCGCAGCGCTCGTTGGCATCGTTTTGGGTGCCATCGCCGCCATTGCCTACATGCGCACCGCCAAGCAGGGTAGTCTTCACGAGGCCGACGAAAAGATCCAGTCGGCACACGCACAGGCTGAGTCCCTGATCGGTGATGCTAAGCGTCAGGCCGAGACCCTCAAAAAAGAGGCTCTGCTCGAGGCTAAAGAGGAGATCATCAAGAACAAGCAGGCCGCCGAGGCCGAGGACAAGCAGCGTAAGAACGAGATTCGTACGCTCGAGAACCGCGTGATGCAGCGCGAGGAGTCCCTTGATCGCCGAAACGACGCTCTCGACAAGCGCGAGCATCAGCTGTCCAGCCAGGCCGGTCAGGTCGAAAAGCGCTCCCGTGAGCTCGACGAGCTCTGCGCAAAGCAGACCTCGGAGCTCGAGCGCATCGCCGACCTTACCCGCGAGGACGCACACAAGGAGCTCCTCGATAAGGTTCGTGGTGAGGTCACTCACGAGGCTGCCACGATCATTCGCGAGTCCGAGCAGCAGGTTCGCGCCGAGTGCCACAAGACCGCCCAGGAGATTTTGTCCCTGGCGATTCAGCGCTGCGCTGCCGACCACACAGCCGAGGTCACCGTTACCTCCGTGCACATTCCCTCTGATGACCTCAAGGGCCGTATCATCGGTCGCGAGGGTCGCAACATCCGGACCTTCGAGCAGGTTTCCGGCGTCAACCTCGTGATCGACGACACGCCCGAGACCGTCGTTCTTTCGAGCTTCGACCCGGTCCGTCGTGAGACCGCCCGTGTTGCCCTCGAGAACCTCATCGCCGACGGCCGCATTCACCCCGCCCGCATCGAGGAGATGTATCACAAGGCTGCCGACCTGGTTCAGCAGCGCGTGCGTGAGGCTGGCGAGCAGGCTGCCTTCGATACCGGCATTCACGATCTGCACCCCGAGATCGTCAAGACCCTTGGTGCCCTGCGCTACCGTACTTCGTTTGGTCAGAACGTGCTTCAGCACTCCCTCGAGGTCTCTGATCTGTGCGGCGTGATGGCTTCCGAGCTTGGCCTGGACGTTGTGACCGCCAAGCGCGCCGGCCTGCTTCATGACCTGGGCAAGGCAATCGACCACGACGTCGAGGGCCCGCATGCCGTCATCGGCGCCGAGCTTGCCCGCCGTTATGGCGAGAAGCCCGTTATCGTCCACGCTATCGAGGCTCACCACGCCGATGTTGACCCTAACACGGTGCTCGATGTCCTGGTACAGGCCGCTGATGCCGTCTCTGCTTCTCGCCCCGGTGCCCGTCGCGAGTCTGCCGAGAACTACATCAAGCGTCTTGAGAAGCTCGAGGAGATTGCCAACTCCCATGACGGCGTCGAGCGTACCTATGCCATGCAGGCTGGTCGCGAGGTCCACGTCATGGTTCAGCCGGACAAGATCTCCGATGCCCAGTCCACGGTCCTGGCTCACGATATCGCCCATCAGATCGAGGAAGAGATGGAGTATCCCGGTCAGGTGCGCGTCGTCGTGATTCGCGAGAGCCGCGCTGTCGATATCGCTAAATAACATGAGCGACGCGAACGAGCTCATCTCATTTATCGCGTCGATGTCGGGGGAGGGCAACCTTCGCGTCGAGGAGAACCTTGGCGAGGGGTATGTCCGCCTCCGCGTTTCGGAGGCCGAGCGGCGCCAGGCAAAGCACGACATTCAGCATGTCGAGGATATCGTCATCGAAATGCTCCGTAATGCTCGCGATGCCGGCGCCGACAAGGTCTATCTCGCCACGACCAAGGAAGATGGCGTCCGCACGCTTGTCTTTCTGGATAACGGCTCGGGTGTTCCGCAGGATATGCAAGAGCGAATCTTCGATGCTCGCGTTACCTCAAAGCTCGAGAGCATGAAGATGGACCGTTGGGGCGTTCACGGTCGTGGCATGGCATTGTTTTCGATCAAGCAGAACACCGACGAGGCCCGTGTGGTCACGTCCGGTGTCGATCTTGGTTCAGCCTTTAAGGTGAGCGTTGCGGTCGACCGCCTCAGCGAGCGTGCCGATCAGTCCAGCTGGCCCCAGGCCGTCAAGGATGAGGACGGACGTTATGTCTGTGCTCGCGGTCCGCATAATATTATTCGCGCTGCCTGTGAGTTTGCGCTCGAGGAGTTGCGTGGTTGCGATGTCTATCTTGGTTCTCCGTCTGAGATCGCCGCGACCCTTTATGCTCAGGCGTCAAGCCGGCTCGATACGTCGCGTCTCCTGTTTATCGATGACGAGAGTGAGCTTCCGGTTGTCGACCGTTTAGGCCTTGCCTCTGATGCCGAGGACTTTATTCGCATCTGTTCGGGTTTGGGTCTTGAGATGTCCGAGCGCACGGCACATCGCATTTTGGCAGGGCAGATTAAGCCCGTTCGCGGTGTGACCGCGCGTCTGCTGCGCGAGCGTGATTCTTCCTCGCATGCGCCGGCTCCTGTCGATCTTGCGAAAGATCGTCGCGGGCTACGTATTGCCAAGGATGACATGGCACAGTTTTCGCGTGCTGTGGAGCGCGACTTTAATGACCTTGCCGCCCGGTACTATCTCAACCTTTGCGGCGACCCAAAGATTCGCGTTTCGCGTGATCGAATCACCGTGACCTTCGATCTTGCCAAAGAGGAATAGTGCCTTTACCGAGTCCACTCGGTACGATACAGTTATTGCAGTTAAAACGTACTTTTAAACGCAGGAGTTTCTTCATGGATTGCCTGAAGGTATCAAGCAAATCATCGCCCGCGTCCGTTGCCGGCGCCATCGCCGGCATGGTCAAGGATGGTGTACCCGTCAACATCCAGTGTGTCGGTGCCGGTGCTGTCAACCAGGCCATTAAGGCCGTGGCTATCGCGCGCGGTTTTTTGATTCCAACCGGTTTTGATATTTCCTGCGCGCCCGTGTTCTCCGATATCCTCATTAACGGGGAGTCGCGCACGGCCATCCGCCTTTCTATCTACGTTCACCAGATCAATCGAGCTGCTATGGATAACGTCGTCATGGATGATGTTAAGCCTGTGGCATAGCTTCTGCTTGCCTCGATTCGCCTCCCTTCCATCGTTAGGACTTATGCACATGGACCAGCGTTCCGTACGCGATATTCTTGCCGGTAAAACCTACTTTATCCGCACCTTTGGCTGCCAGATGAATCAGCACGACTCCGAGCGTGTGAGCGGTCTGCTCGATTCGTATGGTTGCCTCATGGCGCTCGATCCCGAGCATGCCGATATCGTTGTCTTCATGACATGCTGTGTGCGTGAGGCCGCCGATACTCGCCTGTACGGTCAGTGCAATTCCTGCAAAAGCCTGCCGCCTTCGCCTTCGGGCAAGCGTGTGGTTGCCGTGGGCGGCTGCATCGCGCAGCGTGATGGCGAGGGCCTTCTCACCAACGTCGATAACGTTAATGTCATCTTTGGCACGCATTCTATCGCACATGTGGCCGAGCTCATTGCCGAGGCGTTCCTTGACGGCAAGCGTCATATCCGCACCAATGAGCATGAGGATACGGATGCCATGAGCATGCCGTGGCATCGCGAGACCCAGTATCACGCCTGGGTGCCCATCATGACGGGCTGCAATAATTTCTGCACCTATTGCATCGTGCCGTACGTGCGCGGTCGCGAAAAGAGCCGCCCCTTCGAGGAAATTGTCGACGAGGTGACCGGTTTGGTGCGCCAGGGCGTGCGTGAGATTACACTGCTGGGCCAAAACGTTAACTCATATGGTCGCGATCTGTTTGGCAAGCCGCGTTTTGCCGATCTGCTACGTGCCGTGGGCGATACGGGTGTGGAGCGCATCTTCTTCACGTCTTCGCATCCCAAGGATCTATTGCCCGAGACCATCGACGCCATGGCCGAGACGCCTGCCGTTATGCCGCAGCTGCACTTGGCCGTCCAGTCAGGTTCGACACGGATCCTCAAAGAGATGAATCGCCGTTATACACGCGAGGACTATCTGGGCCTGGTCGATCGCGTTCGCAACCGCATGCCCGATATCGCGCTCTCGACCGACATTATCGTTGGCTTCCCGGGCGAGACTGAAGAAGACTTTGAGCAGACGCTCTCACTTGCCGAGACGGTCCGTTATGCTCAGGCCTATACCTTCATCTATTCCAAGCGCGCCGGTACCCCTGCCGCCGAGATTGACGATCCTACGCCGCATGAGGTTATTCTCGAGCGTTTCAACCGCCTGGTTAAGGTTATCGAGACCACGGCACACGAGTATAACCAGGGTGAGCTTCATGCTGTGGTGCCGGCGCTCATTGAGGGAACGAGTAAAAAGAATGACGCGGTCCTGCTGGGCAAGAGTCCCAAGAATCAGACCGTTCATGCGCCTATCCCCGAGGGTTACAGCATCGATCAGCTTGTTGGCAAGATCGTTGATGTTGACGTTGACGTTGCCAAGACCTGGTATTTGTCCGGCTCCGTTGTGGGCGAGCCGCGCTAATGGTTTCTCCCAGGGCAGGTCTTTCCGCCGTTGCGATCGTCGGTCCGACGGCGGTTGGTAAGAGTGATGTCGCCGACCGTTTGGCAGCTCGTCTTTCGTCCGAAGTGCTGTCGTGCGATGCGATGCAAATTTATCGCGGCATGGACATCGGTACCGCAAAGATGGCGCCCGATGAGTGTACGGCGCCGCTGCGTCTCGTCGACATTGTAGAGCCGGGTGTGGCATATTCTGCTGCGCTTTATCAGGCTGACGCTCGCGCGCATGTTGAACGTCTCCTTGGTTCGGGTTGTCTGCCGGTTTTTTGCGGAGGTACGGGGCTGTATCTCAAGGCCGCCCTCGATGAAATGGACTTTCCTTCGGGTGAACTTGAGGACGATCGTCGTATGGGCTATCAGGAGCTTGCCGAGCGTATTGGCGAGGAAGAGCTGCATGCCCTGCTTGCCGAGCGTGACCCCGAGTCCGCTGCGGTCATCCACCCCCATAATGTTCGCCGCGTGATTCGTGCGCTCGAAATGCACGATGATGGCGTCTCCTATGCGCAGCAAAAGTCGCAGTTTAGTGTTCCGCGCGAGCATTATCACGCTCTGTGGTTTGGTCTGACGCGTAATCGCGAGGTGCTCTATGAGCGCATTAACCTGCGCGTCGATCTGATGTTTGAGCAGGGTCTTGTTGATGAGGTTCGCGGTCTTATGGACCAGGGGCTGGGAGATGCCCTGACTTCGATGCAGGCAATTGGCTATAAAGAGATCATCGATGCTTTCAATGGCGTGATTTCTATGGATGAGGCTCGCGAACTCATCAAGATGCGTTCCCGTCGCTATGCCAAACGTCAGCTTTCGTGGTTTAAACGCGATGATCGCATCGTGTGGTTTGATATGGATGAATTTACGATCGATGAGGTCGTTGAGGATATCCTGCATCGTATTGAGGCTGTCTAATGGCCCGTTTTCCCCTTGTTCCCACGGCACCCGAGCCCGAGCGTGCCATTTTGGTTGGTGTTGAATGGCGCGACAATGCATGGCCGCTCGATCGTTCGCTTGACGAGCTTGAGCGCCTGGCCCATACGGCTGGCGCCCAGTGTGTGGCGCGTTTGTCACAGCGTCTGGTTAAGCCGTACCCAAAATCGTTTATTGGCTCCGGTAAGGTTGAGGAGCTTTGCGGGCTCGTGCATCGTATGGATGCCGATGTTGTTATCTTCGACGACGATTTAACGCCCTCGCAGCAGTCTTATCTGGAGAAAGCCGTGGGTGAACCGGTTAAGATTATCGACCGCACGGCGTTGATTCTCGATATCTTTGGCCTGCACGCTCAGACCCGTGAGGGCCGCCTGCAGGTGCAGCTAGCCCAATTGCAGTATCTGTTGCCCCGCTTGCGCGGTATGTGGAGCCATCTTGCCAAGGAGCAGACGCGCGGCGGCATCGGTTCGCGCTTTGGCCAGGGTGAAAGCCAGCTCGAGGTTGACCGTCGCTTGATTCGCAATAAGATTGCCGCGCTTCGTCGTGAGCTTAAGCAGGTTGAACAGCGCCGCGATGTCCAGTCTAAAAGCCGCATTGAGTCACCGGCGTTTCGCGTCGCGTTAGCCGGTTATACCAATGCCGGTAAATCGACGTTACTCAATCGTCTGACCGGCTCTACGGTACTTTCGCAGGACAAGCTGTTTGCTACGCTCGACCCGACGACGCGTTCGTATCGCCTGCCCGGCGGTCGCGGCATGACGATTACCGATACCGTCGGCTTTATTCAAAAGCTACCGCATGGTTTGGTCGATGCCTTTAAATCGACGCTGTCCGAGGTGTTGGGTGCCGACCTAATTCTCAAAGTCGTAGATGCGTCTGACGAAGACTACGAGCGCCAGCTCGAGGCGGTCGATCGCGTTCTTGACGAGATCGGTGCCGGCGAGCGTTTGACGCTTACGGTGTTCAATAAAATCGATCTTCTCGATAGCGTTGATCGATTGAGTTTCCGTCGTCGCTATCCCGAGGCCGTGCTGTTCTCGGCCCAGACGGGCGAGGGACTCGACGATCTCGTCGACCGTATTGCTCGCGAGGCGGCTGCCACCGATGTGTTGCTCTCCGCTGATATCCCGTATCGCGAGGGCGCCCTCATCACGCTGGTGCATGAACAGGGAACCCTTTTGCACGAGGAATATCTTGAGGGCGGCGTTCGTATTGTTGCGAAGCTGCCGGCTCGTATCGCGCCGCGGCTCGAGCGTTATCGCACCGAGTAGACGAGCTCCAAAAAGCCCAGAATAATGGGCTGATGCAGTAGATAAAAGGGGAGTGCGTGACGTCCAAGACTGGCGAGCGCCGGGATGGAATTGGCGTAGGCCCAGCTAGGGACGGTCTTATCGATTCCCTTCGCTACGTGTGCGGCGAAGTATCCTGCAAGATACATAAAGAAAAACGGGATGATGGGGTAGTAATCACCTGAGACAAACCCAGGGCTCGGAAATCCCAGCCACGCTAGGTAGGGGACAGGGTAGATCGTTTTGGGGATGCTCCAGGTGAGGGCAAACAACAAAAGGCATAGGGACATGCCCCATCTCGCCGATATCTTCTTAAGGACGGGATCGGTCAACGCCACGATGCCGGTACATGCGGCCATGCAGTAGATGATGCCAAAATTAACAGAATCGTCAACTGAGACAAGTGTTGTTGCCAACCAGACGACGAGTGCTGCTAAGGCGTATTTGGCGGCACGTTTGATATTGTTGCGCGAAAGGGTGCACATCCAACCCGCGATAAACAAAAATACCCAGCTGATGCTGGCGCGCCAGATGTCTTGAAAGACAGTCTGGGTAAACCAGGGCATATCCCAGTCGTACAGGTAGGCAAGATCGTAGCAAGCGTGAAAACCTGCCATTGAAATCATCGTAAGCCCGCGGACGGTATCAAAGATGGTGATGCGTTTTTGCATTACGAGAACCGGCGCATCAAGCCGACGACTTTGCCCAAGATAACGGGATTCGTTGCATAGATAGGCTCCATGGTGTCATTCTCGGGCTGCAGGCGTACGCGTCCCTGCTCCTTGTAGAACGTCTTGACGGTCGCTGAACCATCAATCATAGCCACGACAATTTCGCCGTTCATGGCACTCTTTTGTTCACGGACGATGATGTAATCGCCATTGAAGATGCCGACATTGATCATTGAGCTCCCATGTACCTCAAGGATAAAGGAACCCTGATCAGTGGCGATTTCGGTCGGGATAGTAAAAGTGTCTTCGATATTCTGCTCGGCCAGAATGGGAATCCCAGCCGCGACGCGACCAACGAGCGGCAGCGAGACCGTTCCGCGAGGTGCGGTGGGCTCGTCAGATTTAGAAATTGAGACAGAGGAACCGTCCTCGTTAAAGAGTTCCAGGGCACGCGGTTTGGTGGCATCGCGCTTGAGTAGCCCGCGCGCCTCCAGGGCAGAGAGATGGGCGTGCACGGTGCTGGGGGAGGAAAGACCCACGGCAGAAGCCATCTCGCGCACGCTGGGCGGATAACCCTTCTCCTGCTGATATTCCTTGATGAAGTCGTAAATTTGCTGCTGACGCTTGGTAATTTTGCGAGCCATCAGGGCATCCTCTCTACCCATGTCAAACAAATGTTCGAATTTTGCTTGACAGGAACAACTGTTCGAAGATAATAATAACCGAACATTCGTTCTCGCGCTAGACATTTTTGTCCGCGCAGCTTGATAAAACTGTTCTCAGCAAAACACGCGAAAGGAGAACATGATGAACGCAACGAATATGGTCCAGGGAAACCTCGCCCTTAAGCTCGAGACGCCTGCCGCGCCCGCTTTTACTGTTGTCAAGGGTGGACGTTCCGGTTATCAGCCTTTGCCCGTAAAGTCTGCTCGCACTCAGTATGCTGTTGCCGCGCCGACTCCCGCTGCCCTGAAGGTCTCGACGATTGTTGCCGTCGCCGTTGCGCTCACGCTCTTTTTTGTCCTCGCTACGTCGGTCTTTAGCGCTCGTCACGCCGCGTATGCCGAGTCCGTTTCCAACGTTACCTACGAGACTATTCGCGTTCAGCCTGGTGATTCTCTTTGGTCGCTTGCCGAGGAATATCCAATCGAAGGCCTTTCCACGCAAGAGACTTCCGACATGATCCGTAACGTCAATCATCTGGAGCATGGTTCGCTCGCCGCCGGTGCGCATCTTAAGGTTCCTGCTCGTTCGTAATCATTATCGCGCTGCGCATGGTACCCTTGTTATCGTTTAAGAGGAGGTACCATGCGCTGTCCTAAATGCGGCAAGGCACATACCCGCGTCGTTGATTCCCGTATGCAGGAGTCAAATAACACCATTAAGCGCCGTCGCGAATGTTGCTCGTGTAACTACCGCTTTACAACGTTCGAGCGATGCGAAGACCCAATTGAGGTCATTAAGTCGGACGGAACTAAGCAGCGGTTCGATCGGAATAAGCTGCTCGTCGGCTTGATGCGCGCCACCATCAAGCGTGATATCGACACTAAGAAGCTCAATGAGATTATCGACGACATCGAGGTCGAGCTGCGCTCTCGCACGCTGACGGCCGTCACGTCGCATGAGTTGGGTGACATGGTGCTCAAACGCTTGGCCAAGATCGACAAGGTGGCGTACATCCGCTTTGCCTCGGTCTACCGCGATTTCAAAGACGTTGATGAGTTTCTGCAAGAGCTCGACAAGCTAAGGTGATTCCATGTCCAACATTACCGTCAAATTAAAGCGTCTCGACCCCACCGTCGAGCTTCCCAAATACGCCCATCCTACCGATGCCGGCTTGGATCTGCGCTCCAACGAGGACTGCATTCTGAAGCCCTTTGAACGCCGTCTGGTCTCTACTGGGCTGGCCATCGCCCTGCCCGATGGCTACGCCGGCTTTGTCCAGCCCCGCAGCGGCTTGGCCATCAAGCAGGGCCTGTCTATAGTCAATTCGCCGGGCCTCATCGACGCCCACTACCGAGGAGAACTCAAGGTTATCCTCATTAACCTGGATCCCACCAACAACATCCAGATCAACAAAGGCGACCGCATAGCTCAACTCGTCATCCAAGAAGTCCCCACGGTCAACCTCGTAGAAGTAGAAGAACTAGATAAAACCGACCGAGGAGCCGGCGGTTTCGGTTCTAGCGGCGTCGCTTAGTCGTTTACGTACTGTCCGCTGACCGGCCCGACCCGCCTATATATCATCCCATGCTCAAACATTCTCGCGGGGGCGCTCGTATCCCTCCCGCCCGTCTCTCACACATATCATTCCATGCTCAAACATTCTCGCGTCGCTTCGCTCGCTGCGAAACTGCGCGTGGAACGATATGTGAGAGAGGCGGGCGGGCGGCTACTCGCTTGAAAAAATTTACATTCTAGTTAGCCGATGCGACAAAGGAATAGTCTCTTTGTCGCATCGGCTAACTGTATTTATCTTTTCCGGTCTCGCCTTTGTTGGTTCTACTGGAGGGGAATCTAGTTTAGCTGCTAGTGCGTAAACGCAGCTTGCCTGTGGGGGCCTATATATCGTCCCGCGCGCAGTTTCGCAGCGTAGCGAGAATGTTTGAGCACGGGATGATATATAGGCCCCCACGGGCAAGCGAACAGTCCGACGCTAGCGGATATGAGCAGGCTTCCTGCCCCAGTAGAAGCGGCAGAAGGCTCGTTTGCGCTTTTGGGGTTTGCCTACTAGCTCCATGGTTGCGATGGCGATGTCCTCGGCTGCGTGGGGGCGGCGTAGTACTTCGCCGTTGATGAGTAGCGCTTTGAGCGACTCAGGGTGGTCGCGCAGGTGACGAAGCGTCACGATGAGCTCGCGTGCGGTGGTGACGTGCATGCTGGCGCCCATGCCGGTAAGCATCGTGGTGTTGGCCTTTTCCTGACCGTATGATTTGCCCAGCAGGATCATCGGCAGATGAGCGCATAGGCACTCGGTGACCGTGAGTCCGCCTGATTTGAGGATTGCCAGGTCGCAGCCGTGCATGAGGGCCGCCATGTCGTCCACGTAGTCCAGAACCGTGACGTTGTCGAGCTTCATGGCGTCGAAGAGCGTCTTGAGTCGGGCGGCGTATTCCTTATCCTTGCCCGGTAAAAAGACAAAGTGCATGTCCTCAAAGCTGCGTAAGAAGGGGAGCGTGTGGTCCATCGCGGCACGGAAACGCACGTATGGTTGGGGCAAACTGGCGCCGGCCATCACCAATACGACGGTTTTGTCTATGGGGAGATTGAACTTGCTCAGCTCTTCCTCGCGATCGTAATTTGAATCGAAACCGGCTCGGATGGGGATGCCCGTTATGCGGATCTTTGACTCGGGAACTTTGCGGGGGCGCAGCGTTTCGGCCATAAACTCGTTGGCCACGCAGAACAGGTCGGTGTCCTTGTGGGGCCAAAAGCCTTCGACTTCATAGTCTGTTGGTACGCAGATGACCGGATAATCGATACCCGTAATAACGCGGGCGCCCACGGCAACATTGGCTGCTGTGATGTGCGTTGCGACCACGGCTATAGGCCTGCGGCGACGAATATATTCGTTGAAGGCGGGGAACATAATTCGCGACCATGCCGTGCCGCCACCCCAGAGAAGATGCCCCGTAAGCGTATATCGCCAGGTCAGGTCGTAAATGGGGCGTGTGGCTCCCGTAAAAGAAGCCGCGGTCTTATTGCCGTCGAATTTAATACGTCCAAAATCAAGGATATCGAGCACTTCAATTTCAATATCCTCAGGGATTCCCTTGGTGCCGCGGATAAGGTCAAATGCTTGTGCAATCGCGTTGGCGGCGGCTTTGTGGCCCGATCCAACCGATGCGTGCACAATGGTTACCAGGGGTTTTTGTGTAGGTGAAACGGTCATTTGCTCCGGTTGGGGAGTGGCTTGCATGGGCAGGGGAGCGCTATTGCTCGTCTGCGTTTGATCCATCGATAACTCCCCTTCAGCTTTGTTACGCGATTTATCATTGTAGTGCATGAGTGTCATGTTCACGTAAATTTGGGTATGAGCGCAAAGAACGACAACGTTTCGACGAGAGGATTCTTCATGACTACCGATCAGCCGATTGATGTTGCGATTATCGGTGGAGGCCCCGCGGGCTATGCTGCCGCCATTTACGCTGCGCGTGCCAACCTGACGACGACCGTGATTGAGCAGGGCATGTCGGGTGGACAGATCGCCACGACCAATGAGGTCGAGAACTATCCGGGCATTCCGCTCTTGAGTGGCGCCGAACTCGGCGAGCGTTTTCAGCAACATGCAGAGGGGCTGGGAGCGCAGGTTACATGGAGCATGGTTACGGGTATCGATTACGATGCCGATGCAGCGCTGTTTACGGTGCATCACGATATGGGCGATACGCTTGCCTCGAGCGTTATCGCTTGCATGGGTGCCACGCCGCGTCCGGCAGGTTTCGCTGGCGAGGATACCTATCGCGGTCGTGGCGTTTCATATTGCGCAACATGTGACGGCATGTTCTTCCGCGGCAAACAGGTCTTTGTAATCGGTGGTGGCAATTCGGCATGCGAAGAGGCACTGTTCCTGTCAGACATTGCCAGCAGTGTGACCATCGTGCTGCGCCGCGACCAGTTCCGTGCGCCTGATGGTGTTGTTCAGAAAGTACTCAAAAAGGACAATATTACAGTTAGGTACCAAACTAGTATTGCTGAGCTTTCTGGTGAAGCGATGCCCACGACAATTACGTTCAAGGACAATGCAAGCGGTAAGACGCATGCTGAGACCTTTGAGCCTGGCTCGTTTGGCATCTTTGTCTTTACCGGGACGCAACCCCATACCGAGCTTGTTGAGCATCTTGTCGATCTGGCGCCTGATGGCGGCATTCTGACTGATGAATCCATGGCGACCCGCACGCCAGGTCTATTTGCTGCTGGCGATATCCGTTCCAAGCGCTTACGTCAGGTTGTGACCGCCGTTTCTGACGGAGCCATAGCAGCAACGAGCGCATACGCGTTTCTCCGCGGATAAGTACGATAATATATCTTATGTAAGGTTGCTATCTTTAAAACAAAGTGGTTGGACGGTGCATCAATGTGCTGTCCAACCACTTTTACTTTCCTGCTATATAGTATGCAAAACTAGATAACCTAGAATACAATATAGCTAATGAACGGAGGATCCTTATGAACCACGCCAAACGCGTTATCCCGATGTCCGATTCGTCGGTCAGCATTAAGCCTGAGGATATTCAGCCCACTGTGCTGCCCGATGCATTTATTCAGTCCGATATCGTGCGCAAACTCAATACGTTGAGTCTGACGCGCTATGACCAGTTGCCCAATGTGACGCTCTACCGCGACCAGGTCATTGAGTATGTTGCGCTGTGGATGGAGCCGCTGTCTATTTGCGTTGAGCAGCCTGTCATTACGCCATCGATGATCAATAACTACGTGAAGGTCGGCCTGGTGCCTGCTCCGGTCAAAAAGCAGTATGGTCGCGAGCAGATTGCCCGCCTGATCGCTATCTGCATCTTTAAGCAGGTGCTACCTATTGCTGCGGTGCAGGCGCTCTTTAACATTCAGCGTTTGAGCTACGATGCCCCGACGGCCTTCGACTATGTGGTCGATCAGCTCGAGGCATCGATTCGTTCGGCGTTTTCTGTCGAGCAGACGCCGGTTCCCGATACGGCGCATCAGGTAACGCGTGAGTCGCTGCTTGTGCGCAGCGCGGTTTCATCCTTTGTTTCGAAAGCGTACCTGATGAGCTATCTCAAGTTCAACGGGTTTAATAGCTAGCCGACGTATAAAACGGGCGGGACAAAGAGCCATCTGTCGCTTTGTCCCGCCCGTATTTTGCTGGTTGGACTTTATTTGCCCGAAGCTACGCCCATGCCATAGCCGATGATGAGGCCGTGCATCTCGGCGTAATAGGAATCCAGGCCATTGCAGGGCATAATGATGGTCTTGGAGTCGGGCCAATGCTCAATAATGCGATCGGCCAGCGCCTTGGCGCTCGATACGTTTTCCACATGGTCGATGACGACCTCACCGCCCGTAAAGCCCTCGGCTTCCATGGTGTCGATGATCTTGTTGAGCATCTTCTTTTCGCCACGCGTGTGCCCGACGAGTTCGATTTTACCGGCCTCACTCGCCGTGCCCAAAATGCGGATATTGAGCTTGTTGGCAATGACGCCGGCTGCCTTAGGGATACGTCCGGCTTTGGCGAGGTTTTCGTAATTGCACAAACTGAAGAGGATTTTGCTGTTCTGTTCAAGGCTATCGAAGTATGCGCAAGCATCCTTGAATGAGACATTCGGATTGCTTGCAAGATAGCGGTCGAACAGCAAGAAAATGAGGTCCATTTTGCCGCCAGCTGCGCGTGAATTGACTAGATGAATCTGCCGGTCGGGCTCCTCGGCAAGAACCATATCGCGAGCCGTGGCTGCCGCGTTGTAACTGCCCGACACGCCCTCAGAGATCGGCATGCAGATGGTCTTGTCTGCCAATTTGAAGAGCTCGGCCCACTCCCCTACGCTGGGACAAGCGCTCGAAGAAGCGTTCGTCTCCGCCTGAACAGCGCAGTTGAGCTCATGAACATCGAGCGAAAGGTCATCGACGAATTCGCGCTCCCCCACTCGAATTTTGAGGGGCGCAAATGCAAAGGTGGTATGGGGCGCGGTCGGTTGCCAATCGCGGAGGTTACAGCTTGAATCGGAGATAAGTGCCCAGCTCATAGAGGGTCCTTTCTAATTGTTCCTCAACAATTATAGCCATCTTTCAAACTGAATGTACGGCTATCTAGTTTTGAATACTAGATAGCCGTACAAGATTAGAGAAAAACGAATGGACCTCGCGACTTAAAGCCACGAGGTCCACATTCACACGCTGTGTAAGATGACTTAGTAACGCACGAAGATATAGTTATTGTTCATGCCGGCGGCAACGGAGCTGATGATAACACCCGTGTTGTAGTCGGAAGCATGAATCATCTGACCACCACCGATGTAAATGCCGGTGTGGTACGAGTTGACCACAACGTCACCGGGCTGCGGATCGGACACACGCGTCCAGCCCATAAAGGTGCCCGTGGTGCCCAGGCGGCAATAGCGACCAGTGAGGCAATAGCTAACAAAACCAGAGCAGTCGAAGCTGTTCGGGCCAATTCCGCCCCAGGAATAGGCGCAACCAAGCTTGCTGTATGCACGCGAGACAACAGAACCGCCATCGACTGACTGGCTCGGAGCAGAAGGCGTCGGAGCCGGGGCAGGCGTAGAGGGCTGCGGCGTCGGAGCAGGTGCCGGCGTAGGAGCCGGAGTGTTGCCGCCCTGGTTGTTATTATTGCTGGTCTGGCCACCGTTGTTGGTGTTCTCGGTCGTACCGGCAGTCTCGTTGCTCACCGTGGCCTTCTCGGCGGTGCTGGCGTTGATGCCGGCCTGCAGCGCGGCGTTGGCCTCGGCCTCTGCGGCAAGCTCGGCCTGCAGCTGCGAATCCAGGGAGTTTACGACGTTCTGGGCTTCAGCCTGCTGGGCGTTAAGCTCGTCGACCTTCTTTTGCGTGGTGGCGACGTTCTTCTCCTGCTCGGCCTGCTTATCGGTGAGCTGCTGTTTAAGCTCCTTGACCTCTTGAATGGTCTGAGCCTGCTTATCGGAAACTATGCCGTAGTAGAACAGACGGTTGAGCATATCGCTCAGGTCATCGACACCCGTCAGAACCTGAAGCAGACTCAGACCGCCGGTTTTGTACTCGCCGGCGACATAGGTTGAGAGCTTGGCCTGACCATCGGCGATCTCCTGCTGCTTTTGCGTGATCTCGCCAGCAGTCTGATCGAGTGCCTGCGTCTGCGTGGCGAGCTCATCGTAAATCTGCTGGGTTTGGGTACCGATCTGCTCGAGCTTCGTACGAGCAGCGGCAAGGTCGGATGCGGTATCGGCGTAGGCAGGAGCCGCAAGGCCCAAGCCCAAAACACAAGCGAGGGTTGCCGTAGCAGCGCAGCGTGCCGTGTTTTTGTGCGTGTTTGCTGTGCGCATGTAGCTTCCTTTCCAGTAACTAAGGGTAACGGCTAGTCCACCGTCACCAGGCTAAAGAGCTCCACATCGTCATCAGACGGCGTGAGCTTCTCGCGCGGGTTGAGAAACGCAAGCTCAAGGATACAACCGTAACCGATAAGCTTTGCGCCCATATCTCGCACCAGTTTACCTGTTGCCTCGACGGTTCCGCCCGTCGCGACCAAGTCGTCCAGAATCAACACGGTATCTTTAGAGCTGATAGCGTCGGCATGGATCTCAATGGAATCCGTTCCGTACTCGAGCTCGTAGCTCTGGCTCACGGTCTCGCGCGGTAGCTTGCCCGGTTTACGTGCGGGAACAAAGCCGGCGCCAAGGGCTACAGCCACCGGTACGCCAACCATAAAGCCGCGAGCCTCGGGACCCACGACCTTGGTGATTCCCATGCCGGCAAAGTGCTCGGCGAGGGCATCGGTCATGGCTTTGAGCGCCTCGGGATTGCCAAAGAGCGGCGTGATGTCTTTAAAGATGACTCCGGGCTCGGGATAGTCGGGGATGTCGACGATTTGAGATTCGAAGTCGTACATTGCATGACCTTTCAATGGGTTCCCGAAATTTCAGCAGCGGTTATTTGCCCGCGGTGGCGGTGCCGGATTGCGAAGGAGCGACGACCTTGAGCGGCTTTACGAGAGAATCCTCGTGCGAAGCCGGTGCGGTTGTCTCTTCGTTTTTGGCCTTGGTGGACTCGGAGCGAGTAATTTCCTCATCGAGTGCATCGATGTCGGCGTCCTCGACCACGGCGTTGAGCGACTCAAAAACGCGGTTCTTGAGCAGCGCAGTGTGCACACCTTCCGTCAGGTCGTGAAGCTTCTTAAACGCACGCTCGAGCTTGGCGTCGCGCTCGTCATCGGAGGTATCCATTCCGAGCATGCTCACGAGCACCTGCTCAAACATCGAGGACTCGCGGTTGGCGGAAGACACGTACTGACGCAGGTTGCGCGGCTCGATATGGAAGCGTGACAGCTCGGAGCAGTAGCGGATGATCGGGAAATCGCGACCATCGACGAGCTCACGATTCTGCGGACTCTTGATGATGCGAATGAGGTCGTTCTCGGCGAGCGAGCGGATAAACGAAATCTCAACGCCCAGCATATCGGGAATGGTCTCGACGGGATGCAACTTTTGCTTAGTCTCCTTGGGCTCCGTCTTGAGCGGAACATCGGACAGCAAGCCCACCTCGTAGGCGAGCGTCGACAGGTCCGTGGCGTTTTCCAAGCGCTGCTTAATCACGTTGAGCGGCATATAGCGAGTCTTCTGCAAGTGCAGAATGACCTCCAGGCGATCAACGTCCTCCTTGGAGTACTGTCGGTATCCCTTAGGCGTACGATGAGGGGTAATGAGCCCCTCATCCTCTAGAAATCTAATTTTTGAGTTCGAAAGATCGGGGTATGCGCCTCGAAGTAGGTTGACGACTTGGCCGATACTCAGATAGTTGCGTTCGGCCATGCCCTACTCACCGGTTTCGATGCGCTCCGGCGTGCTCTCGTGGTAGATGAGCGTAAACGTACCGATCTGGACGGAAGAACCGTCGTGCAGCGGGGCTGCATTGACGATGGCACCGTCGACCCAGGTGCCATTGAGTGAGCCCAAGTCTTCGATGCGAGCGCCGAGGCCCTCGCGGATAATGCGCGCGTGGCTGCGCGAAACAGTCATGTCATTGAGGAAGATGCCATTCGCAGGATCGCGGCCGATGGTGGTCACGTCTTCCTCGAGCTCAAAGGCGGCACCAGTCTGCGGACCCTTGACGATGGACAGAACGGGGGCAGTGATGCGCACGTTGGCCATGAGGTCGGGAACGGTGACGTCGCTTGAAGGCACGCGGAATACGCAGGTAGCGTCAGCAGTCTTATCATTCTGAGGCATATTGTTAACCATGTTGTCCATGACAACCCCTAACTTATCGCGGACGTGCCGCAAATAATGAACCGTACGTAATCATACCCCAACGAATCAGTCTTCGATTTCAGGGTTCAGAAAGTCGATGTCCTCGTCCTCGGGATGCGTGAGAGCCTGTTTAATGGCCGCTCCGCCCTTAATGGAGTAGATGACAGCCGTGAGCATGGAGAAGATCACGCCGCCGTACACAAAGAAGATGCCGAGGGGCACCGAGCTTCCGTTGAGGCCCGGGAAGGCCGTAAGGGATGAAGGTAAAAGATGCAGGCCGTCAACAACGGGGAAACCGAGCAGCATGAGCGAGAAGCCGGTCATGAGCAGCGCTGTGGCAATCTTTCCGGGGAAGACGACATCGATGGGGCGACGGTGATAATGGCGCACGATAAGCGTGCCGATGCCCAGATAGATGTCGCGGCCGATAATGAGCACGCAGACCCAGACGGGCAGCTCTCCGCGAACCACCAGTCCAAGTACGCCGGTGAACAGCAGCGCGCGGTCGCAAATGGGATCCATGACCTTGCCGAGCCATGAGACCGTCTTAGTCATGCGGGCGATCTGCCCGTCCATCCAATCGGTGGAGGCGGCAACGGCGTAGATAACGATGGCGACGATGCGGTTGTTATCCGTCACAAACAGGTACAGAAAGACGAGCGTGAGGATCAGGCGCGTAAAGGTGATGAAATTGGAGATCGTGAAGATCTTATTCGACGGGTAATCGGAAGTGCCGATAAGCTCCTTTTTGATCTTCTTTTTGATTCCCACAGGACTCCCCCGCTGGTTAACGACAAAACTTTCGATACTATACCCGTTCCTGCGATGTCTATCCAGCCAAGCCATAGAGAGTCCAGACATGTGGAGGGTGTTGTGAGCGGGGCGAGACCATGCATTTGTGTACATCAGCCTCCAAACATTTCGAAAAATGTCGATTTTGGTGGCTGATGTACACGTTTTGATTCGGTGATTACATCGAGCGGGAACGTTGTTGCTTTAAGCAAAATAATCATGGTGATTAAAACAAAAAAGGTCAGACACTAGGTGCCTGACCTGCAAACTTCTGGTCGGGACGACTGGATTCGAACCAGCGACCCCTTGACCCCCAGTCAAGTGCGCTACCAAACTGCGCCACGTCCCGAAGCTTTTGTTTGTTGCTGTGCTCTCGCTCGCAACAGGGAGTATATTAACCCGAAACTTTAGCCTTGTGCAAGAACTTTTTTATAAATTTTGAAGCAAGTCCAAAATTGTATCTGCGAGCTGGGGTTTTGTTAGTACGGGAAGTTCTTGCGTACCCGTTGTGCTCACAATCCAGGCCTTGTTGGTGTCGGTTCCAAAGCCCGAATCGGCGCGCGAGACATCGTTGGCGATAATAGCATCGCAGCCCTTACGGGCCAATTTGCGCTCGGCGTACTCGACGACGTTATCGGTCTCGGCTGCAAAGCCGATCACGCGCCGCTCCCCCTTTTGGCGCGAGAGCTCGGCCAAGATATCGACCGTCTCGACGAGCTCGATTCGATCCAGGCGCTCGTTAGTCTTTTTGAGCTTATGGTCCGCTGGGGCCGCGGGGGTGTAGTCGGCGACGGCGGCCGCACAAATTGCCGCATCGGCCGTCTGGAAGGCGCTCAGGGCCGCCTGGAGCATCTCTGCGGCGGTCTGCCCGCGCACGCACTCCACGCCGCAGGGCACATCGAGTGATGTCGGTCCCAACACGAGCGTGACCGCAGCGCCGCAGCGTGCGGCCTCCCCCGCCAGGGCGATGCCCATCTTGCCCGAAGAGCGGTTGCCAATGAATCGCACGGGGTCGATCGGCTCGTGCGTGGGACCGGCAGTGATGACGATGCGCTTGCCCGCCAGGTCCTGTGGCGCGGGGTTGAGCACCTCACAGACAGCCTCTACGATGTCCTCGGGCTCGCTCATGCGTCCCGTGTCCACGTCGCCGCAGGCAAGGTAGCCGCTGCCCGGACCCACCACATGGACACCGCGCTCGCGCAGCGTGGACATGTTGGCCTGTGTCGCCGGCGCCTTCCACATGCCGTTGTTCATAGCGGGTGCGATCACGATGGGTCGCGGCGTCGCAAGCAGCGTGGTGGAGATGAGGTCATCGGCGACGCCGTTGGCCATCTTGGCGATGATATTGGCCGTCGCGGGCGCCACGACCACCAGATCGGGCTCCTGCGCCAGCGAAATGTGGTGGATGGGGTCGGAGGGATCGTCGAATAGGCCCACCGCGACCGGCTCATTGGTGAGTGCGCGGAAGGTAAGCGGCCCCACAAACTCGGTGGCATGCTCGCTCATAACGACCTTGACGCGCGCGCCGCGCTTTTGCAGCAGGCGCACGATATTGCACGACTTATAGGCGGCGATCCCGCCGGTAATGCCCAGCAGGATCGTTTTTCCCTCAAGTTGCATTGAATTGTTGGGTGCCGCCATCGTTTAAGCTTCCTTGCTCGGGAGCACCAGGAGGCGGTGGCAGTACGGGCAGTGCGTAATTGACCTACCGTCGTGGTTGAGGTCGCTCATGGACGATGCCTGCAGCGCGGTGTGGCAGACCGTGGGGATGTTGCCTTGGATGGTCTCGACGGCCAGGCCACGGAACTGCTTGAGCAGACGCTCGTAGTCGGTGAGAACGTCGGCCGGCAGCGTGGCAGCAAGCGCGGTGCGCTCCTTAGCGGCGGCGTCAATCTGAGCCTGCAGGTCGGCAGCCTTGGCGCGGGCGGCCTTGGTATCGGCCTTCACGCCCTCCTCGAACTTGGCGATGATTGCCTGCGCGCGGGCCTCGCGGTCGAGCGCCTCCTTATGGGCGACAACGACGTCCTTGCGGGTGTGTTCAATCTTGTCCAGACGCTTGGCCAGGGTGGCGAGCTCGTTTTCCAGGTCCTGAACCTCGCGGTAGTCGGAGCCGTCGACGTGGCGCTTCTTGGCAGCCTCTATGGCGTTGTTGGTCTGAATCTCGGTGGTATTGAGATCGTCGAGCTCAATGTCCAGATCCTTGCGCTGGGCGTAGAGCTTGGTCATCTCGGACTTGAGCTTCACATAGGTCTTGCGCTTGGAAGCGAGCTCCTTGAGCTCCGGCATATTGGCAAGTTCACTCTTGTTGCGGGCGAGCTCCAAATCGATCTGTTGCAGCTTGAGTAGCGTAGCGCCGGCGCTCATAAGTTCTCTCCTTTTGTCACAGTCCACCATTGGCAAGGGTTCAGTATTTTAATCGCATGACGGGGGTCGACCCCGGCGTCAACTGCAGAGTTCATCAATATATCAACGAACGGCTCCTCGGAGCGGTCGTGGCCGAGCAAGATCACCGACAGCCCGCGCAAGGCAAGGTCTTGCGCCACGTGGTAGCCCGCCTCGCCCGTCACGACAACGTCCGCGCCCGCGGCGATGGCAAGTTCGCCAAAGTCACCGAGGGAGCCGCCCAGAATGGCGACGGTGCGGCACGGGCGCTCGGCATCGCCCCATACACGCGGGTCGCTTCCGAAGGCCGTGGCAGCACGGGCGGCAAGATCGCGCAGCGTGCACGGGTCGTTGAGCGTCGCAAGCGCGCCAAGGCCGGTCGACTCGGGGTCGTCTACGTGCTCCAGCGAGCTCACGGGCACGGCGTCCAGCAGCTCACTTAGGCAGGCACGCGCCTCGTGCGAGCGGTCCAGATTGGTGTGGAGCGAAATAATGCTCACGCCGCAACGGGCAGCCTCGTAGAGGGCCGCGCTGCACTGGGGTCGTGTGGCATCCGCCGGACAAAAGGCCTCGGGTGCCTTGATGTATATGGGATGATGCGTCAGCAGCACGTTGGCACCGGCTTCTTGGGCGCGACGAACATTGGTCTCGGTCGCGTCGAGCGCACAGGCTACGCCAGTAATCTCCGCGGCAGGGTCGCCAACGGAGAGACCTACGTGATCCCAGCTCTCAGCGTCCGTCTTGGGATAGCGTGCCAGCAGCGCACGCTCGAGCTCGGCGACGATCATACGGCGCCTACGATCGAGAGCAGCGTCTGGGCAAACTCGTCCAGATCGCCCGGATTCACGCGGTCATCGAAGGAAATGCGCAGTGCACCCAGGGCCTGTTCGCGGCCAATACCCATCGCGCTCAAAACATGGCTCGGATCCATACTGCCGCTCGAGCAAGCCGATCCGGCCGAAACCTCAAAGCCGGCGGCGTCGAGCTTGATGATGAGCTCCTCAGAGTCCATGCCGTCAATGTAGATCGATACCATGCCGGGCAGACGGTCAGCCTGCGCGTAGTCGCCCATGGTGGCATGAATACGCGGATGGGCCGTAAGCGTGGTGTAGAGCTTGTCGGAAAGGGCTTGCAGCGTTGCACGCTCCTGGGCCACATGGGGCGCCAGCGTTCGGGCGGCAGCGGCAAAGGCCAGCTGCGTGCGCAGGTCCTGCGTGCCGGCACGTCGTCCGGCTTCCTGTCCGCCGCCAAAGATGCGGGGGCGCAGCGGCGTGCGGCTCTTAAGGAAGAGCGCGCCGGATGCCACGGGGCCACCGATCTTGTGCGCGGCAACGGTCATGGCGTCAACTCCCAGCTCGGTGACATCGAGCGGAATGTGCAAGTAGCCTTGGATGGCATCGGTATGAAACAGGGCGCCGGCAGCATGTGCGGACGCGGCAAGCTCGCGGATGGGCTGCACCACGCCGGTCTCGTTGTTGGCAACCATGATGCTCACGAGTGCCACGTCTTCGCCTAGCAGCTCGATAAGCGTGGCAGGCTCAATGTAGCCCGCGCGGCAAGGCGTCGCCAGGTCGACGGTAAAACCGGCGGCACGCAGCAGCGGCAGGTTGTCCAGAATCGAATCGTGCTCGATGGCAGATACGATCACGCGGTTACGCTTGCGATCGCGCTGACGAGCGCCCTCGGCAAGACCGAGCAGCGCCAGCTGGTTGGCTTCGGTGCCACCGTTGGTCAGAACAATCTCGGACGGGCGGACGCGTGCGCCAAAGCTATGGGCGATTTCGCGACGGGCGACCTCCAGGCGCGCGGCGGCCTTGCGGCCAAGCGAGTGCAGCGAGTTGGGGTTGACGCCGGCAAGCTCGCTGTCGTCATATTCGCGCTGCGCAAGGAGCGCCTCGGCGCGCATGGGCGTCGAGGCGGCATAGTCAAGATTCACGGGTATGCGGTTTTGACCTGCGGTCATAAGGGTTTATGCCTCCTGTGCGGCCTCATTGCCCAGCTTCTGCAGCAGCGCAACCTCGGCGGCGGGATCTTCGGACTTAAATACGGCGGAGCCGGCCACGAGAACGTTGGCACCAGCCTTGACGACCTCGGCAATGTTCTTGGAAGAAATGCCGCCGTCGACCTCGATCATGGGCGACACGCCGTGGCGCTCGCACATGGCCTTGAGCTCGTGCAGTTTGGCGATAGTGCCCGGGATAAAGCTCTGGCCGCCAAAGCCGGGGTTCACGCTCATCAGCAGCACCATATCGACGACGTCGATGATGCTCTCAAGTACGCACACGGGGGTGGCGGGGTTGAGCACCACACCGGCTTTGACGCCGCGCTGCTGCAGATGCGTGAGCGTGCGGTGCAGGTGTGTGGAGGCCTCGTAGTGTACGGTGATCATATCGGCGCCGGCGTCTGCGTACCAATCGACCGTCTCGTCGGGGTTCGACACCATCAGGTGCGCGTCGACCGGTACATCGGTGGAGCGCTTGACGGCCTTAAGGATGTCAACGCCAAAGGTGAGGTTGCCGGTAAAATGACCGTCCATAACGTCAAAGTGCACGTAATCGGCGCCGGCGATCTTGTCGAGCTCGCCCTTGAGGTTGGCCATGTCGGCCGAAAGGACGGACGGAGCGATTTTAATGGAACCCATGGTAGAAGCCTTTCTGCGCTAGTCGTTGAGTCCGTAGAACTCTTGAGAGGGGACGCGGTCGGTAAGGATCTCGAGCGCCCTATCCAAAGTAACACCGTTGTAGAGCGTTTGCTCCACGGCAAAGGTGAGCGGAATGTCTACGCCCAGTGAACGGGCGAGCTCGCTCACGCTGCGGGCGGCGACGGCGCCCTCGACCACCATATGCGTGCGCGTCTGATACTCGTCGAGCGACACGCCGTGGGCAAACTCGTAGCCAAAGGTGCGGTTGCGCGAATGCTCCGAGGTGCAGGTGGCAATGAGGTCGCCCATGCCGGCAAGTCCCATGCAGGTCATAGCTTGACCGCCGCGGGCGTGCACCAGACGGCTGATCTCTGCCAGGCCGCGTGTCATGATGAGGGCGAGCGTGTTGTCGCCCGCGCCGGTGCCGGCGGAGATGCCGCACACGATGGCGATGACATTTTTCATGGCGCCGCAGACCTCGACACCGGTCATGTCTTGCGACAGATAAATGCGGAAGGCCGTGGACAGGAGCAGGTCCTTAAAGGTCTCCCCTATCTGCGGATCTTTGCTGGCGATGACGGCGGCAGAAAGCCCGCCGCGGCAGATCTCCTCGGCATGGTTGGGGCCCGAGAGCGCCGCCACGCGCGCCTCGTTGCCGATCTCGCTGGCGATGACCTCGCTCATGAGCAGGCCGGACTCGGGCTCAATGCCCTTGGTGAGGCAGAGCACCGGGGTATTGGCTGCGATAAAGGGCGCGGCCTGGTGGCACACGCTGCGAAGGTGCGTCGAAGGAACGGCGAAGATGATGGCCTCGGCGCCGTCGAGCGCCTGTACCAGGTCCGTGGTGGCGACGACGTTGCCGGGCAGCTCGTAGCTCATCAAATACCGGGGGTTGCGGTGCTCGCCATTGATGCCGGCGGCCGTCTGCTCGCTGTGGGCCCACATGGTCACGCGCTCGGCTCGCGCGGCGGCAAGGCCGGCGACGGCGGTTCCCCAGGAGCCGGAGCCAATCAGCGCAACATTCATGACTCTCTCCTACTTATCGTCGGGCTCGGTGACGCGCTTGGTAAACGAGAGCTTGGACTCCTTACCCGTCATGAGCTTTTTGATGTTCGCACGATGGGCCCACACCACAGTAATGCCGATCAGCGCCATGCAAAACTTAAGTCCGAGGCTGCTGTACGGAAAGACCGCGCAGGCAGCGATGGGAAGACCGATGGCCGCGGCAAGCGAGCCCACCGACACAAACTTGGTGATGGCGACGGCCACGATAAACATGCCCAGCAGCGACAGGCCAATAGGCCAGTACCAGGCGAGGATGACGCCCAGACCAACTGCGATGCCCTTGCCGCCATGGAAGTTGAGGTAGGGCGAGAAGATATGGCCCCACACGGCTGCCAGGCAGATGACGCCGAGCATCCAGTCGCCGGCGGCACCGGGGGCCATAATGCTCACGGGGAAGCCATAGCCCAAGTCGGCAATGAGCGGACGGGCGATAAGGACGCAGATGGCGCCCTTAAGGCAGTCGAGCAGCAGCGTGAGCGCGGCCACCTTGGGGCCGGCCACGCGCAGGGCGTTGGTGGTGCCGATGTTGCCGGAGCCCGCCTTACGAATGTCCGTGTGGTTGAACACGCGGCCCAGGATCAGACCAAACGGAATCGCCCCGATAAAGAACGAGACCACGGCGCAGATGGCGGTCAGAAGAATCGGATTATGCATCCTTTTGCTCCTTCTTCCTAAAGAAGAGTCGAATGGGCGTGCCGGCAAAGTCGAAGGTCGAGCGCATGCGGTTCTCCACGTAGCGCTGGTAGGTGTCGTTGACCAGGTCACTGTGGTTGACGAAGAACGTGAACGTCGGCGGGTTGACGCCCGTCTGGGTCACGTAGTGCATACGCAGGCGGCGCTTGCCGTCCACCACGGTATGACCGAACTCGCGCAGGTCGGTGAGGAACGTGTTGAGGCGTGAGGTACTGATCTTTTGCGAGCGCGTCTTTTCGGCCGCGTCGACCATCGACCAGATCTTCTCGACGCTACGGCCGGTCAGGGCTGAGATGCGCAGGTACTGGGCCCAGGGAGCCATGACGCCCAGACGGCGGTCGACGGTCTCCATGCAGGCCTCGCGCTTGCGGTCATCGTCGAGCAGGTCCCACTTGTTGAGCAGCACCACGATGGCGCAGCCGCGCTCGATGGCAAGACCCATGACCTTCTGGTCCTGCTCCGTAACGCCCACGGAGGCGTCGACGACGAGCAGTGCCACGTCGGCGCGGTCGATGGCGCGCAGGCCGCGGACCATGGAGTAGTACTCGATGTTCTCGTACACGGTGCTCTTCTTGCGAATGCCCGCGGTGTCGACCATGCGGTAGTGCTTGCCGTTGCGCTCCACGACGGTGTCGATGGCGTCGCGCGTCGTGCCGGCAATGTTGGACACGATAGAGCGGTCGGCGCCCAGGATGCGGTTGAACAGCGACGACTTACCGGCGTTGGGACGGCCGATGATGGCCACGTTCAGCGCATCGGGGAACTCGTCGGCGACTTCGTCCTCTTCCTCGGGAAGCAGGGCCACGATGTCGTCGAGCAGGTCGCCCGTGCCGTGGCCGTGCAGGGCCGAGAGCGGCGTGGGCTCTCCGATGCCGAGCGAATAGAACTCCCAGATGCTGTCGTTCTCGCGATCGGGGTTGTCGAGCTTGTTCACCAGCAGAAAGACCGGCTTGTCGCAGCGCTTGAGCATGCGAGCGACCGACTCGTCCTCCTCGGTGACGCCGGTGCGGCCGTCGACCACAAACAGGATGACGGCGGCTTCCTCGGCGGCGGCGAGGGCCTGGTCGCGGATAGATGTGGCAAACACGTCATCGCTCTTGAGCGGTTCGATGCCGCCCGTGTCGACGATGGTGAACTCGCGGCCGTTCCAATCGGCCGTGTGGTACGAGCGGTCGCGCGTGACGCCGCGGGACTCATGGACGATGGCGTCCGAGGTCTGGGCCAGGCGGTTAACGAGCGTGGACTTGCCCACGTTGGGGCGTCCGACGACGGCGACGATAGGTTTCATCTGCACTCCTTTAATGGGTAGGGTCAGTGGAAGTGTTAGAGTCGGCAGGCACAATGCCAAGGATGTGCTCCAGGGTATCGAGCAGCTCATGCGGCATGGTCGACACTACATGAACCTCGGCGCCGCGACTGGTAAGGCTTGCGAGTAAATCGTCACGATGATACTCGTCAAGCGTCATGCCGTCAGCGTTGAACATGAGCTTAGGCACAAAGAGCATAACCCCCGAGAGGTCCTGCGGCAGCTGTTCCAGAATATCGCAGGCGACGATGAGGCCGGTCACGTCCACGTTGCCGCCAAAGTAGCGGTTCTTGATGGCTGTGACAGTGCCGGCGAGTCCCTTGGGCGATTCCACAAAGCGGGCTACCGTGTCGCGTGCGCTGGCGCCCGAGAGGCACAGCAGGTGCTGGCTGCGAGCGGCGATGGCCTCGCGGACGCGGGCCAGTCGCTCGGCATCGGCGGCAAGCACATCGTCCGTCTCGTCCAGATACGAGCGGATCATGCCGATGCCGTCGTAGTACTGCGGATAGCCGTCGTAAAAGTCCGCCTCGGGCGGATCGATGCCGGCGTCCAGGTAGAACTCGTCGCTCATCTGGAAGGTGTGGCGGCCAAAACGCTCGAAGGCGCGGTCCTGGTAGGGACGGATCATGGCAATGGTCTCGCGCGCCAGTTCGGGCTTGTCGCTGTATGACCAGCTAAAGCGGTTCTGATGCTTGGTAAAACCGAGCGGCACAATGCCCAGGCTTGTGATTTGCTCGTGCTCCTCGCAAAAGCGCAGGGTCTTTTCCAGCTCCTCGCCGTCGTTCATGCCGGGGCACAACACGATCTGCGCGTGAATCTCGATGCCGGCGGCCATGATGGCCTCGAGTACGTCCATGCCGCGCTGGGCGTTGCGGCCCATCATACGACGGCGGACGTCGGGGCTCACGGCATGGACCGACACGTTCATAGGGCTCATGTTGCGTTGGATGACGTTTTGCACGTCCTCGTCGGTGAGGTTCGTGAGCGTGACGAAGTTGCCCTGCAAAAAGCTCAGGCGGTAGTCGTCGTCGCGAATATAGAGCGTGGAGCGGCCGCCCTTGGGCAACATGGTCATAAAGCAGAACACGCAGGCGTTTACGCAGGTACGCATGCCGTCAAAGATGGGGCCATCGAACTCAAGGCCCCAGTCCTCTCCCGGGAAACGGTCGAGCTCGACGGGGGTGACGGTGCCATCGCGCGGGTCGAAAACCTCGAGGTCGACCGTGTCGTCGTCTGCCTCCCAGAGCCACACGATCATGTCGGTAAGCTGCTCGCCGTTGACCGCGAGCACGCGCATGCCCGGCTCGATACCCACATCCCACGCGGGCGATTCGGGACGCACGTTCTTTACGAGCGCGCCCTCACCCGGCTCGGGGTCGCGGCTGCGCCCGTAATCGGCCACCTCGGCGGCGTATGCGGGTACGGTCTGGTCCATGGTTAGCGGCAAAGCTCCTTGATGCGCTCGACGGCGCGCTCGATGTGTTCTTGCGGGGTGGAGGCTCCGGCGGTGATGCCGATGTGGTGAGCGTCGGTAAACCACGCGGCCTGGAGCTCGGAAGCTTCCTCGATGTGATACGTGCGCTCGCAGGCGTCTGCGCAAATCTGCGCCAGGCGGCGGGTGTTGCCCGAGTTCTTGCCGCCCACCACGACCATGCAGTCGCAGCGGTTGGCAAGTGTGGCTGCTGCCTGTTGACGCTCACTCGTGGCGGCGCAGATGGTGTTGATCACACGCAGCTCCTGCACGCGCGGGGTGATAGCTGCCACGACCTCGGCGAGGTTCTGCGCGGTCTGGGTGGTCTGCACGACGAGGCCTACCTTGCCCTTGAACGACAAGGCGTTGGCGTCGGCGGCACAGCTCACGACCAGCGCATCAGTGCCGGCGTGGCCCAGGATGCCCTCCACCTCAGGGTGACCTGGCTCGCCTACGACCACCACGCGGTAGCCCTCGCGCACCAGGCGCTCGGCTGCCATATGGACCTTCTTCACGTAAGGGCAGGTGGCGTCGACGACGTTAAGGCCACGCTCGCGAGCGGCATCGATCACCTGCGGCACCACTCCGTGCGCGCGGATGATCACGGTGCCCGACGTGGCGTCGTCCAAGGTGTCAGCCAGGCCAACGCCTGCCTCAGCAAGCTCGCGCACCACGATGGGGTTATGGATGAGCGGACCCAAGGTATGAACCTGAGTGCACTCCCCTGCCTGCGGCGCGGCGGCTAGCGCCATATCGAGCGCACGCTGTACGCCGTAGCAAGTACCGGCGTGGGCGGCGATCTCGATGGTGGGGGCGACCTCCTCAGCGGCGGCCGCGGCGGTATTCATGACGTTCTCACCCATGGCTAGAACCTGCCCGGGTGCTCGTCGCACAGCTCGTCTCGCATGGCGTAGACGCGGTTCATGGCCTCGGACTCAAACCATGCCAGGCGCTCCTTGCGCTTGAGCTCGGCCGGTGCGTCGGATAGCGAGATGGCCTTGCCGGCACGGATCCAGCACTTTTTGGGGCGCATGAGCTTTTTACCTTTGGGTGTGATGTCGGACCAGCCGCAGATGGCGAGCGGGTTCACGGGCGCCTTGCCCATCTGGGCGATGAGCGCAAAGCCGCCGTGGACCTCGGGCTTGATTTCGCGCGAGCGAATGCGCGTGCCCTCGGGGAAGATCAGAACGTCCTCGCCTCGCTGCAGCGCATGCTGGGCGGCACGCAGGCATTTCATGTCGGCGGTGCCGCGCTCGACGGGAATACCGCCCACACGGCTAAAGGCCCAGCGCACGATCTTGGTCTTGGCAAACTCGGATTTAAAGATGGGGCGAATGCGGCGGCCGCCAAAGAACAGCGCCGTCTCTACAGCCAGGAGCTCGGCCATCGAGGTGTGGTTGCAGATGACCACGCTGCCGCGGCCTTCCTGGCGCTCAAACAGTAGGTCGGCGTCCTCGACATTCCAGCGCCACATAAGCTTGGAGAAGACCCACAGGATGCCCATGACCACGACGACGGTGCCGCGGATGAGCGCCGGGAACTCGGCGTAGGGGGCGTTGTAGTAATCCTCGGGCGTCTGCTTAAACAGGCGCATGGGCTACCTCCTTTGGTTGATGAGGTCCTCGATAATGCGGACGACCTCGTCGATGGTGTGGGCGGTGGAGTCGACGTGCACTGCGTCCTCAGCGGGCACAAGCGGCGCGACCTCGCGGCTGCTGTCGAGCTTGTCGCGCTGCTTGAGGGCATCGAGGGTTTCGTCGACCTCGGCCTCGAGCTGCTCGGTGGTGAGCGGCTGCGCATCGTTCTGGTGGCGCTGCAGCACGCGGCGACGGGCACGCTCACGCGGATCGGCGGTCAGGAAGACCTTGACCTGCGCGTTGGGGAATACGACGGTGCCGATGTCGCGACCCTCGGCGACAATGTCGCGGTCCTCGGCGGCGCGACGCTGGTGAATGAGCATGGCGGCGCGCACGCCCGGGTAGGCCGAGACCTTAGAGACGTTGGCGTCGACCTGCGGGGTGCGGATGGCAGCCGATTCGTCCTGGCCGTCGATGGTCAGGCGCGTGTCCTCGCCAGTGCCGTTGGTAAAGCGAATCTCGATCTGCTCGGCGAGGGCGTCGATAGCCGCCTCGTCGTCCAGATCGATGCCGCGATCGAGCGCGGCGAAGGTGACGGCGCGATACATGGCGCCCGTGTCGAGCTTGTTAAAGCCCAGCTGGCGGGCGATCTCCTTGGCGATGGTGGACTTGCCGGAACCGGCGGGGCCGTCGATGGCGACGATCATGCAATGCTTCCTTTCGGTGGTTGACGTTCTGGTATGGGACGCGGGCGCTGCTTGCTGGCGGACTGGCTAGCCCGTGTAGCGCTCGCGGTAGGTGTTGCGCTTGGGTGCGGAGCCATGGCTGCCGTGGTGGCGCGTGCGGGTCGCGGGGGTTTCCTGGGGCTTGTCACCGCGCTTGGAGGCAGCTTGCTTGGGCGGGATGCCGCCGGCCTTGAGGATCTGCACCTCGCGGTCGTTGAGCTCGCGCCACGAGCCCTTGGCCACGTCCTTGAGCTCCAGGCCGGCAAAGTTGCAGCGGTGCAGGCGAATCACCGGGCGGTGTATCTTGCTCAGCATGCGCTTGACCTGGTTTTTACGGCCCTCGCGAATGATGACCTCCACGGCGGTGGTGCCGGGCTTGACGCCTTGCGGAGCCACGGCCTCGGCCTCGCGCGCGCTGATGACGCGGCAGATCGCCGGCTGGCACAGGCCGTCATCGAGCTCGATGCCGCGACGGAGCGGTTCCAAGTCGCGATCGGTCAGGTGGCCGTCCACGAGCGCCTGATAGGTCTTGTAGACATGCTTGCTGGGATGCAGCAGATCCTGCGAGAGGTCGCCGTCGGTGGTAAAGAGCAGAAGGCCCGTGGTGTCGCGGTCCAGGCGACCCACCGGGAAGAGCCCCGGAAAGCGGTCGCGCGGCACCAGGTCGGCCACGCAAGGGCGCTCCTGCGGATCGCTCATGGTGGTGAGGTAGCCTGTCGGCTTGTAGAGCATTAGGTACACGGCGCCCTGGCCGAGCTTGACGGGCATGCCGTCGACCTCGATCTGGTCGCGGTCGACGTCGACCTTGGTGCCCAGCTCGGTCGCGACCTGGCCGTTGACGGTCACGCGGCCTGCGGTCATCAGGTCCTCCGAGCCGCGGCGGCTCGCCACGCCCGCGCGTGCCAAAAAGCGCTGCAGGCGCATGGTGTGCGGGTAGACGGGCTGGGCGCCGGCTGCGGGCGCTGCGGCGTCCGTGGCGCTTGCGGCGCGCGTCTCCCCTGCTTCGTTAGTCCTCGTCATGCATGTCCTCCGAGATATCGCCGGTGGGCAGAAGCTCTGCGTCATCGGCGTCCTCAACATCGGTATCGATCAGTTCGCGCTCTTCGTCCAGGTCCTCGGCCTGCTCCTCGAGCGTGGACTGAATACTGCGGCCGCTCAGGCGCTCGCGGATAAACTGGCGCGACTGCTCGTCGGGGGCAAACTGCTCCAGATCGGGCAGGTCTCGGGTGGAGCGCAGGCCGAATTTTTCCAAGAAGGCGTTGGTCGTGCCGTAGATGATGGCCTGACCGCGCTGGGGGTCGCGGCCGAGCTCACGCACCAGACCCTTGTCCACGAGCGACGCGATGACGCCGTCGGAATTGACGCCGCGGATGCCCTTGACCACCTCGCGCGTCACGGGCTGGTGGTATGCGATCACGGCCAGGGTTTCGAGCGCCGCCTGCGACAGCTTCTGCGTGTCCCAGCTCAACACATAGGCCTCGACCACATCGTGGTAGGCTGGGTGCGTAAACAGGCGCCAGCCGCCGGCGACCTCGCGCAGCTGAAAGCCGCGGTTGGCCTCCTCGTACTCAACCTTGAGCTCGGCGAGCATCGACGCGCACTCGCCGGGGGCGATATCCAGTGCGCCGGCCAGCGCGGGCGCACTCACCGGGTCGCTTGACACCAGCAGCAGCGCCTCGAGGGCGCCTTTGAGGCTGTTTGCCTCCAGCGTGGAAAGGGTTGACATGGTTGGTCGCTCCTATTCGGTGAGCTCGGGGCCCTCGCCGGGCACGTATGCCTCGGCGCCCTCGACGCGGTTGATGCAGATGGTTCCAAAGATCTCGTCCTGGCTCAACGTGAGCGAGCCGCGCTTGGCGAGCTCCAGCATGGCCAGGAAGGTAACGACAAGCTGCTCGGTCGTGGCGTCGCCGTCCAGCAACTCGCGGAAGGTGCAGGTTTGGTGCGCCATGGTAAAGCGGTCGACCGATGCCACCGTCAGGTCGAGCGGCACGCGATGCGGTGCCACGTGCTCGGCCTCCAGCAGGAAGGTCTGGCGCTTACCGTCCAGGTCGGCGCAGATGACGGCGAGGCCGCGCAGGGTAATGCCGGCCAGGTAGTCGGGCATAAGGCCCAGGAACTCGGGGTCGGGGCCGGCCACACGCGGATGCATGCGGCTTTCGGCCTGCATGCGCGCGCCAAGGGCCGCCGCCGCGCCCTTAAACTGCTTGTAGGCGATCAGGCGCTGGATCAGGACCTCGCGCAGGGCGTCGCCGTCGAGGGCGCTGAGCTCCTCGAGGTCAGCGTCGTCCTCGTCATCATCGACGGATTTGCTGGGGGCCTCCTGCGGCACCAGCGAGGCAGCTTTAATGTCCAAAAGGGTGGCCGCGACCAGCAAAAAGTCGCTCGCCACGTCTAGGTCCAGCGCCTCGATGCGCTCGACCTCGGCAAGGTACTGCTCGGCCACCTCGCTGATAGAGATGGCACCGATATCTACTTTTTGGCGGGTTACCAGCTGCAGCAGCAGGTCGAACGGTCCGCTGTAGACCTGCGTCGACACGCGATACGACATCTTCGACCTCCTTTGACGGCGCCTTCGCGGCGCGGTTTGGGTGCATGTTACGACCGTTTTGCACGGTCGACCTGTAAGTTTACCTTAGATGCCGGCGATTGCGAAGTTGAGCAGCCACTCGGCCAGCGGATACACGGTAACGTCGAAATAACGCCCGATCACGTCGATACCTGTCCACATGGGCAGCAGATACAGCACCAAGATGAGGATGGGCATGGCGTATTGCTGCAGACGATAGTAGTTGGCGAGCGCCTTGCCTTTGAGGAACGGCACAATGATCGATGAGCCGTCGAGCGGCGGGATCGGGATGAGGTTAAAAAACGCGAGCGACAGATTGACCACGATAAAGGTGGCGCCGAAGTTCATGATTTGGGATGCCACGGCAAAGGACATGCTGGTGTAGAGGTTGCCGTATGCCGCGTGCATGAGGGCGGCGGCAAGGCATGCCAACGTGATGTTCGATACGGGGCCGGCCACGCTCACCAGGACTTCGTCGCGCTTGGGGTGCTTGAGGTTGTTGAGGTAGACGGGCACGGGCTTGGCAAAGGCGAACACCGGGCCGCCGGCGGCGAGCATCAGCAGCGGCAGGAGAATGGTGCCAAACGGGTCGATGTGGTTGAGCGGGTTGAGCGAGACGCGGCCACGGGAGCGGGCCGTCTTGTCGCCGAGCGCCCAGGCCGCGGCGGCGTGCGCGCTCTCGTGGATCACGATGCCGACGATGACGGCAACGGCGCTGGCGAGCAGGTTCATGAGGTAGCTGCTGGACATGGCGCTCCCCTAGCGGACGCGGCGCGAGGCGCGCGTGAGCAGGTAATCGGCCACAAACAGGATGACGGCCACGATGGCGTAATCTAAGCGGAACACGCCGCCAAAGGGCGACGTGATGACGCCGTAGCCGGCGATGGCGCTCGGCAGTGCGCGCGAAAGCTCGACGACAAAGCCCACGATCTGCAGCTTGGCGGTGAGGCCGCTAAAGCACAGCAACACGGTCATCGCGCTCATGAAGATGCCGCAAATGCGACAGGCGATGGCGATGATGCTCATCGCCACGGCGGCGGCCTTACGAGAGTTCACGCGCGGTCTCCTCTTCGATCTGGGTGGAAAGCTCCAGCCATTCGTCCTCGAGCTTGGGCAGCTCTTGCTTAAGGCCGTTATATTCCCCCAGCGCGGCGTTGAACTTATCCTGATCGGCATAAAGCTCTTCGCTTGCCATCAATTCCATAAGCTCGTCATAGCGGGCGCGTTTTTTGTCCAGCTCCGCCTCGATCTTCTTGAGCTGGTTGCGCACGCCCTTGAGCTTTTTGTTGAGCGCAGCGCGGGCCTGGGCCTCGGCGCGCTTTTGCTCCTTGGTCTTTTTGCCCTCGGCAGGCTTGGAAGCAGCGGCGGGCGTATCGGGCTGGGCTGCGGTGACCTTAGTGGACTTGGTCGCGGCCGGCGTACTCTCCCCTGCTGCTTCGGCGGCGGCGCGGGCTGCGAGGTCCTCGCGCTTGTAGAGGTAGTAGTCGTAGTCGCCGTCGTAGACCGTGACCTTACCATCGCGGATGTCAATGATGCGGTTGGCCACGGCGCGGACCAGGTGCTCGTCGTGGCTGATCAGCACGATGGTGCCGGGGAAGTTTTGCAGGGCGTTTTCGAGCATGTCCACCGAGTCGATGTCCAGGTGGTTGGTGGGCTCGTCCAGGCACAGGAGTGCCTCGGGGGCCACGAGCATCTTTGCCAGGGCCAGACGCGCCTTTTCGCCACCGGAGAGGACGCGAACCTGCTTTTCGATTGAATCGTTGTCGCTAAATAGGAAGGCGCCCAGCAGGCTTCGCTGCTGCGGCACGGTCCACTTGGGCGTGACGGTGTCGATCTCTTGCAGGACGGTATTGGACTCGGTCATGCCCTCGAGTGCGTGCTGGGCGTAGTAGGCCACGCCCACGTTGGTGCCCAGGTCGCGGGTGCCGGTGGTGGGCGGCTCCAGGCCGGCGAGGATCTTCATGAGCGTGGACTTGCCGGCGCCGTTGGGGCCGACGAGCGCCACGTGCTCACCGCGGTAGAGCTTGAGGTCGATGTCGCTGTAGATGTGCTTTTCACCGTAGGACTTGGACACGCCCTCGAGCCCTACGACCATGTCGCCGGAGCGCGGCGGGTCGGGGAACTTAAAGTCGATGTGCTTGTGACCCTCGGGCAGGATGACAAGCTCCTTTTTGATCTGCTCGATCTTGCGGATGCGCTCCTGGGCCTGGGCGGCCTTGGTGGGCTTGTAGCGGAACTTGTCAACGAAGACCTGCATGTGGGCGATGTCGCGCTCCTGGGCGGCGCGCTTGGCACGCATCTGCTCCAGGTTGTCCTCGCGTTGCTTGAGGTAGCTACTGTAGTTGCCGGTGTAGGTGGTCACGCGGCGGTTTTCGAGAGCGGCGACATGGTCGACGCAGGCGTCCATGAAAGCACGGTCGTGGCTGACGATGAGCACGGCGCCATCGTAGTTGGCGATAAAGCCGCGCAGCCACTGGACGCTCTCGAGGTCCAGGTGGTTGGTGGGCTCGTCCAGAAGCAGCAGGTCGGGGTGGCGTAGGAAGAGCTTGGCGAGCGCGATACGCATCTGCCAGCCGCCCGAGAACTCGGAGCACGGGCGCTCAAAGTCGGTGACTTTAAAGCCCAGGCCGGACAGGATTTTGCGGGCGTTGCTCTCGAGCTCGTAGCCGCCCAGATGCTCAAAGCGGTCCTGGACTTGGCCGTACTCGTTGAGGAGTGCGTCGACGTCCTTGCCCTGCTCGGAGAGCTCGGTGATTTGGGCCTGCAGCTCGTTGGCGCGCTCGCCCATGCGGCGGATTTCCTTGGCAGCGGCCATGACCTCGGCAAGGATGGTGGTGTCCTTTTGCTCCAGGTTGGTTTCTTGCTCAAGATAGCCTACCTGGCAGTCCTTGGCGTACTGGACCTGGCCGGCGTCGGGGCTGTCGATGCCCATGATGATCTTGAGCATGGTGGTTTTGCCGGCGCCGTTGGGTCCCACGAGCGCAAAGCGCTCGCCGGGGTTGATCTGGAAGGATGCGCCGCTAAAGAGGACGCGCGCGCCGAAGCTTTTTTCGATCTTGTCGACCAGGAGGATCATGGTGCCGCCTTTGACCTTGTGTGCCTATATGAAAAAAGGCCCCAACTTGCGTTGGAGCCTCATTCAATGCTCGGGTGGAGACGAGGGGGATCGAACCCCTGACCTCTTGACTGCCAGTCAAGCGCTCTCCCAGCTGAGCTACGCCCCCGTGCGAAGAAGTACTATACGGGAACTCCCCCGGCGATGCAAGGGCAATTTCGGAAAAACTTTCCGGGGGCGCGGGCGCCGCTGGGACGAGAGCGCGGCACGGACTCGAGGGCAAGGGACCCGCGATGCCGGATCCGGCCCGCGGGGCGCGCCCCGCGGGCGGCGGCGCTGCCGCCGCCCTCCTCCCCGGCGCCCCCAGGGCATCTCGGGTTCCGCCGCTCGCCGGTTTTCGCTTCCACCCCACGGGCCGCCATCCGCCCAACGACCATCCCGCCGGCGCCGGGCCCATTATCGGGGCCAATCGCGCTCCCGCCGACCCGGCGATTTCAAAACCATGCCGGTTTACGGGGCCAGGCCGGGAACCCCCGAGCATGCCGTAATCGGTAAAATCAAAACCGCAGGTAGACGACTTGCGCATTCAGCGAAATGCAGGGTATGGACGGCCGGTCCGGGTCCAGCCCCGTAATCCGGCATAGTTTTGAAATGATACTAATTCACTAGCAGGAAAACTAGGTCGTTCTAGCGCCTTGTTGCCGGCTAATTTCCGAGTTCCAACCAGTTGCACAGAACATTTGCTCGCAGTCGCGTCTCGGCGCGCTTCATTGCCTCGGATTTGGCTTTATATCGAATCCCCAAACGGCTGCAGACGCTTTTGCCTATGGCGTCTAGCTGTTTTTTGTCGTTAAGCATATCGTGGGTTACCAGGAACACATCGAAACCCATGCTCTGGAGCGCAGTCATGCGCTCCGCATCTTGGTCAAGTACCGCGCCTGACCCATGGATGACCTCACCTTGGATTTCGATAATTGCTGCCTTCATTAGGATTGGGTTTACAATCACGATGTCACCGTAGCAAACCTTTTGACCTGCGATGCTTTGGGCTTCCTCGGATAGAGGGGTTAAATCGTTGAGGTATACGTATCTGAATCCTGAACCACCTAGACGTCGAGAACGACTTAGAAGCAGGACCCCCGCGACCTCGAGTGGAGATGCAGCAATGCCGATAACCTGCTGAGCGGCATCATAAAACTGCTTTCCCCACATTTGACTTTTGACCTTTTCGGCGAATCGATGCAAGTCGCTCAGTTCGATGAGTGGCTTTCTCATCCAAAGCGAAGTACCTTTGAGTTTCGTAACCTCTCTTCCATCCTCGCGATTGTTCGTTTGGCCTTCATTTGCTGGGACCTTTACGGTTGTGCGGGCATAAACTCGTTTCCAAGGAATCTCGTCCTCGCCTTCTCCAAGTTCGAACAGATCCTGCGTGCTGGAATTGCGATTCTCCTTTAACGCGATTTTTAACTGCATTTCGACAGCGGGGGTCGGCTCGAAAACAGAAAACCAGCCGCAAAGTTCGTACATAGCCAGTACGAGATCTATCTGGGACACAAAGCGTGTCATAGTAAATAACGGGTTAAGCGGATTGGTGACGCTTAAGCCTAAATGAGGGTCGATTGTTGGGCCGGTATCCGTAGGCCGTTCCCAGCGAATAGTGGAGCGCAATCCCGAGTGGTGATTACAACAACCTGGCGAAGCAACAGCGATAATCGGGGTCTTGAGGACGTCGGTTACGAAAGGGGCTTGGGATAGGGCTCGCCAGCCGTCATCGGAGCTGGGTAGGCGCGGGTAGAGGTTGCGCACCTGCGGTGGGCAGCGCCAGTAGCGGAATGCGGTGTTTGCGCAGACGATTTCGTCCATGTGGCCTCCCCTGGTTTCGACCGTAGGCCGTGCGGATTGCGGGCATGTCCGATTATCTACCGGGGCATCATGCGGGTAAGTACGGGAAGCAAACCAAATGCTGACAAAAGCATGCCGAGTTCCGCCGAAAAACCGTCGTGTGATAGAAAACCGCTGGAAGGAGCTTTGGGCATGTGGTCCCTGTCTCCACATTTGCGCGCGGATCACATGGGGAATTCAATGAAAATACGCATGAGTTTTATACAAAACATGCAATGGCGTCAGCAAAAAGGGTGCGAAAAAAATGACGCCTTATACGACTACGATTCGTTTTGGAATCACCCTTGGTATCAAAAAGAAAAAGGCCAGAGGCTTAACACCTCTGACCTGCGGTTTTGATGGTGGGCGATACAAGATTCGAACTTGTGACCCCATCCGTGTGAAGGATATGCTCTACCCCTGAGCCAATCGCCCGTCGCCTTTCGGCAAAAGAGATACTATCATAGCCGCGCGTGGTTTACCAAGAACTTTTTGCCCCCGATTTTAAATTCGTGGGTGCCTTGATTATCAACTTCATCCGAACACTTCCCACATTCATCCGCACATGTGCGG